>CAZUBB010000253.1:0-5264 GCA_964618485.1 uncultured Pirellulales bacterium
TCAAAGCGTTTGACGAGGCCACGGATGCGGAAAAAGGGCTCTCGCTCGAAGTCGCCGACACTTACGCGATGCCCCTCCGCAAGCCGGAAGAATATCGCGCGGACTCGGGCAAGCTGTTGCAATGGCTCAGCCGGCGCTGGCTCTACAATATCCCGCGCTCGCTCGAGACCGAAGGGCTGAGGCCGCTCGGGAGGCTTGCGCTCGTCGACCACGGCGCGAAACTGCGCGAGCTCTTGCGCGGACACCTGGCGCGCATCGCCGAGCCGCAGGTTTCCGAGGAGTTCGCCGAGCGGACAAGCTGGAAGTGCCGCGATCCCCGGCCGCGCGTCGTGCTCCTCTCGTCGATCGCCGGCGGAACGGGCGGAGGCTGCGCGATTGACGTCCTGTATCTGCTCCGCTCTCTGATTCACGACCTGCATCTGAGCGAGGACGGGCTCTGCTCGGTATTCACGTACTCGACCGGACTGCGTAGTGAGTTCAAGGAACTCGCCGCCGCCAACGCGAGGTCGTTCCTCACCGAGTTACTGCATTGCGGCCGCGGGCACTATCCGGGCGAAGCGGCGCTCAACATCCCTGCGTTTCAGGGACACGCGGCGCAACTTCCGCCGACCTACCTGGTGAACCTTGGCGAGCGGCTTAACGAGCAGGAATTCGAAAACTCGCTGGATGTCGTCGCCGAGTATTTGTTCCAGGATATCGCCACGACGAGCGGCGCGCTCTTGGATCAGACGCGTCTCGAGTCCGCCGCCAGCACGAGCCTGCGTTCGCAACGCAATCGGCTGCGATCGTTCGGCGTGACGCAAATCGGCGCCACGCAGGGCGCACTCCCCAGCGTGCTG
This sequence comes from uncultured Pirellulales bacterium, assembly GCA_964618485.1. Classification (GTDB taxonomy): domain Bacteria; phylum Planctomycetota; class Planctomycetia; order Pirellulales; family JALHLM01; genus JALHLM01. Next base: position 840 of record CAZUBB010000253.1, read on the forward strand.
GCGGAGAAGCTCTGCGCCAGCCTCGTCCGCTACTGGCGCGGCGAACAAGCGCCGCTTCGCGAGGCGCGATCGAACAGCCTATTGGAATTTCGTCTTCCCGACGCTGAAAAACCCGCGCAGCAGGAGGACACGCTATCGGGGCACTGCGCCGAACATGCTCAGCAGGAAGAACTGGAATACGAACAACTCTTCGCCACGGTCGTGCAATCGATCGATCGCACGCTCGGCGGGGATCGCGCCGCGTACTGGCGGAGCACGCTCGAACGCTTGAACACCGGCGACCAGCCCATCGATCCACTCACCCAGGTGCGGCGCGCGTTCCAGGCCATCAACGCCGTCTTAGGCAATCGCAAGACGTCGGAAGTCTTCGACGAGAACGCCGTCACGCTCACGCGCGCCGTCGAAGCCCAGGTATCGCAGTTCGCGACGCATCGCGGCCAGGCTTTGCAACAATGGCTGATGAACCTCGCCGAGTCACCCGGCTCGGGCGCTCGCGGCGCCGAGCAGGCCGTCGACTGGTTCCAGCGCCATCTGGCCGCGACCGAGCAGCGCGTGATCGAGCACCTGCAGATGCTCCGCGCCCAAATGGAGCCGTGGGATCTGTTGATCCAGCAAACGCTCGCCGCCGGAACGTCCAGCTCCCGCGCCAAGGCGGGGACGCTGCTCGATCAGACGTCCGTGCGCCTGGGTGAGTATTTCGAGATTCGCCTCCGCGAAGTAAGTCTCTCCGGCCTGCACTTACTCGTGCGGCAGCTACTCGCGCGCGTGACGTCCACGCAGGATCAATTGAAGTCGCTGCGCAAAGACCTCAACGAGCTGACGGCAGCATTCGACGCCACGCCGGCCTCGGTCGACGCCGGCGCGCTTTCCGGCCCCATGGCGGCGGTTCGCGTCGCCGCGAATGACTTTATCCGGCATCGACTGCCGGCGCTCACGAGCGAGTTCGATCGCGATATTCGCGAACGCTATCTCAACGCCGCCGGCGGCGTCCGCGCCGCCCTGGAAAAGCGCGACCTGCGTCCCCGGCTCCCCGGAATTCTTGTGGCCGAGGCCCGCCGCGCGATCTTGCGAGCGCTCTCCGAGTTCGACGTCGCGCGCGTGCTCGTGGAAGCGTATCCCGAGGAGGCCGAGCTCGCCGAACAGCTTCAGCAATGGTCCGCGCTCGCTACGCCGAGCGTGCTCTGCGTCGGTGGCGCCAAGCGGCTATTCCTGGCGGCCCCGGCCGGCGAGGCGGCCCATCGCTTCGCCAACGCCATGCAACAGGCGGTGGGCGAAGTCGCCACCGTCGTGCCCAATCCGACCGGCGATCTCGTCTTATTTTACGAAGCGGAGCGACTGCCCCTCGATCGCGTCGCCGACCTGCTCTCGCGCGGCTACGGCGATTGCAGCGAAGTCGCGGAACGTCTCCATACCCGCGTCGACGTCGAATGGCCCTCCCTCACCAAACGGGCCCTGGCCGCCGCCTCGTCTTGATTTCACCACAGAGGCACGGAGGACACGGAGCCGATACGAGGAGCGAAGCTTACCGAAATTTCCAACAACGCCGTCGCCTGCTAGTGGTCGCGATGTCTTGTCATTCCACTCTCACGAGCGATTCAAGTTCGGCCTCTCCACTCCTCTCTGTGCCTCTGTGGTGAACTCTTCCTAATCCAATTTCACTTCTCCGTCGCCCGAGTTCCGCCATGAACATTGAACTCGAAGAACTGTCCAACCAGGAGCGAGAATTGTTGAAGGCCGCCCGCACCAATGGCGGTCAACTGGCCCTCTTCGCCAAGGCCGACACCCGCGGGCCGGCGGTGCGGACCAAGCTCCGCGCGTTCCATGATCCGCACCATCGTGACGTCGCGGAGCAGTACGTCCACGCGCTCCATCACCTCGTAGAACTGCAACTCCTCCGCGCCGAAACGCGCGAACAATTCCAGCTCACCAACCACGGCTGGGAGCTGGGGAGGAAAGTGTGAAGTCAGAAGTATGAAGTCAGAAGTACGAACGATGAACTGAGCAGCATCAGCTCCGTCGTTCGTACTTCATCGTTCCCACTTCCTACTCCAAGTACCGCTGAATCAGCAGCCCGTCTTCCACGTTCAGCGTTTCGCCGCGTTGGAAGCCGACCGGAATCGTGCGGTCATAGAGATAGAACGCGCGATGCCGTTGGATCTCGCCGGTGTCGGTCCCGACTTCCGGCCCCAACTGCCAACCATCCGGATGCGTCGGGCCGATCGGCGCCGGAGTGACCTCGAAGTACCCCACCGTGATCCAGATCGCATACACGTTCGACCGCGTCGTGACGCTGTTGTAGATCTTCTCCAGGCCGGCGTAGCGGAAGTACGGGTTACGCTTCGAGTCGACCGAGGCCCCCGTCATCGTGTCAGCCGGATCGGGCATGGTCAGCAGGGGGTTGTTACTGTTCCATCTCTGTCGCCGCAAGAGAGTCACGTTCACGTCGCGCGATTGCATCAACCCCGTCGGGTCGGCGGCATCGGGCGTGCCGTTCGGATCGGGAATCCCGCCGTTCTTGGGCCGGGGCACTTGCGGCACGAAAGGATTCGTCCCGGCCGGGCGGAAGGGATTCGAGAACATCGTGGGATAGTTGACGTTAAATTGCGCCATCTGTCCGTCGTAGCCTTGCCGCGACCTGTAAAGGTCGTCCCAACGCTCCGGTAATGCCGGATTGTTGCTCAAACCAAACGCGCCGTCGGTCAGCGCATCCCAGACGCGCGGATCGAATACGGTGTTCAAGTTGATCTTGCCCGGCTCGCGGAAGCGCGAGAGCTGGTTGAACGGCGGATTCAACCGGTGATCTCCCCCGGTGAACTCGGCGGCATCGAGCATGTCGGTCGTCCCCGCATAGCGCGACGGCACCTCGACGTAATCGAAGAGTCGATAAAACTCCTGCGCGTCGCCTCGGATGTTGGCGGAGTTGAAGAAGTTCTGCAGGTGGCGAAACAAGTCCTGGTAAGGCGCGCGACTTGGACCGGTCGTGGCGTCAACCGAATACACATCATTCGCGATCGTCGCATTCGCCACGCCATGTTCGACGAGCAACCCCGGCGGAGTTGTCGCCGGCACCATCAGCAATTCGATGGGTGACGCGAAGGGGCGATTGTTCCATGTCAGCCAAGGGAACGTATCCGCCGGCGCCGTGGGGTTCGCGGGCGACGTCGCCGGCGATCCCGCGAACTTGAACGGCGTCCCTGAAGGAGTCGGCATCGTCAAGTTGGCGGCCGGCGTAATGCCTGGTCCGAACTCCTTGTTCGCCGTGGCATAACCGTTCAAGTAGCCGAAAGTGCTGTGCGTGCACGGACGATCGGGACTCGAAGCATTCGCGGGCAGCTCATTCAACACGTCCGCAACGGCGTCCGGCGCGGTCAGCGGCGACCAGATATTGCGCACCGCGGCGCGCGCCGGGTCCGCGGCGCCGGACTCCGAACCGCGACGGAACGAATCAAAGGTCTCTTGATCGCGGACGAAGACGGCGTTTCCAATCTCTTCACCGCGTGCGCCCGCGTGCGATGGGTCTTGCTCGCCGTTGTAAGTGCGAAGCCCGACGTACGCGCGGTCGATCGTGATGTACGGATTCGCGTCCGCATGCCACGGGCGACTAGGATCGGCCAGCCGCTCCAGATACACCATCGAACTGCCGACCTCTTCGTACCCGTCCTTCTGAATCGTCGCTTGCGCCACCGCATCGGTGTTGTACTGCAGGTCATACGGCGTATCGACTTCTTGCCCGGCGATGAAGAAATCGTCGGGATGGTTCGGCAACGTCTGCCGCGCGGCCGGCGGAATCGGATACCCGTCGTTCGGCTCCGAGATGCTGAATCGCAGCATCCGCGAGCCCCCCTGGCGCGTCACGTTGTCCACTACGAAGCCCGCGGGCTGTTGATCGGCCGCGAGCGGAAATTCCTGCGGAACTCCCTGACGGCGCGGCTCGGCATAGCCATTCTCAAAATGCAGGAAGAACGGGTAACGGTTCTCGCGCGTCGTGGGGTTCAATCGTTCGCCAAAGAAAGTCCGATAACGCCGGGCCGAGGCCGCCGGATCGCCCTGTAGATCGACGGCGCCCGCGGGGGCAATAATCGCGTAACCGCCGGGCCGAATCATCCGCACTTCGAAATTCGGTTCACGGTGAAACACCGGCACGCGCGCCGCCGCCGCCGCCGGAACAGGGCTATTGACCCCAGGCTGATTGCTGGCAGTAAAGTACGCGATGCGATCGATCGCCGCCGTCGGCAATTCCGGCAATTGGTGGTCAAGATGGTCCATCGGCGGCGGGGCGTCGCCGCCCAAAATCTGCGAGCGCCGCGTGACGACGCGCCAAATCGGCGACTGACCCGGGTACAACGCATTCGGCTTGGAAATCGCCGTCAAATCGATGCCGCGGCCGCCGCTGAAATCGACGCCGCTCAATTCGGACGTCGCATC
>CAZUBB010000254.1:0-5249 GCA_964618485.1 uncultured Pirellulales bacterium
CGATCTCCACGCGATCTGGTCCGGCGCAGGTCGTGAATCAAGGAACACTGCGCAAAACGACGACGACTGGAGTTGCCAACTTCAGCGGCACAACGGCTTTTGTGCATTCCGGAACGGTCGACGTACAAACTGGCACGCTTTACTTGGACGGCGCGGTGAATTCCAGCGGGCCGATGCAAATTGCGGCCGGCGCATTCATCGACATTGCGGGCACAACGACGCTCAGCGCCAATGTCACCGGCGAAGGTACGTTACGTGTCGGCGGTTCGGCCGCCGGAGACGTCGTCGTGTCCGCGGCGGCACAGGTCGACCACTTGGTCCTGCGCACTTTCGGTTCGATCTCTGGCCCACAGCCGGTGAACGTCCAGAAGCATTTCGACTGGCAATCCGGCACCATCAATGTGAGTGCAACCATCGTAACGGAACCGATCGCGACGGTGCTGATCGGCACCGGCGCGAGCCACACGCTCGACGGACAATTGACGGTTCAGGGAAACGGCCAATGGACAAGCGGCGGGATCGGTCTGGGCGGCAAGCTGCTGGTCGAGCCTAGCGGCGTGTTCGTGATTGCATCGGATCAGACGATCTCCACGCGATCGGGACCGAATCAGGTCGTCAACCAGGGAACGTTGCGCAAAACCACGACGGCGGGCGTCACCAACTTCAGCGGCACGACGGCGTTCATCAATTCCGGAACGGTGGACGTCCAAACGGGGACGCTTTACTTGGACGGCGCGGTGGATTCCAGCGGGCCCATGCAGATCGCGGCCGGCGCGTTCATCGATGTCGCCGGCACGATGACCATGACCGCCGGCGCCAACGTTACGGGAGAAGGCGCGCTCCGCGTGGGCGGTTCAGCGACGGGGGATGTCGTCGCCTCCTCAGCCATTGAAGTCGATCGTTTGATGTTGCGCTCCTTTGGGTCTGTCTCCGGGCCGCAGACGATCACCGTACTCGATCACTTCGAATGGCAAGCTGGGAGCATCAACACGAATGCCACGGTGGTCACGGAACCCCAGGCCACGTTGTTGATCAGCACCGGCGCCGGCCACACCCTCGACGGACAATTGACGGTTCAGGGCAGCGGGCAATGGACCGGCGGCGGGATCGGCCTGGGCGGAACGCTGCTGGTCGAGCCAGGCGGCGTGTTCGAGATTGCGGTCGATCAAACGATCTCCACGCGATCTGGTCCGGCGCAGGTCGTGAATCAAGGAACACTGCGCAAAACGACGACGACTGGAGTTGCCAACTTCAGCGGCACAACGGCTTTTGTGCATTCCGGAACGGTCGACGTACAAACTGGCACGCTTTACTTGGACGGCGCGGTGAATTCCAGCGGGCCGATGCAAATTGCGGCCGGCGCATTCATCGACGTTGCGGGCACAACGACGCTCAGCGCCAATGTCACCGGTGAAGGTACGCTACGTGTCGGCGGTTCGGCCGCCGGAGACGTCGTCGTGTCCACGGCGGCCCAGGTCGACCACTTGGTCCTGCGCAATTTCGGTTCGATCTCCGGCCCACAGCCGGTCATGGTCCAGAAGCACCTCGACTGGCAAGCCGGCGCCATCAACGCGAATGCCACGGTGGTCACGGATCCCCAGGCCACGTTGTTGATCAGCACCGGCGCCGGCCACACCCTCGACGGACAATTGACGGTTCAGGGCAGCGGGCAATGGACCGGCGGCGGGATCGGCCTGGGCGGAACGCTGCTGGTCGAGCCAGGCGGCGTGTTCGAGATTGCGGTCGATCAAACGATCTCCACGCGATCTGGTCCGGCGCAGGTCGTGAATCAAGGAACACTGCGCAAGACGACGACGACAGGCTTTACCACCTTCAGCGGCACAACGGCATTTGTGCATTCAGGGACGGTCGACGTACAAACGGGAGTTCTGTACCTCGATGGCACTACTACTTTGACCGGAGATGTGCTGATTGCCGCCGGCGCCTTCGTCGACGTAGCGGGAACATTTCGGTTGCAGGATGGCAGCCGCGTGCTGGGGGACGGAATGCTGCGCGTAGGTGGTTCCGCCACCGGCGAACTTCACCTGGAGGCAAATGCCGACATCGACGGTCTGTCGCTGCGAACGTTCGGAACCGTGTTTGGTCCGCATACGGCCACGATTCGTCGGCACTTGCAATGGGAATCCGGCGCCATCGATCAAAGCGCGGAACTGCAAGTGGATCCGGCCGCGACGTTCGCAATCAGCACTAACTTGAGCCATACTCTGGACGGTACGCTAATCCTCGACGGCGACGGCCTGTGGACTGGCGGGGGCATCGCGCTCGGGGGACTGCTGTCAGTGGGGCCTACCGCCACGTTGGAAATTGACGTCGACCAGACAGTCAGCGCACGTACCGCGCAGGCCCGAGTCATCAACGCGGGACAGATCCGCAAGCGTTCCACCGGCGGCACGACCACGTTTGCGAGCGGCGTTGAAGTCATCAACGCTGGCGAATGGCGCATCGAGACCGGCGCGATCCACTTCGCCGACGGATACGAGCAAAACCGCGGATCGCTGCGGCTCGAAGGCGGGAACATTACATCGAACGGGATCCTCGAAATCGATGGCGGAACATTGCGCGGAGCAGGAACCGTCGACGCTCATGTACAGAATGCTGGTGTGATCGAACCCGGCGACGGTGTCGGGCAATTGCTCATCGACGGCAACTTGATGCTGTCCGCGTCGAGCCTGGTGCGGTTCCAGGCCGGCGGGCTGAACGCCGGGACGCAGTACGACCGACTGATCGTCAATGGCGTGGCCACGCTCAACGGCGTCGCGCAAGTCGCGATGGTCGATAACTTCGCGCCAGAAGTTGGCGATGCCTTTGTGCCGTTGACGGCTGCCGTGCGCAACGGGCAATTCGCATCTGTTCAAGGACTTGGCATTGGCGGCGGTAAAGTCCTCGTGCCGTCCTATCTCGACGGAAACTTCGTCCTAACGACGGCGCCGTCCGTTGGCTCGCCCGCCGAGCTCATCCGTGACCAGTTCAACGAGGGCCTCGCGCACTTGCGCGAGACGCTGAAGGATTGGGTGGGCCTGTTTGACATCGACGACTTTGAGCTGCCGGTCGTGCCCGATGAATTAGCGGTGATCTTCGAACTGCCAACGCTCGTCGAGGAGTTTGTAACCTCCTGGTTGCCGAGCGCCAACGACGTCGTCGATACGTTGAACGACCTGCGTGACGCATTGTCCGCCTTGGGATTCCAAGTCATCTGCATCGAAGGGGAACCCGCCTGCGCGCCGGACGATTTGATCCGCGTGCAATTCGTACAGAATGTACCGCTGGAGACGGCGATTGGCCCATTCAATGACCAGACTCCGGGCTTGTTGGCCGATTTGGCCGGCTCGCCGCAACTGGATGGCGACTTGATGCTCGAAGGCGACTTGAACGCCGCGTTGACGTTTGGCGTCGACTCCAACGGATTCTTCCTGCTGGGCGGCAGCAACTTGCGATTAAACGATCTGACCGCAGTCGGTTCCGTGCACGGCGCCGGCGTGGTGGGCGGCGAGACCGGCGTCGAGTTAACCGGCAGCGCCAACGCATCGGCATCGTTCGACGTGCAGCTGCAAATGAACAACCCTTCTGCCAAGCATCGCTTAATAGAACTGTCAGCCGATCCCTCCACGTTTCTGGTTGCAACTGCATCGGGCGACGCGTCACTGAACCTTGATTTCACGATCGGCCCTGCGACGTTGACTTGGGAAAGCCATTGGCTGGTCGAAAGCGAAGGGCCTACGGTCGAGGTCAGTACCACCTCGGTCGTCATCACGGGCGATGTGACATTCCCCGGGCTGACCGAGAACACCGGCGCCGGCCCCATCGAAGCGAGCCTTTCCGCGGTTGGCATTTACGATGGCGTCTGGCGCATCACCGCGACGATTGACGCAGAGGCAAGCTATGCCTACGGCGGTTTTGAACTCGAAGATTGGCTGCTGGAAATGACGATCGGCGCTGCCGTGTTCTCCGGCCAATTCACGGGAGAACTGACCGCATTTCTCGGCAGCGAAGCGGTGCTGATTCAGTTCGCGATCGACTCGACGTTCGACGCGCAAACCTTCGATGCCACGGTGGTTGGCATGTTCGCCGGCGGCCAATCTCCTGGTGGCTACTATCTGGGATCGAACCCAGCCGTTCTGTGGGTCGACGACGTCGTGGCGACGCTTGAGATCGACGTACCCTTCGCTACGCCATCGAGCTCCGACATCGCAGTCGAGTTGACCGCCGCGGCCGTGGTCGTCTTGCCCGAAGTGGCGCCGCCTACCGAGATTCCCGACGGCGTTGTTAGCTTGTTCGATATCGCCGGTTCGATCGACGGCAATCAGGTCATTCGCTTCGCCGCCGGCTCGATCGAGGCGGATTTTGGTGCGCTCCGAGTTACGGCCACGGGCGATCCGGCAGTCACGGTCACGTACGATCCGCACAACGTGAGTCCCACGGCCGTGATTGCCACCTTGGCCCAGGCCGTGGCTTCGCTGCCGCTTTACCCGAGCATTCCGACTGCCACGCTGACGGAGTTGGTGATTCGCCGCAATGGCTTGAGTCTGGACAGCCTGTTGTTCGGCGGCGACCAAGGGTTCGGCGTCACGCTCGGCGAAATCGTCGCGATGCAGGGAACGCGCGTGGAACTTCAAGACTTGCTGGTCGCCGCGGGGAATGCGGCGCCGGTTGCCGGTGCGATTCAAGTGACCGCCTCGTCGGCCACGATATTCCCAGGCGGGACAATTTCCGCATCCATGACGGACGACGCTCCGGCTGACGACGCGCCGGCGCTCGACGGCACGCTTGACTTGCTCAACGGTGAACTAACCATCGCCACGCGCCGAGTGACCGCATCGTTTCCGGCGGATGTCGCCCTTAACGTGCTGGGTGGCACGCTCTTCTGGAATCCCGCGGCGCAAGCAAACGATCTCTTGTTCTCGGCGCCGAGCGCGGCGCTTACGATTCCGTTACTCAACGAACCGATCGTCGCCACGGCTACGGAAATCGAAGTGCGGCGCGACGGACAATTCTCGGTCGCCGGGGCCTCCGCGTCCACGGAATCGGGGCTGGCTGCGGCGCTGGGACTGGGTGGACTGCTCCCCTTGGACCTGGTGTCGGTTGCGGCCGCGGGCGTGGGGAACTCGCGAATTGTCCTTGGCACGCCGCTGGCCGATATCACCGTCGTTGGCCGATTCGATTTCTCGCCGTTCCTGTCGTCGCAGCTCCCGCGTCCGATCATCCGCGTCGGCGATCAAGAAGTCGATCCG
>CAZUBB010000255.1:0-5161 GCA_964618485.1 uncultured Pirellulales bacterium
CTACGCAACCCAACCCGAGCCCGGTTCGGAAATTCGAGAACGCAGTTGTCCTGGCTCGCCAGGGCGGTTCCTTGTTGCCGCCGGATGCGGCCGGTAGCATGAATTTCCTTCCGCCACCGGGAATGGGAATTCATGAGCGCAACGTCCACCGCCATTCCGCAAGTGCTCGCCGGGAAGTCCGCGCTCGTGACCGGGGCAAGCCGCGGCATCGGCCGCGCCATTGCTATCGCCCTCGCAGAAGCCGGCGCCGATGTCGGGATCAACTTCCGTTCGCATCCGGACGAGGCGGATGAAGTCGTCCAAGCGATTCGCCAGCTAGGTCGCGATGCAATCCCGCTGCAAGCCGACGTCGCGGATCGCGCTGCGAACGAACGCATGGTTCAGCAGGTCGCGGAATGCTTCGGCAAGCTCGATATCGCCGTGTCGAACGCCGCCTACAGCGACCGGGAGCTGTTTTACGAGGCCGACCTTGCCGGCTTCGAGCGAACCGTGAATGTCACGATGTGGGGGGCTTTCAACCTGCTCTGGGCCTCCGCTCGGCAGATAATCAAGCAGGGGGGCGGCGGCTCGATCGTCCTGGTCAGCTCGCCGCACGCCTACGTGCCCGTCCCCCGCGCCATGGCCTACAATATGTCGAAGGCCGCCAACGACCAGATGGCCCGGACCGCGGCGCTCGAGTTGGTCGACCACCGCATCCGCGTGAACATGATTCACCCCGGCTGGATCGACACGCCCGGCGAGCGGAAATTCGCCAGCGAAGAGGCGCTCGAACGGGGAGGCGCCAAGCTCCCGTGGAAGCGGATGGGCCGCCCAGACGAGGTGGCCCGCGGAGCCGTGTTTCTCTGCGACCCAGCCAGCGACTACATGACCGGCAGCTCGATCCTGATCGACGGCGGAATCACCCTCCCCTGGTGGGCCAACCGCGGCTCGGCAGTGCCGGAGTAGAGGAGAAGAGGAGAAGAGAAGAAAAGAAGTTGTGATAGAATCATGGAGGACGGTTCAATCGTCGCACTAATAACAAGTCCTGTTCATTCCTAGACGTTACATCCTAGATTCTTTTCTCCTTTTCTTCTCTTCTCCTTTTCTCCTCCCCCCCATGCCCTTCCTGCTTCCTTGTGCCTGCGGTAACCAGATTCCCGTCAGTTCGAAAGACGCCGGGCTGATGGTGACCTGTTCCTGTGGGGCACAGGTGAAGGTTCCCACGTCGCGCGGGCTGAATGCCCTACCGCGCATCGGCGGTCGCGACGAAGACCTCCGTCCGGATTCAGGTGGCAGTTGGGGATTGCGCAACCAGCTACTGACCGCGGGACTGGTCTGCCTGTTGTTTGGCGGCATTGCGACCACCATACTCATTTGGAAACGCCCCGTGGAACCTTCGCGCGAAATGGCCGCGAGGGAATTTGAATACATGCCCCCCGAGGCCTTGGTCAATCTCTGGATCCAATTCCAGGAAGGCTTTCAGCCGCTCGACACCGCGGTCGCGGCGAAGTATCAGCAAGACCGGGACGAGAACGCTCGCTTGACCTGGATCGCCGGAATCATCGCCGTCGCCGGGGCCGGTATGGTTATCGGCGGCCTCTTCGCTCCGAACGGAAAGCGCAGCGGGTAGCGACCGCGGCTTTTCTTTCGCGAGCCGGGAGAGTGATCGCGGTTATGGCACGGTCTCACGGCCGTGCCACCGCTCCGCACGGTTGCGGCACGGTCTCACGAGCGTGCCACCGCTCCGACCGCAGGTCTCCTGCAATGGTCATCGTTCGTAGTAACGGCGCATCGCGGTACGTGGGCCACCGTCGGCACAACCCTCAGAACCGCACGCTTTTCAGTGGCACTTTCGCCACCGGCGAGGTATAGAAATAGGCGAGCCGGGAGGGCTCGTTTCCCCTTTATACCGACCGTTCCGCTCCCACGCCCACGCCATGTCACCTTCCCGCGCGTTCGCCAGCCTGGGCTGGCTCTGTCTCGTTGCGCTGCTTTGCGGCCGCGCCGCGGGGCAATCTGCAACCGACGTCGAAGCGTCGCTGAAGCAACTCGAAGCCGCGCTGCCGACATCTGCCGCGGGCTTTGCCGCGTTCGATACCCGTGGGGTCGATAACGCGGCCCGCCAATTGGAACGCGCCTGCGCGCTGCTGTCGGAGCAGCGGATCGTGCCGGGGCGTGCGCCACTGGTGCCGTGTCGCGCGATGTTCGACGCCAAGCGCCGCTCGGATGCCCAACTCGATCGCCTCCTCTCGTTGCGCGGCGAGTTTGCGTCGCTGCCGGACGATGACCAGCGCGACAAAACCGCGCGAGCTTACCTGCGAACCGTCTCGCGGTTGATCGATTTGACCGGTCGCCTGCGTTACGTGCAATTTGATGCGATGAACGCCGCGGCGGCCGTGGCCGAGGGAAACGAGGAATGGAACGACGAGTTGCTCGATGCCGCGATCGAAGCGCGCAGCGTCGCCGCGGCGAACGCCTGGAAATATGTCCTCGCCCAGGAAACGCCGCGCGAAGGTCCCGTCACGTTCCCCGCGGCGCGCGTGGTCGATCTATGTGCGGCGACGCCTGACACGTCACACCTGCCGCCGCTGGTGGAGTATTTACGTTTGCCGGGCCGCACCGCGCGTGAGACGTTGCAGGCGATCGAAGCGATTCGCGCCGTCGGCGTCCCGCAAGATCCACGCCCGCAAGATGGCGCCGACGGCTATCAACCGCTGATTCGGGCCGCCGAACTGCACGAACGGCTCGACGCCATCGATCCGAAGAAACTCACGAACGAAGAGCAAACGCGGCGCGAGGAATTGCTCACCTGGCTCGCCGAACGGCGCGACCATGGCGTGACTGGCGATTCGTATCAAGTCGGCGACGCCGAGGTCCGCCCCGGCGATTGGCTACTGATGCGGAACCCTTCGCCGTACAACCATTTTTCGAGTCTTTCTCCAGGCTTGTTCACGCACGTCGGCGTGATCACCGACGAGACGGGCCCGGACGGAAAGCGGCGGATCGTGGTCGTCGATCTGCCAGAGCGGGGCGACCGGATGCCGGCCACGAATTTCGACGCCTTCATTCTGCAAACGCGGCACTACGTGGTGATGCGTCATCCCGATTCGACCGTCGCCGCGCGCATGGCCGACGTCGCGCGGACGCTCATCGACTCGCCCACCGAGTTCGACTTGAATTTCGATACCGCACGGGTCACGGAACTGCGCGGCAAGATCGCCCCCGGCGTCAAGGTGAAGACTTATTGCGCCGGCCTGCTGCTCGTGTGCGCCCAGGAGACACCAGTCGAGCGAACCACCTTTTTCCCGTTCAGCGAATCAGTCGCCGGCGGGCACACAGCGAAGAATCTCTCGACTCTAGGCTTATCGGTCGGCGAAGATTTTATTTCCCCCACGGGCCCGCTGTTTTCGCCGACCATGACGCTCGTCGCGCGGCGCGAGGCGCTCTATGAGCCCGGCCGGGAAATCCGCGAGGCGATTTACGATCACTTCGCCGCCCGCTTAGCGCAAAAACCGCTGACGAGCGCTCCAACCTTGCAGCAAGCGCTGCGGATTCGTATGGCCGAAATGGCGAAAGGGAACGCCCTCCTGGCCGAAGCCCTCGCGAGCGCCAACGAAGTGAGCGCCGAGATCGACCTCGTCGCCGCCGCGAAGGCCGCGGCGGTCGTGGAATCGCTCGACGAGGTGGCCAACGGCGCCTCAGACAGCTTTTTCACCGCCCGCGACGCCATCCGCGCCGGCAGCGTCCGCGACCTGCGCCTGGAGCGCGTCCCAACGGCGGAAATCCGCGCCATCGAAGCCGCCCGCCGCCCCCATCAACAACTCTGGCGCCAATGGGAAGCGGGCGAAATCTCTCCGCGAGAACTACGCGAGGCGCTCGTCAAACATGCGATCGCGCAAGGGAAGCGGCAGATCGACGAGCGGTTTTTTACGGGGCAGTGAGGCACGCCTTGAGCGCAACGTTTTGGTAGGGCGGGCCGCGCACAATCATCGACGAATTGTTCGCCGCGGCATGCAACACGCACGCGGATTGCGCCATAACTTGGCAAGGCCCGCCGATGTACGACTCAAACTGCTGCCGAATGCCGCCGTTCACCCGGCCGGGGCGAGAGTCGCTTAGTTGTTGAGAATCCGCGCGTCCGGAGCAACGCACCGCTAGCTCGCGCCCTCAGTCGGCCGGATAAGTCGGAGGGCGTTTGAAGCGGCAAGCGCAGTGTAGCGACACCGCGATTTGGTTGCCATTCTCAACGCATCGTGTGCGGTGACGGCGGGAGGACCAATACGCCCAATGTGAAGTGCAGCCCAGTTCTGCTGATTCGAAGAACCGGATGCCAGCGCGTCGACGAACACCGAGACGGTTTCCGGAATGTGCCTGCCGAATTCTTCGAGGGCGCAGGCCGCTTTGAAGCGAACATCCAAGGATTCGTCGTCGAGGGCGGTTTTGAACAGCTGGATAATTTCTTCAGGATCGACGCCCCACTCGGGAAGATCGTCGCGTCGATCAATAAGTAGCTGCTCCACGAGCCGCGTTGAAGTCGACCAACGGAATCCAGTTTCGGTGAGCAGCGCGATCGCCATCGCACGATGCTGCGGGCATTCGTTCGCGGCTTGCGCGCGAAGGAAAGGAACAGCGTACTTTCCGATTCGCTTGATCAATGCACAACTATAGGAACGGACGGGAGCTTTGTCGTGCAAGGTCAATTCGATGAGGATGGGTAAAGCCGCGGTCGCCGCCTCGCCATGTGGGATGAGTTTTCGAATCGCAGCACAGGCTTCCAACCAGTCGTTGGACGCGAGTTCCAAGAGGATTGCTTCGAGCGCCTCGACTTCCATTGCAATCTGGCGATGCTCCCTTTCTCGCATGCGCCGGCCAGCCTACGTCCACCTTACGGCGTCGCCAGCAACTTCCGCAGCACCGTCTGCAAAATCCCGCCGTTGCGGTAGTAGTCCATCTCCACCGGCGTGTCGATGCGGACCCGGCAGGTGAATTCGCGCTTCTGGCCGTTCGGATGGAGCGCGGTCACGACCAGTTCGCTGCGCGGCTGGAGCGAATCGTCGAGGGCGCCGAAGTCGAAGATCTCTTCGCCGGTCATGCCGAGCGAATGCCAAGTCTGGCCGCCGGTGAACTCCAGCGGGAGCACGCCCATGCCGACCAGGTTGCTGCGGTGGATGCGCTCGAAGCT
>CAZUBB010000256.1:0-5159 GCA_964618485.1 uncultured Pirellulales bacterium
CTTCCGGCTCTTGATGATTTCGATCAGGTCTCGGTATCGGTCGCGGGGTCGCGGACGTCGACGGGTTCGGCGTCGAAGAGTTCCATCGCTTTGCGGACGAATGGGTTTTCCGACGCTTCTTTCAACCGATTGCGCTTCGCGACGGCTTTCACTTCGGCGGTCGGTTGGCTGGCAGTGGCCGGCAGCGGGTCGCCGACGATTTCAATCTCCAGCCGTACGGTTCGGCCCGAGACTTCGGCGAAGGCTTTTTCCAGCTTCGCCAGTTTCTCGGGCTTCCGGCACAGCGCCGCGAAGGAATCATACTGCGCGCTAAAAACCACGGCCAGCCGATTGGGACCGATGATGCGGACTTCGTGCGCGTGTTCGGCGGCGACGCTCACGGAATCGTGGACGTTGGCCAGCGCTTCGCGCCAGAGCCGCTGGGCGAGTTCCGCGGTGAGTTGTTCATCACCGTTGCGCGCCGTATGCTGCGCGGCGCCGTTCGAGATAGGCGGCGCGACTATTTCGGTCGTGCCGGTTACGTCAGGAGCTTTTTTTTTAAGGTCTGGCGCGGACGCCACGGGACTTGAGGCCGCGATGCGGATTTCGCCGCCGGTGCGAATCTGGCCGAGCAGTTCGGAGAGGGAGGAGAGGTTCTCCATGCGCGCGAGGCGGACAATCGCGAGTTCGGCGAGCGTGCGGCCGTAGGTGCTATAGCGCATGCGGGAGAGGGTTTGATCGACGACTTGCGTCATCGCCAAAACCGTGTCGCAACCGAGTTGGCGGCCTGTCTGCAGGACTTGGGCTTGTTGCGCGCCGGAGGTGAAGCGGAGGACTTCCGCGCCGCAACCGGCGGCGGCGACGAGGAGATCGCGCAGGTAGCCGAGGAGTTGATCGAGCAGCAGGCTGGGGTCGACGCCTTGACTGAAGGCGTGGTCGAGCTCGGCGAGCGCCGCGGCAGCGTCGTGGGCGATGATCGCCTGGACGAGCGCGGCGATGCGTTCGTCGCCGATCGTGCCGAGGAGGCGCTGGACATCGTCGACGGTGATTTTCTGGCCGCCGAAGGAGAGGAGCTGTTCGAGGAGCGATTGGCTGTCCCGCATGGAGCCGTTCGCGCGGCGCGCGAGCACGGCGAGCGCCTCGGGATCGGCCTCGACCCCTTCCGCCTGGGCGATTTGCGCGAGGCGGTTGGCGATGGACTTGGTTTCGATGCCGGCGAAATCGAAGCGCTGGCAGCGGGACAAGATGGTGATGGGGATTTTGTCCGCTTCCGTGGTGCAGAAGATGAATTTGACGTGCTCTGGGGGCTCTTCCAGCGTTTTCAGCAACGCGTTGAAGGCCTGCGTGGTGAGCATGTGGACTTCGTCGATGATGTAGATTTTGTAGCGGGCGCGGCTGGGGCGGACATTGACGTTCTGGCGCAGCTCGCGAATTTCGTCGATGCCGCGATTGCTGGCGCCGTCGATTTCCAGGACATCGACGTCGCTGCCTTGGCTGATGCCTTCGCAGATGTCGCATTCGCCGCAAGGGCTGGTGGTGGGCCCATGAATGCAGTTCAGGGCTTTCGCGAGGATGCGGGCGGTGGAGGTTTTGCCGACGCCGCGGGCGCCGGTGAAGAGGTAGGCGTGGCCGACGCGGTTCGTGTTGATCGCTCCGCCGAGGGCCTTGGACACGTGGTCTTGGCCGAGGAGCTCGGCGAAGTTCTGCGGGCGATAGCGGCGGGCGACGACGACGTAGTTGGCGTCATCTCCGTGGGGCGCGGGGTGAGATTCAGAGCCTGCCATGGGAGATCCGGGCCTTCGCGCCAAGCGCCGCTCGCAATTCAGGGAGGGGACGAGCGCTGGGAGACTTCCGAGGGCGGCCCCGGACGAGAGGCCCACTGCACAAGTGGATGGATGCTTAGGGCTGCTGCCTTTCGACCCTGACCCGGTTCACAGATCCCCCTCGCAGGGACCTCTCGTCAGAGGCCGCCGGGGTATTCTACGCACCGGCCGCCTGAGCCCCTCGTTGTACGGTGCGGCGGAGCGATCGTCAAACCGTCGCGGCGCGGATTTTGCAGTCTTGTAGGTCGGTCCCCGGTGGAGGGAACCGCGGCCATCGCCGTTAATGACTCCCCCGGAAGGGTCACGGGTAACTACCCTTAAAGACGTATGAATTGTGTGTAAACCGTTACGGTCGAGGATTTTCCGCCGAGAAACATGTCAAAGATGCTTCAAATTGCCGAATCATGGCGATATAGTAATACCTGTACAATGTCGGTTGCTCATCGCTTATCCCGCGGTCCATTTCGCCGCACCCACGCACCAGGCCTTTGTAGTACTCGTTGCGCTTTGCGCGGTTGGTTCGCTGCCGCGCATGAGGCTCGTTGAATGGCTCGGTTTGAATTCAAATCGAAGATTCCTTCCGGCAAGTTCCTGGAACTGGTCGGCAAGAGCAATCTCGTTGCGCCTGACGCGCTCAGCCAGGCGCTCGACGAGTTGAAGCAGCACAATTCCGGGCAGTTTCCGGAGGACGCTGCAGAGATCGGCGAGTTCCTAATTGACCGCAATTTGCTCACGCCGTGGCAGACGGAAAAGCTGTTCGAGCTGCGGCACAAGGGATTTTTCCTCGGCAAGCATAAGCTGCTTGGTCACCTGGGCAGTGGCGGGATGAGCACGGTCTACCTGGCCGAGCACACGTTGATGCGGCGGCGCGAGGCGATCAAGGTCTTGCCGAGCCACCGCGTGGAGGATTCTTCGTACCTGGAGCGATTCTACCGCGAGGCCATCGCGCTGCAGCAGCTCGATCATCCGAACGTGGTCCGCGTGTACGACATCGGCAACAACGGCGCGACGCCCGCGGTCCACTTCATGGTGATGGAGTATATCGAGGGGCAAGACCTGCAGCGGCTGGTCGACGCCACGGGCGTGATGCCGTATGTATCGGCTGCGAATTACATCGCCCAGGCCGCTGACGGTCTCGATCACGCGCATGCGATTGGATTGATTCACCGCGACATCAAACCGGCGAATCTGCTCGTGAATCCCAAGGGGATCGTAAAGATTCTCGACCTGGGGCTCGCCAAGTTTGAAGAGGACGACGCGAAGAAGGCTTCGCTGACGGTTGCGAACGACGAAAACGTGATGGGAACGGCCGACTACCTGGCGCCGGAGCAGGCGCTCGATAGTCACATGGTTGACTCCCGCGCCGATATTTACAGCCTGGGTTGCACGCTGTACTTCCTGCTGACGGGTCATCCGCCATTCCCGGACGGTACGCTGCCGCAGCGGTTGATGATGCACCAGACGAAAGAGCCGTCGGCGATCACGAAGGATCGTCCGGATTGCCCGCCTGAGTTGATTGCCATCTGCAAAAAGATGATGGCGAAGCGGACGAAAGACCGCTATCAGACCGCGGCGGAAGTGCGGGACGACCTTTCTTCGTGGCTGGCTTCGCAAGGCGAGGCGGTCGGCGCGGGGAATTCCGATCGTTTGGCGCAACTCATCGCGCAGGCCGCGAAGCCGCCGGAAACGACCGGCGAGCCGCCGAAGAAGAAAAAGGGACGCGGTTCGAGCACCGTGGTCCCGCGACATCGCGTCTACACGGTCGACGAGTTGATTGCTCTGACCGACACCGACGCCGATCTCAAACGGCCGACGGTCAAAGAGAGCCGGCCGCTGAATCAGATCTTGCAGGGGAGCAAGCCGAACCTGGAAGGTCCGCCGTCGAGCCCGGGCACGACCGCCGGTTCAGGCGTGGGTTCCGGATTGGGTTCCGGTATCACCGGGGAATCGACGGTCGTCAAACGCCGCGAGTATGAAGACATTCCTGCGGTGAATATCAAGCAGGACAATTGGAATGCCCTGTTGCAGGCCGAGAAGTCAGCCCAGCGCGCGGAGCAAACCGCGGAAAAGACCGACCTCGATCGCAAAGGCGAAGCCGATCAGACGACGTATCTGATCATCGGGGCAATCGCCGGCGCGAGCGTGCTGATTCTCGGCATTGTGCTCGTGATTGTGATGCTGACGCGATAGCGTAGCACGCGTAATTCTCTACGCGAACTGCACTGAATGCTGCGAGATTGCGCGCTTGGCGATATTCAAAGTTTGCCCGCGAAACACGCTAAGCACGCGAAAGGAGGAGTGGTCCACGGAAAACACGGAATGACACGGAAAGGGGAGAAGTAACGGACGGCAGGGCAATTGAAGAAGGGCGGCGGCGTTCAATCATCTGATTGCGCGTTGCTCCATTTGTCATTATTCCGTGCTTTCCCGTGTGTTCCGTGGAAAAAATCGCTGCTGTATTCTTGCGCGTGTTCGGCGTGTTTCGCGGGCGGACTCCTTAGCCGGCGCCTTTTTCTTTGAGGAGTTGAGCAACTTTTTTCTGCCACAGTTCGACGCGGTCTTTGCGTTGTTTGCTGTCTTCTTCGCGCGGATCGTACGGGTGCCGGGCGCCGGTGCGTTGGCGGAGGTTCCAGTAGGCAAGGACGCGGTAGTCGAGGTCGGGGTGTTCCAGGTCGGCGAGCAGGTCTTGCGCGGCACCGCCGGTGAGGAACTGGTCTTCGTCGTATCCCCAGAGAAGTCGATAGAGTCCCTTGGCGTCGCCGGCGCGGGATTTTTCGAGCGCTACGCGGATCTTGGCAGAGTCTTCCGGGCTGCGGGCCATGTCGGCGCGGAGTTCTTCGATCTGGCCGTCCCAGGCGGGGTATTGCGTGGGGTCGTTGAGGACCGCGACGAAGTCGTCGTATTCGCCCACGAGCGCGAGGCACTTCGCGGCGAGCGAGCGCAACTCACGCTTGCGATGCACAGCGGCTTCCTTCAATGAGACGACCACTGGGCGGTCATTGACGACGTTCTGTTCGATGGTCGGCGCGGCGTAGGCCTCGGCGACCATCCGCTTTTCTTCCTGAATCCAGGCCGGCGCTTCGTTGATCTCGGCGGGAGTCGCCGGATCGGTCGTCCAGCGGAGCGGGGCCGTGAGTTCCGTGGCGGCGTTGGTTCCTTTTTGCCATGTGATCTTGCCGGCGCCGAGGTAGAAATCGACCAGGCGGTTGGCCGGCGTTTTTTCGGGGTCGGCGCCGTTGACGAGTTCCGGGCGGACCTCGACAAACAGCGTGGGCTTGGTATCGGGGAACGTGACAAGATACTCGTCGTCGCCGATCAACAGGCGCACCGGCGATTGGGGATCGCTGATCGGCATCA
>CAZUBB010000257.1:0-5131 GCA_964618485.1 uncultured Pirellulales bacterium
CGAGACCCTCGATCTTGCCCCGCTTCTCAGACGAGAAGCTCAGCGCGGCGGAGGATAATAACAACCGCCCCCACAGGTCAATGCAGCTTCCGCCGATGCTTTGCGCGTCCCGAGCTAAGCAAAACTCTCCTCCCTTGCAGGGAGGGCGTCGGGGGAGCGGAGAAGCGTTGCATCGCGAAAATGCGCGAGCGTTTCCCTCAGCGTTATCAGGCCGAAGGCCGGCGGCAATGCTGATAAGCGAGGATAATCTCGTAAAGATCGGTCGAGATCGTCACTTCGTCCTCGGTGAAGTCCTTCAACCAAGTCCGCTTGCTCTGTACCGCATCGGCCAGCAGCGGCAGGATTTCACCCAGCGGGACCGTCACTTGTCGCTGAGCGGATTCCACGGCGCCGGTCGACGTGCGGGATTCCGGACCGTAATAAACACGAAGTCTGGCTCGCGCCATGGATGCCGACGCCTTCCGTGTGAGTAAGGAACCGACCGACTGGCTGCAAGCGCGGCGCTATGCGCGCGGCGACTCGCGGTCGTGCCCATTATGATCGGACTGGCGGCCCTTGAAGATTAGTCGGATCATCCGGAAAGCAACGCCTTCGCCTCCCGGGCTCAGGCTAACGAGAATGTGCGTCGCGGCGGTAAAATGGGTGAACTAGTCGCCGCGATCGAAACTCACGCGATCGCGCAAACTCGCCGACGCGCCCGACTCTCGCCGATCGCTGGGCTCGACCGCCGTTAGCGGCGCTCCGCTGCTTGACACGTCATCGCCGAATCCCTAGATTGCCCAATGGTTTAGTGCCGTCCACGGGTCGCCGAGGCCAGCGGTTTGCTGGTCACACATGTCTGCCAGAACGAGTGTCAGTCTAGGGGATATTGCCTCGAGTGTCGGTCTGCCGCTGGCGCAAGTGGAAAGCACGGTCGAATTGCTGGATGCCGGCAATACCGTTCCTTTCATCACGCGCTATCGCAAGGACCAGACCGGCGGCCTGGACGAAGAGCAGATTCGGCAGATCGAATTGCGCCTCGCGCGGTTGCGCTTACTCGCGGAACGCAAGCAAACGATCCTGCGATCGATCGAGTCGCAAGGCAAGCTCACGCCGGAATTGGCGAACCTGATTCAACAGGCCACGTCCACCAAGCGACTCGAAGACCTGTACCTGCCGTTCAAGCCCCGCAAACAGACGCTCGCCACTCAGGCGCGCGAGCGGGGGCTGGAAACACTGGCGACGGAGATTCTCACAGCCGATCCCGCCTGCGCCGACCTTGATCGCCGCGCCGCCGACTTTATCAATCCCGATAAGAAGGTCGCCACGATTGCCGACGCGCTCCTGGGCGCGGGGCATATCCTGGCGGAAATGTTCAGCGAGCGCGCCGATCTGCGCGGCAAACTGCGAGAAATCGTCGAACGGACCGGCATTCTGGTCAGCGTAGCGATTGATCCCGAACGCGGCGCAGCCAAGGAAAACACGACGACTCCGCCCCCGGCGGCCGTCGAAGTTCCGGCAAAGCAGGTCGAGTCTCCCGAAGAAGTAGCGGCCGAGGAAATGGCGTCCGAAGGCGACCCTTCCGAACCCGCCGAGGAGTCGATCGCTGCGGAAGCCGTCGAAGCAGAGGCGACTGAAGCGCCGGTGGCCGATGGTGAAAGTCCAGAGGTTGCAGAAGTCGAGGCTCCCGCTGCGGCGGACGAAGCGCCGACCGAGGCCGTCGCCAAGGGCGCAGAGCCTGTCGCCGCGGAAGCCGTACCGGCGCCTGTGGCAGCCGCGCCTCCGCCTGCTCCCAAAGCGCCGAACGCGAAGGCGCTCGCCCGTAAGAAGGCCAAGGAGCGCGAGAAAGAGCTGAAAGAAAAACACCAGGCCAAGGCCTTCCGCGATTACTTCGATTTCGGCGAGCCGATCCGCCGCATCCCACCCCATCGCATCCTGGCGATCAATCGCGGCGAACGCGCCCATGTCTTGCGGGTGCGAGTCGACGCTGATTTTCAAGGGATCGAGCAAGCCGCGTTTGAGTTGCTCGTTCCCAACGATCATCCGCATGCGGAGTTCCTCCGCGGCTGCACGATGGACGCGCTGCAGCGCTTGATTTACCCGAGCCTGGAACGCGAAGTCCGCCGCGAGCTGACCGACGAAGCCGAAATGCACGCCGTAGGCGTCTTCGCGCGGAACCTGCGCAGTCTGCTGCTGCAATCTCCGGTGCGCGATCGACGGATTCTGGCGCTCGACCCCGGTTTCAAGAGCGGCTGCAAAGTCGCCGCGCTCGACGAATTCGGCAACCTGCACCTGGTCGGCAAGGACGATCGCCGCCAGCAGGCCAAGGCTAAACTCGTGGAGTTGATCAAAGAACATCAACTCACCGTCGTGGCCATCGGCAACGGCACCGGCTGCCGTGAGACGGAGGAACTGATCGCCGAGTTGTTGGCCTCCGAACTGGCAGACGCCGGCGTGGCCTACGTGATCGTCAACGAGGCCGGCGCCAGCGTGTACTCCACCAGCCCGATAGGGCGTGAGGAGTTTCCCAACTACGACGCCACGCTGCGCGGCGCGATTTCGATCGGCCGGCGTTTGCAAGACCCGCTCAGCGAACTGGTCAAAATCGACGCCGCTAATATCGGCGTCGGCATGTACCAGCACGACGTCAAGGCCAAGCACCTCCGCGATTCGCTCGACGGCGTCGTCGAGTCATGCGTCAATTTCGTCGGCGTCGATGTCAACAGCGCCAGCCCGGCGCTGTTGCGTTACGTCTCCGGCCTGAATCAACTCACGGCCCGCCGCGTTTACGATCACCGCACGCAGCACGGCCCCTTCAAGAGCCGCGAGGAATTGAAAGCGGTCGCCGGCTTCGGCGACGCCGCCTTCATTCAATCCGCTGGGTTTCTCAAGATCGCCGGCGGCGAAAACCCGCTCGATAGCACCTGGATTCATCCCGAAAGCTATCCGGTCGCCACCAAGGTCCTCGAACGCCTCGGCGGCAGCCTCGCCGACCTCGGCGACAAACAGAAGATGACCGAACTGGCCGCCGCGGCCGAGAAACTCGACCTGAAGGAACTGGCCGGCGAAGTGCAGGTCGGCACGCGTTTGTTGGAAGACATCGTCACGCAATTCAAACGCCCCGGTCGCGACCCGCGCGAAGAATTGCCGCTGCCGATCTTCAAGAAAGGCATCCTCAAGATTGATGACCTGGCGCCGGGGCTCGAGCTCGCCGGTACCGTGCTGAACGTCGTCGACTTTGGCGCGTTCGTCGACGTCGGTTTGAAAGACACCGGGCTGGTACACGTCAGCCAGATGGCCAATCGCTATATCCAAAGCCCGCATGAAGTCGTCTCGGTCGGCGACATCGTTCGCGTCTGGGTGATGGAAGTCGACAAGGAACGCCGCCGCGTGTCCTTGACGATGATCGCGCCGGGCACGCCGCGACAAGCCCCGCAACCGCGTGGGCGCGACGCGCGCTCCGACGAGCAGCGTCCGCCGCGCGAGCAACGACCGCCGCAACGCCGCGACGGCCAACGATCGCAACGCCCCGCGCCGGTCGGTGCAGGCGCCGGCGGGGGTGGAGGACGACCGCAGCAGCGCGGTTCGCGAGGTGGACCGCCTCAAGGGGGAGGGGGCCGCAAGCCGCGCCGCGAACAGCACGAGTATTCCCTGCCGAAGCCCAAGCCGAAGCCGCTCGTGCCAATTACTGACAAGATGCGCGAAGGCTCCGAGCCCATGCGCACCTTCGGCGACCTGCTGCAGTTCTACAATCAAGCTAAGACGCCCCCGCCGCCACCAGAAGACTCCACCAACGGCGACCAACCGACGGAATAAGTCCGGTCGGAGCAGAACCGGCCTCGCGCCTCCCCACCAAGCCCAGGGATGGCCACCACGGACTCCGTGCGCTCAAGCGACTCCAAGCGGCCTTCCCTGGGATCGCGTCTAGCGTAATCCCAGGTAAGCCCGTTTGCGGCTTTCCGGATGGCAACCAAGTCACCGCGTGGGCACCCCTGGGCTTGGCGCGGAGACGCGACTAGAATGCCTGTGCGATGAGTGGGATGGGGCGCAGCAGCGCGTCATCGGCCCATCGCGTTCTTTGAAATATCGCCCGGTCCCCCGTAAGGCTCTTGAATGACGCCAGCGCTGGCTCGCACTCCGCTTTATGATTGGCATGTTGCGCACGGGGGGCGCATAGTCGACTTCGCCGGCTGGTCGATGCCGGTGCAATACGCGTCGATCGTCACGGAGCATCAGGCCACGCGGAAGGCGGCCGGACTTTTCGATATTTCCCACATGGGGCGGCTGCGCTTCGATGGTCCCGGCGCGGCCGCCTTCCTCGATCGCCTGGTCACGCGCCGCGTCACCGATATGACGCCCGGAAGGATTCGCTACGGCCTCGTTGTCAACGAATCGGGCGGCGTCCTGGATGACGTGCTCACCTATCGCCTCCCCTCTTCCGATAGCGGCGAATACCACTGCCTGGTCGTGAACGCCGGCAATCGCGAGAAAATCCTCGCCTGGCTCGCGCCGCGCTTGGTCGAATTGCGCGACGTGACGATGCAGGACATGACGCGCCTCTGGTCGATGATCGCGCTGCAAGGTCCGCAAGCGCTTCAGCTAGCGAAGCCGCTACTGGCGGACGATCCGGCGAAATTGAAATACTACACCGGGCAGGAAACGAAAATCGCCGGAACGAGGGGCATCGTCAGCCGCACTGGTTACACGGGCGAAGACGGCGTCGAACTGATGCTCGACGCAGCACACGCCCCCGGCGTCTGGGAGCAACTCATTTCCGCCGGCGCAACCGCCTGCGGCCTCGGCTGCCGCGATACGCTACGACTCGAAGCGGCCATGCCGCTGTACGGTCACGAATTGACCGAAGCCATCAACCCGTTCGAGGCCGACCTCGCGTTCGCCGTCGATCTGGAGGGGCGCGATTTCATGGGACGCGAAGCGCTGGTGCGCGCGAGCCAGCAGCCTTCGCCGCGCACGCGCGTTGGATTGACGCTGGGCGGCAAGCGCGTACCGCGCGAACAATGCCCCGTGCTGAAAGACGGCGCTCCAGTCGGCGTGGTCACCTCCGGCACGTTTTCGCCGACGCTCGACACGCCGATCGCGATGGCCTACGTCGATCGCGCATTATCCGAACTCAACACCGAGCTGATGATCG
>CAZUBB010000258.1:0-5027 GCA_964618485.1 uncultured Pirellulales bacterium
TCAAACGATGGGGACACGCGCGCGGCGGTCGGCGATGCCTGTCGGCTGGCCGCGGAGCAGCTAGGCGGCACGGCGGATCTGGCGGTAGTCTTCGCTTCGCATCACCATCGCAAGGCGTTTGACAAGCTCGGCCCGTTGATTGTCGAGCTCACCGGCGCCCGGCATTCGTTCGGCGCGACGGCCGAGACGGTCATCGCCAACGAACGCGAGTTTGAGGAGACGCCGCTGCGACTCGAGTTCCAGCGATCGCCGGATGGCGGCGCGATTACCGGTTGGCCGGAGTCGCTGACGGGAGATTGGCCCAGGGGCGCGACGCTCCTGTTGCTCGGGGAACCGTTCACGTTTCCGGCTGATGCGCTCCTAGCGCAATTGAACGAAGACCGCCCCGGCGTGCCTGTCATTGGCGGGATGGCGAGCGGGTCGTTCCAGCCGGGGCAGAATCGGCTGTGGCTCGACGGCGATGTATTTGAAGACGGCGCGGTCGGCGTGGTGCTCGGCGGCGAGGTCTCGGTCGAGGCCGTCGTGTCGCAAGGATGCCAGCCGATCGGGCGATCGCTGGTCGTCACGCAGGCGGAGCGCAACATCATCGGACAGCTCGGCGGCGCACCGGCGCTCGAACGGTTCCAGGAAATGTTCCAGGAATTGACCGCCGAAGAACAGCAACTGGCGCAGCGCGGGCTGCACGTCGGCCGCGTGATGGACGAGTATCGCGAGGGCTTCACGCGCGGCGATTTTCTCGTGCGGAACGTGATTGGCGCCGATCCCAAGACCGGCGCGATTGCCATCGGCGACTACGTCCGCGCCGGCCAGACCGTGCAATTCCATGTGCGGGATGGTGCAACCGCCGACGAGGATCTCCGTTCGCTCCTCGCGGCCTCGAAGGCGCGCGAAGCGGCGCCGCCAGCCGGTGCGCTGTTGTTCACCTGCAACGGGCGCGGCACGCGACTCTTCGCGGAGCCGCATCACGACGCGGCGGCCTTGCAAACGGCGTGGCCGGAGTTGCCGGTGGCGGGGCTATTCGCCCAAGGCGAACTAGGGCCGATCGCGGGCCGTAACTTTGTGCATGGGTTCACGGCGAGCGTGGCGCTGTTGCGAGGTCGATCGGGGTGAGAAGTTGGGAGCACGGACTTCGGAGTACGGAGTTGCACGGGCTCTAGAGTACTTCTTATTCCCTCAACCTTTCATAATCCTCCGGCGTATCGAGATCTTCCAGGATCGCCCGATCTCCTACCGGGATCTCCACGACGGGGAAGCGCGCAAGGAGTTGATTTACGCCTACCGATTCGCTCAGTGAGCGCACCGCTTCGACCATAGAGAAGCGAAACAGCACGGGGTGGCCGCGCTGGCCTTCGTGGGTTGGGACGACGATCGCGCCGGGAAATAGCGGCGCGGCCTCGAGTAGCGCTTTAATGACCGTCGCGTCGAGTTGCGGCATATCCGCCGGCGCGAGCAGCCAGGCGTCGTCTGGCGCTGGGTGATCTCGATCAATAAGATAATCGAGCGCAGCCCACACCGAGGCCTTCATGTCGGGCGGAGGAATGGCTGGCGTGACGACGTCCGCGCCGGCCGCGCGCGCGAGTCGCGACAGCTCTAAGTCATCGCGATGCGTGACAACGACGCGCCGCGTGACGCCCGCCGCTTGCCAGGCGGACAGAACGTGTTCGATGACAGTCGACCCGCGCCAAGGCAACAACAATTTCGGCGCCCCCATTCGCCGGCTTCGCCCCGCGGCGGGAACGATCGCGTAGTGAGCTAGGTTCACCACGGCGGATTCACCACTGAGGCACAGAGGTCACGGAGGTCACGGAGAGCAGAGGGAGAGAGAGCAAATACAATTGGAAACGCGGAGGCGCTGAGACGCAGAGTTGTGAGGAGAAGAGCGGAGAGAATCGGAGAATGGAGAATGTTGTTTTGGTACCGTGGAGGCGAGCTGGCTCTCCCCCTTCTTTTCTCCTTTTCTTCTCTTCTCCTTTTCTCCTCCCCCTAAAACTGCAACTTGTACTTCTCCGTCATCCGGCGGCGGATGGCGGCTTCGTCGTTGGCGAGTTTTTCCGCGATTTCTCGCGCGGAGCGAGCGCCAGCGGCCTTCTCCTGAGCGCGGATTTCGCGTTTCTCAGCCTGGTGATCGGTGCCGGAATAGTAGTAGCCGTCCCAGCCGGCGTAGTAGGTTTCTCCCCCGTACGCGCTCGCCTCGCGCTCGGCGGA
The DNA here is from genome assembly GCA_964618485.1 of uncultured Pirellulales bacterium. Lineage (GTDB taxonomy): Bacteria > Planctomycetota > Planctomycetia > Pirellulales > JALHLM01 > JALHLM01. The sequence goes on from CAZUBB010000258.1 coordinate 2,206, forward strand.
ATTAATGCCGATTCCTTGCAGCGCGGCGGCCATCTCGCGAAGCTCGCCGCTGGTGTTCGCGCCGAAGTCGAGCAGTTCCGGATCGACGTCGAGCGTCGGCATCCGATCGATCCGCCGCGCGGCGTTGTTGAGCCACAACGCGATCTGCCCGAACGTCTTGGCGTCGTTCTGCTTCAGCCGCAGCGAATTGAGTTGCTTATCGATCGACTTGTAGTACGTCCGCGACGCTTCGGCCACGGCGGAAATCGGCGTCGGTTTCGGCGCCGGGGCTTCGGCGGGGGCTTCCGCCACGACCGGAGCCGGCGCGGCGACGGCAGCCACCGAGTCGGCCGGCACGTTCACCAGGCTCATCAGGCGGCGCATGCCCTCTTCGGTCAGGTTTCCTTCGATGGCGATCGACTTCTTGCCGAACGAAGGCTTCCAGTCGGCGAATTCTTCGAGCATGCCGCCGCCGCCGCCGATGGCGTTTAACAAGAGCGGCTTCGCCAGGTCGCCCAGCGACGACGGATCCTCACTAAAGTCAACAATCAGCTTGCCGTAGCACTTTTCGCCGATCTTGATGCCGAGCCGTGCACCTTGGATCGTGGTCAGCAACTTCGCCGTGGGGGCGATGTCCCCCACGCGATCCTTGAACAACTCTCCTTCCCGGAGCTTCTCTGCCAGAAACTTTTCCGGGAACATATCGGCAAGCTCAATCGCCAGGATAATGTCGGTGCCGGCGGTGTCGGAAAACGACGTCGCTTCGACCAGATACGGCGCCAAGGTGCTCGTATCGGACTTCACTTGCTTGACCCAGCGCGAGGCCTGCTGGCGATTCGACGGCAGCAACAGCCCCACGTCTGCGTCGCCCAGATCGACGATAAAAGCGCGGCGCGTGCCGACCGCCTGGGCGCCGCCGATCATCTCCACGGTCCCGCGCAACTCCTTGGCGATATTCGTGAAGTCGGCCGGCTTGGAGAGCTCCATCAGCGAGGCTTCCCAGATCGGCTTAAGCCGCTCCAGGTCGACTTGCGCCACCAGGGCAAAATGTTTGGCGGTCGGCGGGATCAGGATTTCCCGTTCGGCGAACGCGGCCGACAGTTTTTCCTCGGTGTCGTGGGCCTTCGCGTAGTCGCTCCCCATGATCTGGGCGACGTTGACCACCATCGCTACATTCGCGCCGGCGGGGGATTTTTTCAGCAGCTCCTCGAACGTCCCGGCGAACGAGTTCGATGCCACCCAACACCACGCCGCTAACGCCGCTGCCAACACCAAGGAACGCATGGAATGCCGTCCAAAAGTTTGCCTGAGAGAAGGAAAAACGCCGCCGCGGCGACGTCCGGGCTATAGTAACTCGCCGGGAGCGGGGATAGCAAGGATTCGGCCCCGCGGCGCATTGCCCCCCCTCGCCCGGTAGCTTACCCAAGCTCACTTGCCACGCCGCCCCAGTCGCTGGTACGTTCCCGCGCGATAAGGGGTAACCTCGCGACTTTGCGCGACGACGCGCCGCATGAGCTCTATGGGCAGGGAATTGCCGCCATTCGCCGGGACACGCGCCACGGTTTGCCGCTGGGCGGCCGTGGTATGCGTCGTCGCCTTGGCCGGTTGCCGTTTGCCATGCTACGAGGGGCCCTCCGCCAAAAACGTCCTGGCCAGCCGGGAGCTCACCCAGCGGGGGCTGCGCGAATCGGAGCGCGGGCAGTGGGACGACGCGGAAAAGCTCTTTTCCAAGGCGGTCCAGCAGTGCCCTGCGGACGCCGAGGCGCATCGGCTCTTCGCGGAATCTCTCTGGCGGCGCGGTCAGCAAAACGACGCGATTTTTCAGATGAGCGAGGCGGTCCGCCTGGCCGAGGGAGACGAGCAGCCCCTGGTACGTTATGCGGAAATGCGGCTCGAACGGGGCGAATTCGACGCTGCCTTCGGCGCCGCCCAGCAGGCGTTGGATCAGAATCCGCGATCGGCCGACGCCTGGGCGTTGCGGGCAAAGTTATGGCAATCGCAGGGAGAACTTTCCCAAGCCGCGGCCGATTTCCACCAGGCGCTCAGCTGCGACAACCAGCGGCGCGACGCCCTCCTGGGTCTCGCCGAGATCCATCGCGCCAATCACGAACCGCAGCGGGCGCTCGTCAACCTGCAGGCCCTTGCCGACACTTACGGCCCCGGCCAGGTGCCGCGGGAGATTATCGAGCAAGAGGCCCAAGCCCTTCTGGCGCTGAATCGACCCGCCGACGCCGCGGCGCAGTTTACGATGGCGTGCCGCTGCGGGGCGCCGTCCCTGCCACTTTGGATCGCAACGGCCGATTGCCAGATTCGCGCGGGCAACGTCAACGGAGCACGCACGACGCTCGATCAGGCGGCGTCCCTGTGGCCCGGAGCGACAGAAATTGCGCGGATGCGTTCGCGAATCGCGATGAATGAGCCGACCCGCCTGACGGCCCGCCCATAGGCGAAACTGGCCGTTACTCTTGCGGCTGAACCATGTTGCGGCCCATGTAGTAGCCACACTTGGGGCACACGACATGCGACGGCACCGCCAAGCTGCACTGCGGGCAGAAGTGCAACTGCTTGGGAACCTTGAAATCATGCGCCCGGCGCGACCCGGTACGGGCATTCGATTGCTTACGTTTGGGGACGGCCATCGCAGCGCTTCCTGAAAACTCGTCGACCTGGGGAAAGCTCCTCATCATAGGGGAGCGTCTGGGGCTGTCAAGGCGTGCCTGTAACGCCGCGTTCGTGAGGGTGGATTGTCGGAAATTGCTGATTCCTCGCGAACCACCCACTCGCCCAGTACGCAGAAGCGGGAGTTGATGTTATTATCGGGGTTCCGGCCCAGTCGTTAGCCG
>CAZUBB010000259.1:0-4990 GCA_964618485.1 uncultured Pirellulales bacterium
GTCGCCGTTCCGTCGAGATTGGAGCGGAAGACCTTCGTGTCGTGCCCCTCATTAGTCCAATAGAGCTTTCGAGCGACAGGATCGACAGCAATGCCGTAGCCCTCGCTTTGAGATGGCGAGGGTAAACCCAGCGTGACGACACTCTCGACCTCACTTCCGTCGAGATTTGCGCGGAAGATCTTGTCTGTGACAGTATCCACCCAGAACATTTTTCCGCCGGGAAGATCCAATGCCATGTTGACCGGCCTGCCCGCCCCCGTCACGAGGTCTTCGATATCAGAACCATCCAGATCAGCTCGCCGAATAACCCCGTTCAATCCATCTGTCCAGTACATTTTTTCCGCAAATACAGGATTCGCAGCGAAAATGACAACGAGTGTCGAAAAGTACACCAGAGCTCTCATCGGCGTCATCCTCAAGGTGGGAGTTCGGCGGCCGGTTCAGCGCGTGTTGGAATGCCGTCGGTTTGACTGCGCGATGATAACCGCACGCCTTGCAGCCGCCAAACATGCGTACAACATCGAGCAATCGACACTTGATCAACGTCAGGTTGCACGCTAACCAGCCGAAACATCGAGATTCGCTGGAGCGACGCAATCCGTATTTTAACTACGCGGCGATGTCGCGTCCAAGAAAACGGTTGTGAGCTCGCACCTTGCATCCGGCTCAAAGCTCGCGGCATAATCACGCGCTCACCCCGCCCCAGCGCGCAGGAGCCCTCCCCCATGAAAGCCGCCTTCATCAAGCAGACCGGGCCGCCGGAGAATATTACGTTTGGCGAATTCCCCACGCCGGAACCGCGCGCCAGCGAGGTTCTCGTGAAGGTCACCGCCGTCTCGGTGAACCCGATCGATACCTACATCCGCGGCGGCATGATTCCGATGCCGATTCCATTGCCCTATGTCGTCGGCTGCGACCTGGCTGGCGTCGTCGAACGCGTCGGCAGCGAGGTCAAGCGCTTCAAGCCGGGCCAGCGCGTCTGGGGGAGCAATCAAGGACTGATGGGCCGGCAGGGAACCTTCGCCGAGTTTGCCGCCGTCGATGAGTGCTGGCTCTATCCTTCGCCCGACGGCGTCCCGGACGAATCGCTCGCCGCGGCCGCGCTGGTTGGCATCACAGCGCATCTCGGGCTCGTGCGCGACGCCAAGCTCAAGCCGGGCGAAATCCTCTTCGTCAACGGCGGCACCGGCGGCGTCGGATGCACCGTGATGCAGATGTCGAAAGCCATCGGCGCGAAGGTCATCACGACCGCCGGCACGGATGAAAAGGTTCGCATCGCCGCCTCGCTCGGCGCCGACCTGGCCATTAATTACAACACGACCGACGTCGACGCCGCCGTTCGCGAGTTCGCCCCGGACGGCGTCAACGTCTGGTGGGAAACGCTCCGCGAACCGAACTTCGAACGCACCGTGAGCCTTCTCGCGCCGCGCGGCCGCATGATCCTCATGGCCGGGCGCGACGCGCGCCCCGTCTTCCCGGTCGGCCCGTTTTATGTGAAAGGGTGCTCACTGCACGGCTTCGCAATGTTCAACGCCACGCCGGACGAACAGCGCGCGGCGAGCGAAGATATCAACCGCTGGCTGGCCGACGGCAAACTGAAACCGAAGATCGGCCGCACGATGCCGCTCTCGGAAACCGCCGCCGCGCACAAGCTGCAGGAAGAAAACACCATCCACAAAGCCGGCACGTTGTTGGGCAAGATCGTTCTGAAGCCGTAACGAAAGACGCGACGTCATGGCAGAACCTATCCGCCTCACGCAGTTAGCCAAGCGCGCCGGGTGCGCGGCCAAGCAGCCCCCCGGCTACTTGCTGCCGCTCCTGAAAACCTTGCCGCCGATCACCGATCCCAACGTCCTCGTCGGCACGTCGACCGCCGATGACGCCGCGGTGTATCGGTTGAGCGATGATTTGGCCCTCGTGCTCACGACCGACTTCTTCACGCCGATCGTCGATCGCCCCTACGACTTCGGCGCCGTTGCCGCGGCGAACGCGCTGAGCGACGTCTATGCCATGGGCGGAAAGCCGCTCGCGGCGCTCTCCATCGTCGGCTTTCCCGACCAACTGCTGAGCGTCGACGTACTCGCGGAAATCCTTCGCGGCGCCACCGACAAGGCCGCCGAGGCCGGCATCGCGATCGTCGGCGGGCATACGATTAAATCGGAAGAGCCGATTTTCGGCCTGGCAGTTACGGGAACGGTCGCGCCGAGCAAACTCCTCGCCAACAGCGGCGCGCAGCCTGGCGATCTACTGTTGCTCACGAAACCGCTCGGGCTGGGAATCATCACCACGGCCGCCAAGAACGGCGAAGACCGATTAAATGCGATTCCCAAGGCGATCGAAGTGATGGCCACGCTCAACCGCGTCGCCGCCGAGGTCATTTCCTCCGCCGGAGCGCATGCCCACACCGACGTCACCGGCTTCGGCCTCCTCGGCCATCTGCGCAATATGGTAGTAGCGAGCAACGTTTGTGCCCGCGTGTTCGTCGAGGCGTTGCCGGTCCTGCCCGAGGCCTGGCAGTACGTCCGCGCCGGCATCGCCCCCGGCGGCACCCACGCGAACCTTCGCTACCTCGCCGACTTCGTCCAATACGACGACGACGTCGATCAGGAATCGCGCCTCGTGCTCTGCGACGCTCAGACCTCCGGAGGGCTCCTGGCGGCGTTGCCCCCAAGAAATGCCCAGGCGGCGCTCGAGCAACTGCATGCGCGCGGATTGTCCAGCGCGGCGATCATCGGCCGCATCGAGGCTGCTCCCCAGGGACGTATGTTGGTATCGCGCGCCAACAAGTCATAGCGCGAGATGACAACCGTCGAGGCGCTCAATCCCAATCGCCGTCCACCGCGGTCACTTCCACGCGCACGATCTCGCGTTTCCATTCCGGCTCGTGGATCGGCCACGCCACCACGTGCTCGTCGACGGCGGTTTCTCCGGTCACGTGCGCGGCGCGCCGGCAGTCGATTTCTGCGTTCGAAGGCGAGCGTATCCGCCCCGTGCCGTTGCCGCGCCGCCACGTCAGGCGATCGTGATCGTACACGCTTACCATGATCCGCGGCGCGCCGTCGAGCATGCGCCGCGCTATGAGCTCATGGCTTGCCGTGGCGTAATGCACTTTCAGCGCGAACAAATCCCATTCCACACGCCGCGCATCCGCAAAGTACCATTCGCCGGGGAGCAGTATTCGATTCGCCAGCAAGTTGGCGATGCGCTCCCGTCCATTCTCCGGTAATTCCAGGGCGCGAATGCCTAGCATTTGACACGCTTCGCTCGCCAGATGCTCGCCGATTTCATGCGCGACCGACCATTGCAGCCGTTCGGGGCGCGGATCGGGCGCGATGAGGATCGACGTCCGCGATCGCCCCGCGGAATAATTCAGCCGTACCAGCCGCGCGCGATGTTCCAGCCGATCGTCGCGAGCCACCGTCAACCCCAACGCATCGGCCAAAGCAAAAGCGTCCACGGGCGGACCGTCGATGCCGGCTCGCGACAAGTGCTCAAAAACCAGCTCGTCCAAAACCGCACTCAACTGCTCGTGCGTTACTTCCGGCGTCATCATGCGCCTCCTGGCTAATATACATATGTATACTAACTCACACTCGGCCAATTGCAAGTCGCACGAAAGAAATCGCGGATCTTATCGCTGCATCTCCAGCAGCGTGTCGCGCAGGCGATCCAGAAAAGCATCGCAGACCGTTTCGTCGTGCGCCAGCGACAAGTACAGCTTCGTCCCGAGCGGGTTGAGGAACACGCCGCGCGCGAACAGCCCCAGCATCATCGCGCGGCCGCGGGCCGAATCGCCGCGCCAGAGATCGCGCGAACCGCGCAGCGGACCTTCGGCGAACACGAACTGCGCGAGCGGACCGTCGCCAATCACCTGGGCGGGGAGCGCTAGATCTTCGATCACATCGCGCATTCCCACGCGCAAGTATTCGCCCAGCGCGTGCAAGCGACCGTAGGTGTCGGGCCCGCGCAAGATTTCGAGCGTCGCCAGCGCTGCAGCGGAAGAAATGGGGTTGCCGCCCAAGGTCGACGCGGTCCAAACGTACTTGTCGCGATTGAGGCGGCTCTCGGCCACCAGTTCCATGATCTCGCGCCGGCCGCCGAACGCCCCGATCGAATATCCGCCGCCGAGCGCCTTGCCGTAAGCGACGAGGTCGGGCACGACGCCGTAGTATTCCTGCGCCCCGCCGTACGCGAGGCGAAAGCCGGTCACGACTTCGTCGAAGATCAACAGCACGCCGTGTTCGTCGCAGCACTGCCGTAGCGATTCCAGGAAACCCGACTGCGGGGGCAGGCAGCGATGGAGCGGCTCGACGATCACGGCGGCCAGCTCATCGGCATACTGCGCGATGATCTGCGCCGTCGTCGCCATGTCATTGAACGGCGCGACGAGCACGTGCGGTTCGACAATCTCGGCGATTCCTTCCCCCAAGGGTTCCGGCGTCGGCCAATCGCGCAGTTGCGCCCCAAACAAGCTGGTGACGCCGATCTCATTCGCGCCGTGGTAGGCCCCTTCGAACTTGAGAATCTTCATCCGACCGCGCGCGGCCCGGGCAAGCCGTTGACAATACATCGTGGCCTCGGTGCCCGAAGCGCAAAAGCGCACCCGCTCGCACGCCGGACTGATGCGGACCAACTCCTCGGCCAGGCGGAGCGAATTCTCCGTCACGTACGCAAAGTTGCTCCCCAGCGGGGCCTGCCGCGTAACGGCCGCGACGACGCGCGGGTCGGCGTGGCCGACGAGCACCGACCCCCAGCCGAGGGAGAAGTCGAGATACTCGCGCCCGGTGGAATCCCACAGCCGGCACCCTTCGCCGCGGGCGATGACGATGCTTAACTCGCGCGGCAGGTTGAATTCGCCGTTCGAGCCGGCCGGAAAGACATTCCACGAACGGGCCGAAGCGCTGGCGGCGGCAACGGTCGTTTCATCAACGGCGGGAGTCGGCATGCATAGTCCCCAATGGTGGCATGTTTCTGCGGTGCTTCTATTGAA
>CAZUBB010000260.1:0-4619 GCA_964618485.1 uncultured Pirellulales bacterium
CCTGCCAGGTCTTGTTGAAAGCGCCGACTTGAATCCAGGCTTCGAAGGTGAAGCTGCTGCCAATAAAGTCGAACTGCGCTTCGTTGGCCGCCAGCGTGTCGACGTAGGAGTCGATCCCGTCAAAGGCCGCCGCTTGCCCGCCGATGCCCGCCGGTCCGGCAGTCTGGTTCATGTAGCTGCGGTAAGCGCCGTTGATGCCGCTGGCGGTATCGAGGGCGGTTGCTCCGTTGCTCTTGTCGGCATCTTCAAAGCGATACCACGCCTTAGGCGCGGACGCCGTGATGGTAGATACATAATCTGCGCGTACATTGGCGGCAGTCATGGCCGCCAGGCTGCACGCAGCAGCGAGGACACGGCCGCCGTAGCGGCGGCGCATGCCCCAAATCGATTTCCTCATGTTGTTCTCCCAGAATCTGATGAGACGATCCCCCTCGGCGCGCACGCCCCTCCGCGGAACGACACGCGTTCGAACTACTTGCCTGCTTCTCTCAACTTCCACTCACGGCGCGGCGCAACGCTTGGACGGGCGTTTACGCCAACTCACTCTGTGCGGGTATAGGAAGCCCCACGGCGGAACGCCGCGGACTTGTGTGGGTAATGAAAAGGCGCGATCGATTTGCAAGTTAGCGCAGCGAAAAAACGCCAACCGCAAAACTGTTCAGGAATCGGAAAAGAACGAACGAATTGCCCGAACGGGCATGCCGGCGGCCCCGCCGAACAGCGGGAAAGAAAGTACCAATTGTCGGTGTGGGCGCGTCGACAACGGTAGGCTAATCACTTTTTCAATAAAAATCCAGAACTAACTATGAAATCCAATGCATTTTCATAATTTTCCCGAAAACTCTCCTTGAACAGCCATCTCGAGAATCGCCATCTCGAGAATCGCCATCTCGAGAATCGCCATCTCGAGAATCGCTATTTCGAGAACGGCCATTTCGAGAACCGCCGCTAATCCTCCCTCGGTCAAGATCCGCCCCTGCTCCTCTCCGCCGACCCAGTTTCCGCCGCCAGCAACTCCTCAATCCGCGCGTTCAATTCGTCAAGGCGAGCCAACACCTCGTCCTGCAACGACTCCATCTCCGACAAGGCTGAATCGGACAAAGCGACGTCTCCCATCTCACCTCTCCTCGCCAAGGCGCCAACTCTCGCAAACACCACCGCATCCCATAATTCGACACCCTGGCCCTTCTCCCTCCAGCCTCGGGCGTGCCCCCTCCCGCCTGCCCCAACCGCTCTTCAATCCGCCGACGCGACCTGCTAAGCTCCCGCCCCCAACTCTCAATAGGTCGATGAGACTGCCGCCAAGGAGGGCACATGTCAGACCAACCCGCGCCCCGCGCGCGTTTGACGGCGGCCATGATCGTCCACGAGGCCTCGCCGGCGGTCTTGCCGACGCTGGAAGCGGCCGCCCCGACGACCCCGCGTCCGCGCGGAACCTCGCGATGCAGGCCGCCCAAGGCGACTGGATCCTCTGGCTCGAGGCCGGGGAAACCATCTCACCGGCAACCGTAACGTCCATCCAGAACTGGCTTTCCAGCGACCAAGCGGCAGCCCCGAACAGCGCCTATTTAATCTGGATCGAGTCCACGCCGCTCGCCAGCGACGAGATCCCCGAGCAGTACGCCGCCCCCCGGCTGTTGCCATGCTCGGCCAACATTCAATTCACCGGCCGCGTCAACGAGACGATCCTCCCGTCCCTCGAACGCCTCGGCGTTACGCTGCATCGCAGCGATTGGCGACTCCACGAGCCTCCGGCCGACGCCACGACCCAACTCGCGCGGATGCGACGTCAGGCACGTTTGGCCGAGCTCGAACTCCAGTCTTTCGGGCTCAATCCCCGCGCACTCTCCGCCAGCGGGGAAGCGCTGGCGGCCCTGGGCGACACGACCAAGGCGACACAGCACTTCTACCAGGCGCTCCGGCTCGCCGACCGCGGCTCCGTTGAAATGCTAGTGGCGTACTATGGATTGCTCGCCACGTTTCGCGGAGACGCCAACGACCACCGCCAACGCCTCGCGGTCTGTCTCGAAGCCCTGGAAACCTACCCCCTCGACGCCCAGTTGCTGCTCGCCATGGGGACGTTCCTCCAGCAACAGAACCACTGGGAGCTGGCCAGCCGTTCCTTTCGCGCGGCGGCCGAAATCGGCGAGGTTGAGCCGCGGGCCCCGCACGTCAAGGACATCGGAGCTATCGCGGCGATCAGTTGGAGCCTGGCGCTCCAGCTCCGCGGCGAATTGGAACCAGCCCTTGAAGTCTTGCGGACGGCCGCGGAGAAATATCCGCACGTTCCCAACCTCGCCCGTCGCCGTCTGGAGCTTCTCGTGCAGCTCGGCCGAGACGTCGAGGCCCTCGCGCTCGCCCCCACGGTTGCCCAGCCGGGAACGTCGCTTGAGTCGCTCCGCATCGGTCTCCGCGGAGCGTGTCTTGCCGCGCAGGGCAACTGGATCGCCGCCCTCACGTATCTGCGCACCGCGTACGAAGCCACATGCCGCGACCCGATCTGTCTCCGCTGGTACGCCGTCGGCTTGCTGGCCCTCGGCCAGCACGACGCGGCCCGGGAGATCCTGCTGGAGTGGCAACGGCTCGCCCCCAGCGACGCCGAAGTCGCCCGGTACCTTGCCGAGCTCGACAAGGGCGCCGCGAAGGGGATTTCTCGCTCGGCCAAAGGGCGCACGGTGCGCGTCGACTCGGTTGTGTCACGGTCTCCCGACCGTGATACCATCCCGACCGAAGTTCTCCACGCGCCACGGCAACAGGTCGAGTCGACCGAAGTCGTGAAGTAAACGCGGCAACACGGCGACTTCTCCGCGCGGGAGCAGAGCGGTACGATCACTATCGATCGTCACTTGTAACTGACCACCCCGCTCCGCTGCGATTCGCCCATGCCTTCCGCGTCCCCTTCCCGCGTGCAGATCGCCCTCGTGCAAATGACGTGCGTCGAGGCCAAGCCTGCCAACGTCGAAAAGGCGCTGACGCGCATCGCGGAAGCCGCGGCGGCCGGGGCGAATATCGTCTGTCTGCAAGAGATTTTCGCGGGGCTGTACTTTTGCCAGAGCGAAGATCACCGGATGTTCGCGCAGGCGGAACCGATTCCAGGGCCGACGAGCGAAGCGCTTGGCGCGGCCGCCAAGCAACATGGCGTGGTGGTGATTGGATCGCTCTTTGAGCGCCGCGCGGCGGGGCTGTATCACAACACGGCGGTGGTTTTCGACGCTGACGGTAAACAACTCGGTCTGTACCGGAAGATGCACATCCCGGACGATCCGCTGTACTACGAGAAGTTTTATTTCACGCCGGGCGACCTTGGTTTTCGGGCGTTTGACACGCGATTCGGGCGGGTCGGCGTGTGCGTGTGCTGGGACCAGTGGTATCCGGAGGCGGCGCGGCTGACGGCGCTGGCCGGCGCGCAGATGTTGTTCTATCCGACGGCGATCGGCTGGCATCCGAGCGAAAAAGCAGAGTACGGCGTCAGCCAGCACTCGGCCTGGGAGACGATGATGCGGAGCCACGCCATCGCCAATGGCGTGTTTGTCGCCGCGCCGAACCGGACCGGACTGGAGGGGAACATCGAGTTCTGGGGCGCGTCGTTTGTGAGCGATCCGAACGGCAACCTGCTCGCCCGGGCGTCGCACGATCGCGAAGAGACGCTCATCGTCGAATGCAATCTTGAACAGATTGACGTGGTGCGGACGCATTGGCCGTTCTTGCGGGATCGGCGGATCGACGCGTATGGCGATATCACGAAACGGTATTTGGATTAGTTTTCGGTTTTCAGTGTTCAGTTTTCAGTTCTTGGAGGCGAAGTCTTTTCGCCTCCGGCCTCCTGCCTGCGGCCTGTTCTATGTCTTGGCAATCGGTTCTTGGTTGCGATGAGTTGGTGGAGCGTTTTCGCGGCGCGGTGCGGCGGGGGCGGTTGGCGAGTACGTTTTTGTTCGTGGGGCCGGAGGGGGTTGGGAAGCGGACGTTTGCGCGCAAGTTCGCGCAGGCGCTGCTTTGTTCGGAGCGAGCGGTCGAGCTGCTGGATCCGTGCGGCAAGTGCGATTCCTGCGTGCAGGTGCAGACGGGCGCGCATCCCGACTTGCTGTACATCAGGAAGCCGGAGGGGAAGAGCGATTTGCCGCTGGCGTTGCTGATTGGCGAGGACGAGTCGCGGATGCGGACGGGGTTGTGTCACGACATCGCGCTCAAGCCGTTCATGGGGGGGCGGCGCGTGGCGATCATCGACGACGCCGACGACCTGAATGCCGAAGGGGCCAATTGCCTGCTGAAGACGCTGGAAGAGCCGCCGCCGAAATCGGTAATCATCTTGCTGGGAACTTCGGCGGAGCGGCAGTTGCCGACGATTCGCTCTCGCGCGCAGTTGGTGCGCTTTCAGCCGCTCGATGAGAGCGACGTGGCGACGATCCTAGTGCGCGAGGGGCTGGTGAGCGAGCGCGGCGAAGCGGAGCGATTGGCGGCGCTCAGCGGCGGAAGTATTGCGCGAGCGCTGCAGTATGCCGACGTGGAGCTAACTAAGTTTCGCGCTCAACTCGTGCGCGGACTGGGGCAGTCTCCCTTGGCGAGCCGGCAGTTGGCCACGGAGACGATTGCGTTTGTCGAAGCGGCGGGGAAGGAGGCGT
>CAZUBB010000260.1:4629-4916 GCA_964618485.1 uncultured Pirellulales bacterium
CGGTTGCGGGCCGGGCAGATCATCGAGTTCGCCATTGAGCATTGGCGGGCTTCGCTGCGCACGACGGGGGGCGAGGCGGTGGAGGCGGCGCTGGAGCGGACGCTGGAGGCGGCGGAACAGGTGGGGCGGAACGCGAATCCGACGACGCTGATTGAATGCTGGTTCGATGATCTGGCGCGGATTGTGGATCGGCAGGGTTGGCGGGAGTTGCCGGTGGCTTGAGCGTTGAGTAGTCGCGGTGCTACGGGCGCTTACGCTTCCGGCTCTAGCGGGCGCTATTTCTCTTG
>CAZUBB010000261.1:0-4906 GCA_964618485.1 uncultured Pirellulales bacterium
TGACTTCCCGCACGGGGTCCCAACCAATCACCTGCGTCCCTTCGAGCGGCGACAGGCCCGGCGATTCCGCCTTGAATGAATATACCAAAAACGCCTGGTTGCCGGACCAACGCACGCTCGCGGTCATCGAAGCGGCGTCGCTCGCGTCGACCCAACTGCCGACCAGCCAGGCGAGTTGCTCCAGTTGCTCGCCGGCAGGCGAGACCGCCGCCGGCGCCACTTCCGTCTCGCGCACCGTGGTGAGCTTCCAGGCGTCTCCTTGCTTGACATAAATCGCCAGGTACGAGGTCTCCTCAGCCTCTTCGCCGGGACGCGTGATGCGCGCCGAGCCTTCTTCGGTCGCGACGGTATCCGACAGAATGCGAATGTGCGGATCGAGCACGTCAATCGTCGCTCGGTTCTCTTCCGCCAGCGCGTCGGCGAAGACGGCCCGCAGCGCCTCGTGCCCCTCGACGCGCTCGCCGCTGGCGAGCAGGTACTCCGCGTCGTCGGCCCAGTGGGCGAGGACCTTCTCGACGTCGCCGGCGTTATACGCGGCGACATACGTGTCAATCGTGGCGCGAATCGCCGTTTCGGGCGTTTCGCTGGTCTGCGCCGCAAGCGGCGCACAAAGCAATCCGAGGATCAAACAAGTGGCAAGCGGGCGCATGACAATGACTCCTCAAAGTGGCCAATCCATGACGGGTGGGGAACATCCTCCGGAAAGCATAGTTTATGCCAGGAAACGGGCTCGCGGGAGGATTGTAACGACGGCGACCAAAGAAGACGGCCCTGCCACCCAGCGAGCCGGAAGCGTCAGCGCCCGGAGTAAAGCGCTGCTTTGTGACAGAACCGTTCCACTGCAATGACGCGGCGTGCCTGGGGCCGGGGCGACAGAAGTAGCCGTCGTCCGACGAAAATCTGGGGCATCGTGACGACCTGCTGCAGCGATTCGCGAAGCCCCAACGATCTCGACGCATACCACCGCGTGCGTTGAGCCCCTGCCCCAGCCACCCGAATCCAATTCGGCGAGCGCGAAACGTTAGCGATTCCGCCGCCGCGCCGTCGCCTCGAGAATCGCGATAATCGCCAGTACGCAAGCCACCAGCAGCACAATAATCGCCGCCCCCGCGCCATCGACCTGGTGCAGCAAGAACGCACCCAGGCCACACGTGGCGGTCGTCAGATAGATCGTCAACACCGCCTGCGGTTTCGTCATCCCCAGATCGACGAGCCGGTGCGAAAAATGGTTCTTGTCCCCTTCAAAAGGGCTGCGCCCGTTGCGCAGGCGGATCGCGATGACGCTCACGGTGTCGTAGATCGGCACGGCCAGTACGCACAGCGGCGCGAGAATGGCGTGTGGTTTGTCGCGGACGGCGAACGTCGCCATGATTGTCGCCGTCGCCAGCGAAAAACCAATGAAATACGCTCCCGCATCCCCCATAAAAATTCTGGCCGGTGGGCGATTGTGCGCCAAAAAGCCCAGCAGCGCGCCGATCAGAACCAGTAAGAATCCCGCCACGAACAGTTGCGGCTGGTTCGTCCGCGGGTCGGGCGCCACCAACAGCACGGTCGCCAGCATCGCACTGGCGATCGCCGCCACGCCGCCCGATAGCCCATCCATGTTGTCCAATAAGTTAAACGAGTTAATCAGCCCAACGATCCACAGCACGCTCAGCACGGCGGTCACGAGCGGCCAATCGAGAAACAACGTCAGCCGCCACCCTTGCCAGACGATGAACGCGGCGACGAGAAACTCCACGCTGATCCGCAGTCGCCAGTCGAGATGCTTGCGATCATCCAGCAGCCCGAGCAACATCAAAACCGTGCCCGCGCCGAGCAACAGCCACAAGCGCCACGATTGCTGCGCCAGGCCATCGAGATGTGTCGCGGCCAACTCCGCGAGCGGCGTCAACGGTCCCAGCGAAATCGTGCTCCCCGAGTCGCGCTGCGCCCGCGCCAAGCTCAACAGCGTCTGACCAACAACAAAAAAACCCACGACGCCGGCCCAGATCGCCACGCCCCCTCCGAGCGGTACCGGCGAATTATGCACCTTGCGATGCCCTGGCTGATCCAGAAACCCCCACGCCACGGCGCGGCGGCGAATCACCAGCGCGCAGAACCAACTGATCGCCGCGCTCGGCACGACGGCGCCGATGATCATCAAGAAAAGTTGCCAACCGCTCACGCGCCGCGTCCCTCGGCCAATTGGCGATAGGCCTCGTGGGCCGCTTGAACAAAAGCGGTCATTTTCTCAGCGTCCTTTTTTCCCGTCGTCGATTCCACGCCGCTGGCGGTATCGACGGCATCCGGCCGCACTGCCTGGATCGCCGCCGCCACGTTGTCCGCGCGTAGCCCGCCCGCGAGCACCAGCGGCGGCCCGCCCAACGCCGCATATTGCGCGGCGACGCTCCAATCGGCGGTCGTTCCCGTACCTCCCAGCGCCGAGGCGTGAAAGGCGTCCAAGAGCACCATCGCCGGAGGGCAACCGAGCGCAGCGGTCTGTTCCAGAAACCGTCGCACCGGCGTCAAACCGTCCGGCCCGAGCCGCAACGCCTTGATCACCGGCAGATCACGGAAGTGCGCCAACAGCGCCGGCGCTTCGTCGCCATGCAGTTGCACCGCATTGAGCCCCAGCGCCACGGCGGCCTCCAACTGCGCCAACTCCGGGTTCACAAACACGCCCACCGCTTTCACGCCGTCGGGCAGCACCGCCGCGATCTCCCGCGCTCGCGACTCCTCCAAAAACCGCGGGCTCCCCTCATAAAAATTCAACCCCACCGCATCCGCCCCCGCCTGCACGGCATCGAGCGCATCCTGCACCGAGGTCACACCACAGATTTTGACGCGAAACAGCATGCGATCAGTTTCCGATTTGCCTCGATCTGTTGTGGCACGGTCTCCCGACCGTGCCACCGCCTCGACCGCAGGTCTCCCGGCAAAGTGAGTCACAACGAGATACAACTACCGCAGCGATCCCTCCACTCCCAACGCCTGCGAATTCGATACCGAATTCCCCAGCAATTCAAATTCATCCAACGTCCACACGACTTTCTTGTTCGTGGGATCAATCTCAATCAACAGCGGCTGCCCGGCGCCGGCGTGGCAGTTGCCGATCAGGTAATGCCCGTTCGGTAACACTTCCAGCGTGGTGACCCAGGCCAGCGTGATGTCCGGCAGTTCCCTCTGCGTCAGCTTCCAGACGATCTCCTTTTCAGGCGTCACCTCCAATACGGAGTGACCATTGCCGGTGGCGATCAGCGTGTTTCCGTTCTTCAGCCGCACCGCCGCAAAGCACTTATCGCCGAACGCCTCGGGCCCATGACCGGGCCGCGACTCCTGATCGAAGAGCGGTACGTCATATTCCCAGACCACGTTTCCCGCGGCGTCATACTCGCGCACCACGCCGTCCCCTTCGTGACATACGAGATACGTGCCGCCGGGCAGTTTGCGCACCAGCCGCGTATCAGTATGCGGATGCGGGTGATCGACCTTCAGCTTCACTTCGTGCAACAACTTGCCGTCGCGATCGATCTCAATAATCCGCCCCGGACCGCTCTCTGCGATCATCAGCCCGCCACCGTCAATTGGCTGAAAGGCATGAACCTCGACCGGCTTTCCAGCGTTGCCGTTCGCCGTCGCGGAATCGTAACTCCAGACGACTTCTTTCGCGACCGGATCGATCTCGGCGATCTTGGCCGCCCCTTGCTGCACCAAAAAATGGCCGTTGTCCAGCGTATGCACGTCGTGGATTCCCTCCCACGGCATCTCCCATTCAATTTTCCCGTCCGCGTCGAGCACGACGAGTTTTCCGTTCCCCTGCGTCACGACGCGCTGTTGCGCCGCGAGTGGCGCCGTCCATAAAAGCAACACGATGGCCAAGGCGCGATAGTACATGAGAGTCTCAGTGTGGGTTGGCGCAAGGAAAACAAATCACGGCACAATCTTCAAGATGCGATGATTGCTGCTGTCTGCAATGTACAACAATCCGTCGGGGCCGATTGCCACGCCGTGCGGTCGATTCAACTGCACGTTGAGCGGATCGCCCCCTTCGCCCGCCGCGCCTTGTTGGCCGGTTCCCGCCACGCGCTCGATGCGGCCGTCCTGCGTCACATACCGTCGAATCGCATGATTCTCCGTGTCCGCGATGATCACATTGCCGTCGCCATCAACGCACAAATGCTTCGGCCCGTTCAGCGTGGCCTCGATCGCCGGCCCGCCGTCGCCGGTCGCCCCGGCTTTTCCCGTTCCGGCCACGGTGCGAATCCGCCCCTCGCCGTCGACCACGCGGAGCGCATGCCCGCCCCGTTCCAGAATGTAGATCTTTCCTTGGGCGTCCACGGCGACGGCCCGCGGATCGACCAACGGGCTCTCGACCGCCAACTCGCCATCACGCGGCACGCCCCGCTCGCCGTTCCCCGCTACGGTGCTCACGACGCCGGTCGCCATATCAATCGCCCGAATGCGCCGGTTATCCAGGTCCGCGATGTAGAGCGTCTTTCCGTCGGCCGTCAGCGACAGGCAGTAAACATCGCCGAACTCCGCCGCGCTCGCCGGCCCGCCATCGCCGGAAAACCCCTTCGCCCCGGTCCCCGCGAACGGAGCAATCGTCCCCCGCTTCAAGTCCAAGCGGCGCACGCGGTGGTTCCAGGTATCCGCGATCAAGAGCGCATTATCCCCCGCGTCGATGACGTGGTGCATGCCGTTCAAGAGCGCCGCGGCCGCCGGACCGCCGTCGCCGACATCCCCCTGCGCCTCCCGGCCCGCGACGCGCGTCATAACGCCTGCGCCATCGACGCGCAGAATGCGCCCGCCGACCATCTCCGCGATATAGAGATTCCCCGCGGCGTCAAAGGCGGTCGCAAACGGCTCATTCAGCCGCGCCTCAAGCGCCTCGAGCGTGTTCGCGTCGATCGCGTTGAGCCGC
>CAZUBB010000262.1:0-3834 GCA_964618485.1 uncultured Pirellulales bacterium
CGCAATCCAAGCTAGGGCACTGGTCCGCCAGCGGACTCTACCCCACGGCGATGACCGCGCTGGCCGGCACGGCCATGCTCTGCGAAGGCTCGACGGCCACCCAGGGAAAGTTCTCCCAGAACATCCGGATGGCGATCGACTTCCTGCTCGGGAAGAGTCGCGATAATGGATTGATCGGCGACCCGGTGAGCGACAATCGCTACACCTACGGCCACGGCTTCTCGATGCTGTTCCTTTCGCAACTGCTGGGCGAAGAGGAAGACCAGGAGCGGCGCGAGGAGATGGTCGATGTCCTCACGCGCGCGGCGGTCTTCTCCGGCGAAGCGCAAACCCCGTCGGGCGGCTGGGGCTACGTCAGCGCCAAAGACGGCGATAACTTCGACGAGGGCTCGACGACAATCACGCAGGTGCAGGGGCTCCGCGGTTGCCGCAACGCGGGGATTCCCGTGCCGAACGAGGTGATCGATCGCGCCGTGAAGTACATCACCGACTGCATGGAGCCGGACGGCGGCGTGGCGTACAGCTCGAAGAACCGCGGCAGTTCGCGCCCGGCCATCAGCGCCGCGGCCATCGCCTGCCTGTTCAACGCGGGGGAATACGACAGCGAGTTCGTGCCGAAGTTGCTGACCTACTGTGACAAACGGCTCTCGAACTTGCAGGACCGGCAATTCGGCCACTGGCACTACGCGTACTACTACTATTCGCAGGTGATGTACCGCCAGGGAGGCGACGCCTGGGCGAAATTCCGCGATCGGCTGTACCAGAAGATCGTCCGCGAGCAGACACCGTCCGGCGCCTGGCAAGGCGACATCGGCGAGGTCTACATCACGTCTCTCAACCTGACGATCCTGCAGTTGGAGAAGGCGTATTTGCCGATTTATCAGAGGTGAGGAGAAAAGAAGAATAGAAGAAAAGAAGCTTG
The DNA here is from genome assembly GCA_964618485.1 of uncultured Pirellulales bacterium. Lineage (GTDB taxonomy): Bacteria > Planctomycetota > Planctomycetia > Pirellulales > JALHLM01 > JALHLM01. The sequence continues at coordinate 923 of CAZUBB010000262.1, forward strand.
CGGATCGCGCTGAATCGCGGTGCACGCGTCGGCGCTCCGGAACGCTCCCCCCTTCTTTTCTTCTCTTCTCCTTTTCTTCTTTTCTCCTCCCGCCCGCTACACATCCGTCGGGTTGTTGATCTTAAACACCAGCGCTGCGCAAGCGCCGCCGGCGAGATCGGCGATGAGGTGGATCCAGATGTCGGTGAAGGCGAGGACCTTCATAATGGCCACGCCAACGGCCACCGCGGGATTGAAGGCGCCGCCGGAGATGCCGCCGACGGAGAAGGCGCCCACCATGACCGTCATGCCGATGGCCAGGCCGTAGAAAGAGTTGCCGGAAGTGCCCTTGGCCGTGGCGACGTTCAAGACGACGTAAGCCAGCGCAAAGGTGAAGAGGAATTCGGCCAGGAGCGCCTTGGGGACGTCTTTGATGGCCATCGGCGCGTCGGGGGCGCCGACCAAGAACCCAACGACGAGGGCCGCCAGCGCCGCGCCGGCGAGCTGCGCGACCCAGTACGGGACGACGTCTTTCGCGTCGCACTTGCCGCGGATGAACACCGCCAGCGTGACCGCCGGGTTGTAATGTGCACCGGAAATATGGCCGCCGGCGAAGATCATCACCATCAGCGCGGCGCCGATCGCCAGGGGAGGAATCACGCCGGGGGCCGTGTTGATCACCGTGCAACCGATGGTGAGCACCAGGAAAAACGTACCGATCAACTCGGTGACATACTTGTTCATGATGGGAGATTCCTTGACGCGTCGTCTTTGAGTTCGCCGAGGCGCGGGACAGCGCGGTGATCGCGCTCGCCTGAAGTACCGCGCACGGCGTGAAGGTTATCGCCCGCAGGGGGGAATGTCGAGACGGCGCAGCGGAAAAGCCGCTACTGGCTGGGTGGCGGCGAGTGGGATATGTTTGAGGGGGAGAAGAAAAGAAGAAAAGAAGAAAAGAAGGGGAAGTGTTCAGTTTTCAGTGATTCAGTTTTCAGTGGGCCGACGCGCCAGTGCTGGGTTTGATCCGCGCGTTTCCATTCGCCTTATTCGTTCGTCGTTCATCGTTCATCCTTCCGCATTCATCACCCTGCACTCATCACTTCCCCCCTATGCCCACCACTTTTACCTGGCTTGGTCACGGCGGCTGGTCGATTGAGACTGGCGAGCACACCGTATTGCTGGATCCGTTTCTGGATGATTGTCCGACGGCGCCGGTGCGGGCCGCGGACGTCTCTGGCGAGTTCATCCTGGTGTCGCACGGGCATTACGACCACGTGGCCGACGTGGCGAAGATCGCCAAGCGGACCGGCGCTACGGTGGTCGCCAACTACGAAGTCTGTGAGTGGCTCCAGCAGCAGGGGGTCAAGGCGACCGACCCGATGAATATCGGCGGCGCCACGCAACAACCCTTCGGCAAAGTGAAGCTGACCCAGGCGGTGCATAGCTCCACGATGCCGGATGGCGCCAGCGGCGGAGAACCTGGCGGCTTCCTGCTGGAGCTGCCTGGCGCACGGATCTACTTCGCTTGCGATACCGCGCTCTTCAGCGATATGAAGCTGATCGGCGCGGGCGGGCTCGACCTGGCCGTGCTGCCGATCGGCGATCGCTACACCATGGGCCCGGACGACTCGATTATCGCGATCGATCTCCTTCAGCCGCGGCGCGTCGCCCCGGCGCACTTCAACACCTGGCCGCCGATCGCACAGGATGTGCATGCCTGGGCGCACCGGGTACGGATCGAAACCCATGCGATCCCGATGATCGTCGAACCCGGCGGGCGGTTTACGCTGGACGGCTGAGGCGCTTTGCTACTTTGAACCGCCGAAGCGCGGAGACGCAGAGGAAGAGAAGAGTGAGACTGAAGCACCAAGCGCATTAGCGACAGCGAGCCGGAAGCGTTAGCGCTCGCGGTTACGGCGTGCTTCGCGACAGAACCGTTTACTTTCTGATCGCGCCTACCTCGAAGCACTTGAGCTGCTTGGTGTCTCGCGCGAAGAGTCGGCCGTTGCTGAGGGCCGGGAGCGCCTGCGCGATCTCGTCGAAAAGCTTCGCTTCGGCGAGCGGCTCATAGCGATCCGGATTCGGGCGGAAGAGCACGAGTTGGCCGTCGGTCTTGAGCGCCAGCGCTTTGTCGCCGGCGAGAATGAGCGAGGCCACGCCAAAATCCTCCACCGTCCATTTCACGTCGCCGGTCCTAGGATCGAAGCAGCGGAGGCGCGCGACGCCGATGTCCTGACGGCCGTCGACGCCGTAGAGATAACCGTCGCGGTGGATGCACGTGACATACTGGCTCGACATCACGTCGTCCCGGCGCCAGAGCGCCGGCGCATCGTTGAATTCCAGCTTTGCCGCCACGGCGCCGACGCCGTAACTGGCCGAGACGAAGAGCACGTCGTCCATCACCAGCGGCGTGGCGGCGTTCACCGTGGGGCCTTGCTTGCCGAAGGGGAATCGAAACGCCACCTGGCCTGATTCCGGCACGACGGCCACGACGTTGAGTCGCGTGACGAAGATCGCCCGCGTTTGCCCGGCCACTTTGGCGACGGTTGGCGCCGAATAGCTGGCGCCTTCATCGGTGGCTTTCCAGAGCGTTTCGCCGGTCGCGAGCGAAAACGCCGCCAGCCCCGCCCCGTTGTTGCCGCCGACGTTGACGAGCACGCGATCGCCGACGACGACCGGGCTGCTGCCGACGCCGAAGTACCCGTCGCGCACTTCGTAATCTTCATTGACGGCGCGGGACCAAATCGGCTTGCCGTCGCTCGCGGCGACGCAATGCAGGTCGCCGGCCGCGCCGAAGAGTATCACGCAATCGCCCTGGACCGTCGGCACGCAGCGCGGGCCTTGATCTTCATGCACGCCCCCGCTGAAGCGCGCGGGAAACGGCGTGCGCCAACGCGGCGCGCCGTCCGCCGCGGCGAAGCATTCGATGACTTCTT
>CAZUBB010000262.1:3844-4847 GCA_964618485.1 uncultured Pirellulales bacterium
GCCGATGTCGCGCCGCCATAGCAGCTTCAGCCCCTCATCAGTCCACGACTCGGCAAGTCGCTCGCCAACGGCGATCCCGTTGCGCGCCGGCCCCAAGATCTGCGGCCAATCCCCGGCTACGACAGGACCTGTCAGAAGAACGCACCACCAAACGACGAGGATGCTCAACCGCGGAATAATCACGATGCTGCTCGGCTGCTGGACGGAGGAATTCGTTTGCCCGCGAAACACGCGAAATACACGAAATGGGGAGAGCGGGAGGTTATCCACGAAACACACGGAACGACACGGAAAGGGAGGAAAATGGTTGGGCGGGCCGGGGATACGGTGCGATGCGTTTTCTTGAAACCGGATTCTTATCAAATGTGCGTGGTTTCATGGGGAAGCGAGGCCCGCCGCCGCGCGACGGCGGGCCTTACGTTTCCTGCGACGAACCAACTGCGGCGATGCACGATTTGCTGGCGCGCATCGCTGTCTGATGCAAATTCCTATTCCGTGTCTTTCCGCGTGTTCCGTGGACAATCTCTCTTCGTTCCCCCTATCCCCTTTCGCGTGTTTCGCGGGCCAAGGCATTCTAGCACGTACCGTGCTACAGCCGCACGTAGTGCATGCCGCTGGTGCGGCGGATGAGGCGGCGCATTTCCAGGATGGTGAGCGTGCTCAACACCTGCATCGCCGGGAGCTGGCTCTGCGCGATGATGGCGTCGATGAGCGTCGGCGATTGCTCGATCGCTTGCAGCACCGCGCGTTCGAGTTCGTTGAGCGTGACTTCGATGGGGTGGTGAATCGTTTGCTCCGGCGACTGGGCAATCGGCCGCGGGAGCGGGCCCAAGTCTTCCAGCACGTCGTCCGCGGATTCGATGAGCTTGACGCCGTCGCGAATCAGCCGGTGACAGCCTTGCGAAAGATGGGTATCGACGCGGCCCGGCACAGCGAAGACGTCGCGGTTCTGCTCCATGGCGTGCCGCGCGGTGATGAGGGCGCCCGAATGCACGGCGGCTTC
>CAZUBB010000263.1:0-4695 GCA_964618485.1 uncultured Pirellulales bacterium
GCGATCCGCCGTCGCTCGTGGCCGACGCCCGCCGCGCCCGCGAAGTGCTCCAGTGGACGCCGCAGCATTCCGATCTGGAAACGATCGTCCGCACCGCCTGGCGGTGGCACTCCTCGCATCCCCGGGGTTACGGCACGGCTTAAGTGACGCGACGAAAAACGCTGCCAGCGCGAGGCCCCTTGCCGTTAGTGGAGCGTCATGCCGCCATTCACGCTCACCGTCTGCCCGGTGACGAAACCGGCCTCTTCGCTGGCGAAGTACAGCACCGCGTCCGCCACGTCCTGCGGAACGCCCCAGTGACGCATCGGGATCAAGCGGAAGTACCCGTCTTTCAGCTCCTGCGGATCCTTTTCATGCCGCTCGACGGGAATCCACCCCGGCGCCACGAGATTCACCGTAATGCCAAACGGCGCCAGCTCCGTCGCCATGCTGCGCGTGAAACCGGCCTGGCCCCCCTTGGCGGAGACGTAGGCGCTAAAATTCCCCACGCCGCGGGCGAACACTTCGCTGCCGATATTGATGATCCGGCCCCATTGCTTCTGCTTCATGTGCGGCAGCACCGCGCGGCTGAGCAGGTAAGGGCTCTTGATGAAGAAATCGATCATCGTCTGGTAGTGCTGCCAGGTATATTCCTCGATCGGCATCTGCGGCTGATCGGGCGTGGCGTTGACCACCAGAATGTCGATCGGCCCCAGTTCCGCCGCGACCTTATCGCAGACGCTCTTCACGCCCTCGTCCGTGGAGACGTCCCCCCGGGCCAGAATCCCCACGCCCCCGGCGGCATGTAGCTCCGCCAGCGTCGCCTCGGCCTTGACGGCGTTATTGAAGTAGTTGACGCACACCTTGGCCCCCGCCCGCGCCAACGTCAGCGCCATCGACTTCCCGAGCCCCTTCGAACTCCCCGTCACCAACGCCACATGCCCCGAAAGTGAAAACGCCATCGCACCGTCTCGAACTGGAGTGCCTGAATCGGAATGCAACAATGACCGAGCCGCGATCGTAGGCCCCCCGCCAGGAAGTTGCAAGCACTGAGGAACGCCGTTCAAGCCACGCCCAAGAAGTGAGCCGGAAGCGTGAGCGCAATGGCACTTATTTTGCGAAATGAGCTTGGAAATTGAGACCTACCAATTCACTTTCCGTCCTTCTTGGTGCCTTTTTGCGTTTTTCGTGGCTATTCCTGCCTTGGCATGCGCTATCCGCCGTAAGGAGGAATAGCCGCGAAAAACGCAAAAAGACACCCATGCTTGACGGCGCTGAGCAATTCACAAAGTAAGTGCCATTGAGCGTGAGCGCCCGGAGTGACGGCCGCTTTCGCTCCGCTGGCCGCTCATCGCTTGCGGAGGCCGCACACAATTACCCGGCGCCCAGCTTCACCTCCCCTTCAACCCACATTCGGGTTACTGTAGGAGGAGGCCAGCGACGAAAACGCCGGGCGAGAACAGGGTCGATGACCGAGCGACAAGTCGAGATCTACCGCGCCGCGAACTCGGTCCAGGCCGCGCTCCTCAGGCAATTGCTGGCGGAGCACGGCATCCGCGCCTGGGTCGTCAACGACATGCTTGCCGGCGAAGGGGGCGAGTTGCCGATGGGCATCGCCAACGCCCCGCGCGTGGTTGTTTCCTCCGCGCACGCGCAAGAAGCGGCCGAGCTCACGGTACACTTCGAGGAACAAATTACTGGCCGTTGGACCGACGGAACCGACGAAATGATCGACGACAGCGAACGCACCATCGGCGTCTGGCCGCAATGCTATTCCTGCGGCAAGAAGCGCACTACCGTCTGCCCCCACTGCGGCACGTCCGGCGTCGATTTCCCCTGGGCCGACGAAGGCGACCCGACGGAAGAGTTTCCCGAACTCTGGCTCGAATGCCCGGTCTGCGACAGCGTCTACGAGCCCGACTATCTCTCCCGCTGCGAATGGTGCGGCTATCGCTTCCCCAGCGGAATCACGATTCCCGTTGCGCCGGCCCCCGCTTTTCGCCTCGATTGGCAGGCGCGTTCGCGAATGATCTTCGTGCTCACCGCCACCGCCGCCCTGCTGGCCGCGGTCGGTGGTTACTTCGCCTGGATTTTGCGAAGATAGCCCGCCGTAAATAAACGACGACACGTGCCCAACGCGGGAGCATGGCTGTGCTGCGATGGCGGATGATCCTCGGCGTACTGCTCGTCGCCACCCTCGCAGCGCTCGCCGTGTGGGACCATCACACGTCGCCGCCCGGCGTCTGGGTCACCTTGCCGACGCTCCTGGTCCTGTCCGTCGTCGCCACGAATGAGTTCTTCACGCTCCTCGCGGCCCGTGACCTCCGTCCGGTCCGCTGGCCCGTCTACGTGGTGAACGCGGCGCTCGTCGCGGTGAACTGGCTGCCGCTCGCCGCGCCCAACTTCCCACTCGCGGCGCACGCGGAGATTTCCATTCTTGCCGCCGCCGTGCTGGCGCTCTTCCTCCGCGAGATGCACCGTTACGAGCGTCCCGGCGTCGTTATGGAACGCCTCGCGCTCGGCCTCCTCGTGATCAGCTATATCGGACTCCTGTTCAGCTTCCTCGCGAAGCTCCGCCTGCTCGAATCCGGCGCCGTCGGCATCCCGGCGCTGCTCTCGTTGATCCTGATCGTGAAACTCGGCGACATCGGCGCCTACACCGTCGGCCGTTTGATCGGCCGCCACAAGATGGCGCCGGTCGTGAGTCCCGGCAAAACGTGGGAAGGCGCCGCCGGCGCGGCAATCGCCGCTTCGTTCGCGGGCTGGCTCGCCGGCGCCTGGCTCGTCCCAGCCCTCGCGCCCAGCGCGGTTGTATATCCCATCTGGCAATGGATCGCCTACGGGCTCATCGTCGGCGCTTTCGGCATGGCCGGAGACCTCGCTGAGTCGCTCATTAAGCGCGACCTCGGCCGCAAGGATTCCAGCACCTGGCTCCCCGGGTTCGGCGGCGTGCTCGATATCCTCGATTCCATCCTCTTCGCGGCCCCCGTCGCCTTCTGGTGCTGGTCTTGCGGGTTGGTGGGCGCATAGCGGTGTTATGGCGTTGTCGCAAAGTATTTTGTAGCAGCGGTTTACGTACGATGGCCCCGATGCCGCTGGCTTCGCCGCGCGGCGTATGGTTAAATTACCCAGATAACTCCCGCATGTATTGCGTCGGCCGGAGCGCCGGCGTGTTCCTGGATGAGTGAAGCCACGATCTCGAAAGTCGACGCAGGACTCCTGCTGGCCCTCTTCGGACCAGGGGACCAGCACCTGCGGGCGCTGCGTACTGCGCTTGGCGTCACGATCTCCGCCCGGGATGATCAGATCATGATCCGCGGCGACGCCGTGCCGGTCGCCCGCGCCGCCGACGCCCTCGAACAACTCAAGGCGCTTGCGCTGCGGCATGGCGAACTGTCCACCGACGACGTGCAACGCGTTATCGCCACGCTGGGCAATGGCGCCACGCCGCGTAAGGCAGTCAGCATCGACGTCTTCGCGCTGGCGCGAAAAATCGCCCCGCGCACGCCTGGCCAGGAGCGGTATCTCGACGCGATCCGCGATCACGACATCGTCTTTTGCTGCGGCCCCGCCGGTACGGGCAAGACCTACCTCGCGGTCGCCATGGCGGTTTCCGCGCTCAAGCACGAGCAGATCCGTAAAATTGTCCTGGTCCGACCCGCGGTCGAGGCCGGCGAAAGCCTCGGCTACCTGCCGGGCGACCTCGAGGCCAAGATCAACCCGTACCTGCGCCCCCTCAAGGACGCACTTCGGGAGATGATGGACCACGACCAGATCAAACGGTTCACGGAACAGGAAGTCATCGAAGTCGTGCCGCTCGCCTACATGCGCGGCCGCACGCTCAACGAGGCCTTCATCATTCTCGACGAAGCGCAGAACACCACGATCTCGCAGATGAAGATGTTCCTCACCCGCATGGGGAACGGCTCCAAGATCGTCGTGTCCGGAGACACCACGCAAATCGACCTCCCGTCCCATCAGCGGAGCGGCCTGGTCGACGCCCTCGAACGTTTGCGCGGAATCAAAGGGATTTCGCAAGTCACCCTCTCGGACGCCGATATCGTGCGCCATCGGTTGGTGCAGGACATCGTCCGAGCCTACGATGATGGACTCAAACGCCGCCGCTAAGCGCGCCGCGCATGGTGAAGCAATACATGGCCAACGGGATACCACGCCGCCGTCGCGGAGCTCGCGTCACCTCGCTCGACCTGCCGCCGAGCCGTTGGGAGCGCTTTCGGCTCGCGCTGCGCAATCCCGATGTGCTGATGCGCATCGGACTCTGCCTCGTCACCTGCCTCGCCCTGTGGGGCCTGACGCAGCCCTGGTCGCCGCCATTCACGTTCCGCCTCGACACCGTGGCCCGCCGGGCCATCACGTCGCGCGTGGAGTTCAAACGCAAAGACGACGCCGCCAAGGAAAAGCTGAAAAACCAGGCCCGCAGCCGCGTCCCCGCGATCTTCGACCAGGACGTGACGCCCTGGCGAACGTTGGAAGACAGCTTTCATAACGCCTTGCTGGCCGTGGCGAGCGCCATGTCCGCATCGGCCGTCGATCCCGACGTGTGGCGCAATTTTGAACCAGAAGACGCCCCCAAAGACGTCGACGAGAACACGCGCGCCGGGATGATCGAGCAGTTCCGCACGGCGCTCGGCGGCCAGGAACAGGTCGCCAAGATCGACGACGCGGTGAAGCGCGCCTTACAGCCGTTCGTCGAAC
>CAZUBB010000264.1:0-3997 GCA_964618485.1 uncultured Pirellulales bacterium
CGCCATACTACTGATGGGCGCAGAGACGTGGTCCTGGGATGGACGCGCGTGGACGCTCCGCGCGACTGGAGGACCCGCTGGAGCGACAATGGTCTTTGACGAACTCCGAGACCGAGTTGTCCTATTTACGGGTAGTGAGACTTGGGAATGGGACGCCGGCACATGGAGTCAACGTGCGACCACTGGCCCGTCGTCGCGCAGCGGCCACGGAATGGCCTATGACGCGGCTCGCGCCGTCGTGGTCTTGTTCGGCGGGCTAAGCGGCTCGACACGATACGCCGACACATGGGAATGGGACGGGACTTCGTGGACCGAGCGCACCGTCTCCGGTCCGTCTCCGCGTGCCGACCACGCCATGTCGTACGATCTCGATCGCGGCGTGACCACGCTATTCGGTGGTTCCACCGCCAGCTCGACGTACAGCCAGGAAACATGGGAGTGGGACGGCGTCGCCTGGCTACGAAGATCGGCTAGTGGGCCGCCGGGCAACTCGGGAAAGAACATGACATACGATGCAGCTCGCGGGCTCACTGTGCTGCTCAACACCATTGGTGGGCAGACGAATTCATGGGAATGGAATGGAACGGCATGGACGCAGGGAAACACGTCAGGTCCTTCCGCAACACTCCTGGCACTGACGTACGATCGCCGGCGAGAGAGCGCCTTGGTCTGCTACGGAAATCAAGGAACAATGCCTGAGGGCAACGAATTGTGGCACTGGAACGGAGTCGACTGGCATCAAGTCGCCGGAACGCCGACAGCCCGAAACCACACTGCGGTTGCGTATGACTCGAATCGTGATCGCATCTTGATGTTCGGCGGTTCGTGGGGGGCTGGATTTAGCGGATTTAACCTCGGAGACGGTTGGACCTGGAATGGCGGCGCGTGGCTGCCCGTTTCCGCGATCGGGCCGTCGGCACGATTCGCCCACGCGATGGTCTACGACTCCGTGCGCGACGTAGTCGTCCTCTTCGGTGGCGCAATCTGGGTCGGCGGAGGAAGCCGCAACTGGTATGGCGATACCTGGGAGTGGGACGGCGGTGCGTGGGTCGGTCGATCGGTCACCGGCCCTTCCCCACGAAGCTATTGTGCCGCCGCTTTCGATTCGCTTCGTGGCGTAGTCGTTCTCTTCGGCGGCGAGCGTCCTGGGTATACATATACCGGTGAAACCTGGGAATGGAACGGGGCGAACTGGTCCAACCGGCTCGTGAGCGGACCGGCGGCGAGAGCGGGCGCATCAATGTGCTTCGACGCGAACCGCGGCGTTTGCGTCCTGTTTGGCGGTTTCAGCGGATCGACTCCATATTTCGGCGACACGTGGGAGTGGGACGGCCAGGCCTGGACGCAGCGGCAGGTAAGCGGCCCGTCACCGCGAGTTGACGCCGCAATGGCGTACGACTCAGTTCGCGGTTCGTCGTTCCTGTTCGGCGGCTGGAGACAGAACGGCCCGAGCGCCGAGACATGGGAATGGAATGGTTCCGTCTGGACGCAGCACCTCGTCAACGGCCCGAGCGCTCGGGAGCTGTCGTCTAACGCAATGTGCTTCGACTCGGCGCGCGGCCGGTTTATCGTGTACGGCGGGTGGACCGGAACCACCAACGTTCCCAACGAGACATGGTCCCTTCAGACATCCTGCATCGGGCCGATTCTTCACACACAGCCCGAGCACCAGCGCGTCTGCGCGGGCAGCACGTTGACACTCAGCGTCGCCGCTTCGGGAACGGAACCGCTCGCGTACCAATGGCGAAGGAACAGCGACGCCCTTGCTGATGAACCGGACCATATTTCCGGCTCAGGAACTCCGATGCTCACAATCCGGAACGCCTCCGCATCGGACGCCGGGAGCTACGACTGCGTTGTCACGAATTGCGAGACCGCTACGTCCGACGCCGCCACGCTGAGCGTTTGTGATCACGTAGGCGACCTGAACTGCGACGGCCAGGTCGGCATCGCCGATCTCGCTGTGCTCCTGAGCAACTTCGGGCGAATCGACGAGCCGTCCTATACTGACGGCGACCTGAACGCGGACGGCGCGATCGGCCTTCCCGACCTGGCGATCCTCTTGGCAGAGTTCGGCGCCGCCTGTCCGTGAACTCCCCGTTCCGTGCGCCACCGCTGCGTGGTCAGGCGGGGCGGGTGCGGGTAGGCTGAGCCCCGAATGCCGGATAGCGTTCTCGAATTCAGGCCGAACCCGATTTTCCTTGACTTCCCGCCCGATATGTGTTAGGTCTTTGTTCGTGAGGTCACAAATGGCCCAAACGTCGCGGATCGAGTGGACCCAGCTCACCTGGAATCCCGTCGTCGGTTGTCGGAAGGTCAGCGCCGGGTGCGCGAACTGCTACGCCGAGCGCATGGCCCGCCGCCTCGCCGCGATGGCCCGCGCCGCCCGTGCGCGCGGAGCCAGCCCCGGCCGAACGGCCAACTACGAATCCGTCGTCGACGCCCGCGGCCGCTGGACCGGCTCCGTTTTCCTCGACGACGCCGCCGTCGCAGACCCGCTCTCCTGGCGACTACCGCGCACCGTATTCGTAAACTCGATGAGCGACCTCTTCCACGAAGACGTCCCGCTCGATTTCGTCCGCCGCGTCTTCGCGGTGATGAACGCCTGTCCCCAGCATACGTTCCAGGTGCTGACGAAGCGGCCGCACCGCGCCGCGGCATGGTCGCGCGAACTTGGCTGGTCGCCAAACATCTGGCTGGGCACGAGCGTCGAAAACGCCGAAGTTTTCGACCGTATCGCCCACCTCCGCCGCACCGGCGCTGCCGTGAAATTCCTCTCCATCGAGCCGCTGCTCGGCCCGCTCCCGCGCTTGCCGCTCTCCGGCGTCCACTGGGTGATCGTCGGCGGCGAATCCGGCCCCGGCGCCCGCGAGATGAAGCCCGAGTGGGTCCGGCCGATCCGCGACAAATGCCTCGCGACGGGCGTGCCGTTCTTTTTCAAGCAGTGGGGAGGGGTGAATAAGAAGGCGACGGGGAGAAAGCTGGATGGTCAAGAATGGGACGATTTTCCGGAGGATGTATGCCAAGCCACGAAAGCGTTCATTTCGACGACTACTCTCCGCAAACGCGCGCCAAACACGGCATTTTGACCGCTTATTTACCTGCCTATCTGACGGCACTCAAAAACGAAGCGTCTCGGTTTCACTACGTTGATGCGTTTGCCGGCCGAGGGCAATATGGTGGGGACTCACCCGGCTCTCCGATTCTTGTGCTGGATATCCTCGCGACACACGATGTTGCAAGCCGAACCGCGATGAGCCTGATTGAGGCAAACCAGTCATATTTCGAGAGTTTGCAGAGCGCGGTGCTCGCGCACCCAACGGCGAATCGATTGATTCATCGCCCCTTTATTCAGAAAGGAAGATTTGATGAGGCCATTCACCGAGTTCTACAGGATCCCGTCTATTCCGGACTCGGAAAAACGGCCACCTTCGCATTTGTCGACCCGTGCGGAGTCGAAGGCGTACGCATCTCCGACCTCGCTTCCTTGTTATCACTCGAATATGGGGAAATTCTCCTGTTCTTTAATTATGATGGAGTGAATCGAATCCTGGGTGGAATCGATGCGGGCTCGGTTTCACGCGAAGCACTCGTGCCCTTACTGGGGGCAGAGGCACGAGTCTCCAGCCTTTTAGACGAAGTCCGAGAGTGCTGCGAACCAAGCGATCGCGAAGTAGCAATTCGGGATTCGTTCATCGCTGCGATGCGACAATACACTGCGGCACGTTACTTTGTTCCGTTTCGGTTCGAAACAAAATCGCAGCAGCGAACGAGCCACTACCTTGTTCATTGCACGTCCAGTCCCCTTGCATTCAAGATAATGAAGCATGTGATGACTGAGGAAGGAAGAGAAGCCGTCGAACGATACGGGAAGCTTGAATTCCTGACCGATCGCGAACGCGGGAATCAGTTTCGCATGTTCCGCTTGGATATTGCGGAACAGAAATCGAGGATCCTGAATCGCCTTCGCCAAGGGGCGTGCCGGGTAAGCGAATTC
>CAZUBB010000264.1:4007-4374 GCA_964618485.1 uncultured Pirellulales bacterium
GAAGCTGGTTATCAAAACCCGATGATCCTTATAGCGAACGAACCTATAGGCAAATGCTATTGGAATTGGAAGAGGAGGGTAAGTTGGATGTGTACGACAAAACGAACGCCGAATCGCGGCCAGCTGCAAAACGTATTCGAGGGGGAAAGACCACGTTGGCAGAAAACCTATGGCTTCGCCTCCACTGAACGATCCAGGACGTGAACCCGCGACACTGCCCTGCACGTGCGTGAGAGTCTGCATTTGATTTTGGCGGGTGGCATCGCGCGGTATGGGGTGTCCTGTCGACACAACCCGCGCGACAATCGCCCGTGGCCGTCCAAGCCCCCGATTCTCGCGGCGGTGAGGACACCCGAAGCCGGCCGGC
>CAZUBB010000264.1:4384-4681 GCA_964618485.1 uncultured Pirellulales bacterium
GACATGCTCCGCCCGATCCCGCGCCCCCAAAATCCGCCACCACACCGCCGCCCGCGCAATTCGTTCTTCGCGATTCGCTATTCACCGCAAAACCCGCCAATCCCCGACAACCCGCCACAACTCCACGCAATCAGCCCGTCCGTCCCCGTCCGCAAATGATCCGGGCCGCCTTCTGCATTTTTCTGTGCCTTCAGTGCCCTCTGTGGAACCTCGCATTCCCCGCCAATCCCCGCCCGCCGGCCGCAATTCACGCCCGTTCCCCGCCCGCCGCGCCGCTGCCAGTCTAGAATTGCTACA
>CAZUBB010000265.1:0-4651 GCA_964618485.1 uncultured Pirellulales bacterium
CTGTTCCTCGCATTCATGATCGGCTTCACTTCGGCGGCGAACGCAGCCGACGAGAGCGCCACATCGGCGCGCGTCTCAAGTGACAGCAACGTTGCCTCGGGCTGAGACCCAAGGCTCCAAAGCTGGGCGAATGGCCGCTTAGCGGACTGGTTGGCGGAGGTTTCACCCGCGGTCGCGATGCCGGTGCAGAGCCACGTCCCAGTAGGATCGAGCGCCGCGACGACGTTTTGCGCGGCGCTGCCAGTGTCGGTCAACCGCGCGGCTTCCCCGCCGCTGGCGACGTCCCACAGCCGCACGGTGCTATCGCGAGCGCCGGTAATGATGCTCTGGCCGTTCGGCATGAACTGCGCCGTTTCGCCGAGGAACTCGTGTCCTTCCTCGAGCGGCGGTCCTTCGAGCTTGCCGGTTGCGCGGTTCCAGAGCCGCACCGAACCATCCTGATGCGACGTGACGATGAATCGTCCGTCGGGGGACGGCGCGGCCGACAGAATTGCGGTCGCCTTGTCGTCCGCGAAGACGATTTGCTCTTGGTAGTCCGCCACGGGCCACACAGCGGCGCTGCCATCGTAGCTGCCGGTGACGGCCTGGCGTCCGTCCGAAGTGTATGCGCCGGCCAGGACCCAACCGTCGTGGCCGCGAAGCGTTTTGAGGAGTTTTCCCTTGGCGGCGTCCCAGATCTTCACGGTGTGATCGCTGCTGGCGCTCAACACTTGGCTGCCGTCCGGCGCGAAGTCAACGCAACTCACGTCGGCGGTGTGTCCCTTCAACTCAATGAACGTCGGCGGCGCGGGAGGCGATTCCTCCTTGGCGAGTTCGTCGAGATTGATCGGCTTGATTTGGTCGATTTCCCAAACCAACACGCGGCGATCAGCCCCGGCCGAGACGACGCGCTGCCCGTCGGGCGAAAATTCGCAGCTATAGACGATTCCGGTGTGCCCGCGGAACGCCGGCAATGGCCAGTCGTTGGCCGCGGCGTCGAGCGACCAGAGGATGACGGTGCGATCCTGTCCTGCGGTGACGATTTGCGTCTCATCGGGCGAGAAATCGACGTCCCAAACGGCGCCGGTGTGTCCCTTGAGCGGCAATACCTGCGTTGTTTCCGGCGTTTCCGACGCACCGTTGATCTGCCAGATCCAAACAGCGCCGTCCTGGCTGGTGGTCGCCAGCCGCGATCCGTCCGCCGTGCAGGCCGCCGCTAAGACCGTGGCGTCGAGCGACGGGAATTCGACGAGCGAGCGCGGCGTTTCGCCGGAGACGTCCCAGAGTTTGATGGTGCCGTGCGTCGAGTCGCCGCCGGCGGTGAGCACGCGGGAAGCGCCGCCGACGAAGATCGCCGTCGTCAGCGGGCCGCCGTGGTTGAACGTTTGCAGCGTCTGACCGTCGAGCGAGCAAAGCCGTACGGCACCGCTGGTTGCGGCGACGAGCAGCGTCTCACCATCGGGACTCACCGTAACCGTTTCGACCCGTTCCCCGATCGGGATGTTAGTGCGGGTCTGGCGTGCCAGGTGCAGTAACCGCAGCCATTCCCAATTGCGATAGTCTTTGCTTTCAGAATTGGTCGGAATGCAGTTGCGCAATAGCTCCAGCGATTGCCCGGCGGCGTTTTCTTCGATCTTCGCCGCGGAGAGACCGATTTGCGCGACGTAGGCCTGGTACTCGCGCTGCGCGCGCTCCGCTTTTTCAGCTTCTTGAGCCTCCGTGGCGAGTTTCAAGTTCGTTTCGGCGCGGGTAGCGCTCTCGCGAGCGGCGATCGCGCTGGCCTTGGCATCCCTCTCATTGGCTTCCGCTTCCGCAGTCTTCGCGGCGAGGCCTTTATTGGCGACCTCCAGGTTTCCTTGTGCTTGCTCGGCGTTGGTCTTGGCGATGTTGGCTTCGTTCCAGTAGTTGTAGACCACGACGAACGCCACGCTTACCACCGTGAACACGGTCATCAGCAGTCCGGCGGCGACGAGGCGCAACATTTTCAAACGCGTCTGGCGCGCCTGGCGCTCGCGCTGCGCGGCGGCGATCTTCTTGCGCAAATCGGCGTGCTTCGGCTCGCGTTCTTCCAGTAGCGATGCGGCGAGGTCGTAGTCTTCTTTGTTCGTCGCGGCTTGCGCGTACGCGAGCTTGGCGTCCACGAGCCGCTTGGAGGCCTTGGTGTTTCCCGACCAGAGCGCTACCGCTTCCTGAAAGCCGAATAACGCGCGGGCAAACGTCTGATAGTTCTGGGTGCGCTCGGCTTCCTGGAGGTCGTTCTCGGCGCGCGTGGAGAGGACGATGCTCTCCGAATGCGATTGGTAGGCCCGCACTGCGGCTTGGAAATCCTGTACCGTGGCGTAGCGATTCGCTGGATCGGTCGCCATGGCGCGGAGCGCGATATCGACCAGTTCGCCGCTGTGCTGCGTCGGCTGGATTTCGTTCCGCGCCGCCGCGTACAGGCAATTCATGATGTTCTTGCCGGTGTGCGGCGGCTGCCCGGTGATGACTTCGTAGAGCATCCCGCCGAGCAAATAAATATCGCTGGCCGCCGTGACGCGATCGACCGGCCCGGTGGCCATCTCCGGCGCCATGTAGGCCGGCGTCCCGCCCATGCTGCTCGACTGCGTGATGCTCCCGGTCTTGCGGAACGTTCCGGTCGAGAGGGCCAGGCCCCAGTCCATCACCAGCACTTCGCCGAAGCCGCCGAGCATGACGTTTTCGGGCTTCAAGTCGCGGTGGATCACGCCGCGCGAATGCGCGAAGGCGACGGCGTCGGCCACCTTCATGAGGATTTCGAGATTCTGCGGCAGCGCATATTTCGTAATCACATCGAGCCAGGGCGTGCCGACCACCCGCTTCATCGAGTAGAACAGCGCGCCCGATTCGTTCGAGCCGAGGTCGTAAATCGGCACGATGTTGGGGTGATCCAGCTCGCCGGTGACGACCGCTTCGGAGAGGAACTTGTGCCGCTGTTCGCTGTCGCCTGCGATCTCGGCGTTGAGCATCTTGACGGCGACGACGCGATCGATCGACGCCTGCCGCGCGGCGTAGACGACGCCCATGCCCCCTTCGCCGATCAGATTCAGCAGCTCGTAATCGGCGGAAATACTGTCCGGCTCGCTCGTCTGCCGCACGTCGCGCGGCTTGACGACCAGCGTCGTCTTGCGGGTATCGGCCCTGGTTTCTTCCGCCGCCTTGACCGTCATCCGCGGCGAAGTGACCGGCGTGGCCATCCCCTTCCACATCGCGGTGACGCGCGACTTCTCTTCCGGCGTGAGGTTGCGGACGTCGAGCGTATGGCCGATCTGCGTCGCCCGCGACTGCGGCGTCATCGCGGCGTTGAACGCGAAGTTCGGCGTACGCGTCACGTCTTCCGTGACGTCGTCGGGCGACGCGGTGAAATCGGACGTGCGGTTGGCGGCGCCGGCGTCCGAATCGTCCCCTGCCGGCGCGTTGAAATCGACTTCCTGACCGGCCGCTGATGGGCGAACGCAGCGCTTGCTTGACGATGGCGGACAACGTCGCGCGGATCATCGCCGTCGAATCGGTGATCGAGGCGTCCTCGAAGTACTCCATCTTCACGGGATGATTGATCGACTGGTCGGCCGCGGCGCTCCGCTCGCGATCGTCGAGATGGAGCGCGCCTCCGCAGACCGGGCAAACGCCGGTGCTGAAAACCGCTTCGCTCAACGTTGACGAACAGAGGGAACAGGTTAACATCGTCGCGTTACCGCCAGGAATCGATCAACTCGGAGTATTCGTCTTGCCGCCAAACAGTGTGCGCCAACGGCGGCGGCGCCAATCGCCGGCCGCGTTCGCCGCATTGCCGTTGCGCCGCAGCCCTTCGCCGGCCATCCCGGCGCTCAGCGCCGCGCCGACGGCGGATCGATGTCGGCCGCGATCGCTCGCAGCCGCTTCCTCGGCGGGTTGTTCCGGCTTGCTCGGCGCGACCGCCCGTCGGCGCGGCTGCCAGTTCTCCCAGGCCGCGTCGGGAATCCGCGTGGAACTCTCCGGGGCATCCGGCGCGGGAGCTTCTTCTTGCTGCCCCGGTGCGTTGAGCTCCTCGATATCGGCGCGGTCGACCATTTCCCCTTCGCGGACGTAGACCTCGATGATGAGGCGTTCTGACTTTCCTTCGCGGAGATCGATCCGATAGTGACCGTCCGGCCAGATGCGGAAGAAATCGCGCAGGTCTTTGAGCTGCGCCTCGGTGAGGAGCAACTCCTTAACGCGCCCGGTCTGCGGATCGCGGACTAATTCACCGCTGGGGTGGATAATTCGCAGGACGATCGACCGCACATCCTCTTCGCCGGCGGTGTCGCCGCCGGAAGCGTTGTCGTTCGCCGATTGAACAGCCGCCGCGTCGGCCGCCCGAACTTGCGGCGCTTCCTCGATGCGGTTGATTTGCCCCAAGCCAATCAAGGTGGGCGCAGGAGGCGCCGGCAGCGCCACGGCGCTCACCAGGCCGGAGCCGGGGACCTCGAAGAACGTTTCGACCGTCACGATGCCGTCGTCGCCGTCGTCGATCGTGATGGTGAGCGGAATCGGCGCCGCGGGATTGGCCGGGTCGGGCGGCCCCAAGTATTGATGCGTCGACTGGAACGACTGCATCTGCCCGGGCCCGATGACGAGCACGGTGTTTGGCAGGCCGTCGCCCCATACGATGGTGATCGTCCAGGTATCCGCACCA
>CAZUBB010000266.1:0-4642 GCA_964618485.1 uncultured Pirellulales bacterium
TTCTCTACGAAAGTTCCTGCGCGATCCGTTCCAACTGCGCTTCAAACGTTTGATCGATGACTCCCAGGTCGGTTTCGATGCGGCAGCCGCCTGGGGGGAGCGTGCTATCGGCGATGATTTCTACCTGGCCGAGGCCGCCGAGCGACGCGATGATCTCTTTGACATGCGGGCCGAGCGTGGCGTGGTTTTTGTCGTTCAGGCGGAGACGGACGTTGGATTGTCCCGACGCTAAGTCGAGCGCCTCGCGAACGAGTTTCAAGTTGACGCGCGGTTCCTTCTCCACTTCGCGGCGCAGCACGCGCGCGGCGATGGCGCAGGCCAGTGCGACGGCGGAGCGTTCCCAGTTCGTAGTCCACGTATGGCGCGCGGCACTAATTTCCTTGGCTGCGGCCTGAAGCGCCGTGATGGCCGGCTGCAGTTGCGCGAGCACGCGCTGATCGACTTGTTTTTCCGCGGCGGCCGTGGCGGCCTTTTGACCTTCCTGCTGCGCCTTGGTCTTGAGCGCCGCGGCTTCCTTCGTGGCGTCGACGATGATTTGTTTGGCCTGCTCGCGCACTTTCGCCAGGTACGCGTCGGCCTGCCGCGAAATATCCTCGAAATTGAACGCCACGCCGGGAATACCGCGCCCGTGCTCGCCTGCTTTGATGACCGATCCCATCGCCGACTCCTGCTGCTAAGCGGCGCGCACGAGCGCCGGCGTGGGAGGGTTAGTGATCAAAGACGCTTTGGCCGCCAGCAACTGCTGAGCGGCCTCGATGTCGCTCAGGCGCGTGAGACTCAATTGCGACGTGGCACGGCGATAGAACTCGGCGTCGGCCGGATGCATCGTCGCCAGCAATCGCTCGAAGAAGCCCGGCGTCGCGCCGGCAAGCGCCAACACGCTTGTTTCGGGGGGCGTCGCCAACACTGCGGCCGCGGCATGCGACGGCGCGCAGCGTTCAAATTCCGCCCAGGTCAGCGTTGGCGGCGCGGGCTCCGGTGCTTCGATGGGGGCATCTTCGTTCAGCGCGGCGCGCCACGATTGAGCCAACTTCGGTTCGGCGGCATCCATGATCCGCGCGACGATGTCGAGTCCGGCGTTGCGGCGGGCGCGATTCCGCTCGTCGCGTTCGATGCGCTCGCGGAGGGCGGATTCCACTTCGCGGAGCGCGTCCGGCGCGGCTTCGTCAAGGTCGCCGAGCTTGCGCAACACGTCCGACTGCAACGGCTGCGGCAATGCGCCTGCGACGCGGGCGGAGAGTTCCGTCGGCAGATACGACAGAACCAGCGCCACCGTCTGCGGGCGTTCGTCACGCAGAAACGCGGCGAGGCGATCGCCGTCGGCGTGCAGCAGGAATTCAAACAGCGGGCGACTGGGTTCGATCGAGGTCGTCGGTTGGTCTGCACTTTCCGCGAGCCGCGCGGCAAGTCCGCCGTCGAGTTCCACGCCGCGATCATCGCGGCGCGAGGAAGCAGGACCGCGATGGACAAACTCGTGAATCACCTCGTCGCGCTCGTCGCCGTCGATCTCATCTAACGCCAGCATCGCCTCGCGCACCTGCCGCGACTGTTGCTCGGGCATCGCGTCCAAAAGCGCATCGGCTTGCGATCGTTCCAAACAGGAAACGAGAATGGCGGCTTTGCGAATGGCGGGCGGAAAGGGCATGGGAGGAAGGAGTCAGGAGATTCTTACTGAACACTGAAAACTAGCGTCTAGCTTGCCGATCCAATCCAGGCGCGAAGCACGTTCGCGGCAGCGTCCGGATCTTCTTTCACGATTTCGGAGAGTTCTTCGCGGAGCGACGGGCCGCCGGTGGCGCGGCGTTTGAGGCGCGGCGCTACAGCGGGCTTTCCGCCGGGCTCAGATGAAGGCGCGTCGTCGGTCGTCTCGGGCGCGATGGCGAGCGCCGGCGCGGCATTCGGTGCTGCGGCGGCGGGCTCGACGGAGGGAATGCCCTTCGTAAGTCCGCGCAACGTCATCAAGCCAAAGCCGGCCAGCAGGAACATGGCCACGGTGCTCCACGATTGCGAAAGCCAGCCGGTGGCACTATCCAGGAAGCTGACGGCGGGCGGTTCTTGTTCCGGAAGCGGCGCGAAGCGGTTGACGGTCACGCGGTCGACGACCGGCGCACCCGGCGGCTCGGGCGGCAGAATTCCGGCGACTTGCGCTTTGATTTTCTTGATTTCATCGGCGGCGACCGTCGCTAGGTCGGCCGCGGTCGGTTCGACCGGAGTGCCGCCGGCCGGCGTGGGGTTCAGTTGACGCCAGATCTCGATGAAGTGCGTTTCCGGCACGCTGACGGCGATCTGCACCTGCTCCGCCACGAATCCGGACATTTCACTCGTCTTTTCCGTGAACGGAATGACGAAACTCCTCTGCGAGTTGGACGTGGAGTCGGTCGTGGACGTTTGCGTGGACATATTGGAGTTCGCCGCCGCAAAGCCGTTCGGCACGGGGCTGTTCGATTCAAAGCCGGGGCGGCCGCCAGGGCCGCCGGTTTGACTGTTCGATTCGGAGGTCTGTTCTGAGATTTGGCTTTCCGTGCTGTTTTTCTTGTCGACCACCACATCGGTCGACCGGCTGCGCGACTCGGGATTGACTTTGACTTCCGCCGTCACGATCGCGCCGGGCACCAATTTGAGGAGGGCCTGCGCCTTCTCTGTGTACAATCGCTCCCAGGCGCGCTTGGCGAGGAGCAAGTCATTGCCGCCGGCGCCGACGCTCTCGCGACCGACCGACGCCATCACCGTGTTGGTGCTGCCGTCGACGACGCTGATTTGGCGGGCGTCAATATTCCGTCCGCCGCTGACGATCTCGCGAAACGACTTGGCGTCCTCCGCGGTGAGCTCGTAACCGCTTCTGGGAAAGACCACCACGTTCGCCGTGCGTCGCGAACGTGCGCCGCCGAGTCCGCCGGCCTTGTCCTCTTTGATCATCACGTTGGCGCGATCGATATTCGGCATCGCCTCGATGATCTGGGTCAGTAGATTCGTCTCGGCGACGTCCAACGCCGCCTGCCGCTGGCGATCCGACGTGAAGGGATTTGAGTCCTGCACCATCTTGGTGAACGATTCGCGGAAATCCTGCGGCAGGGCGTCCCCCTTAGCAATCGCGGCGAGGTATTGCGCCTGCTGGCCGCGCGGAATGCGAATCTGCATGCCGACCGGTTCCCAGTTGCTCAAATTCGCCTCGCCGAACGCGACCTGAATCCGCGCCATCTCATTGTCAGTAAACGCCCGGCCCCCCAGCAAATACGTATCCGGTCCCGACACACTGGAATTGAACAGATACGCCACGCTCACCACCACGACCGCCAACAACAGGCCCGCGATAATCCGCGCGCCGGGGGTCATGGAGCGAAAGAGATCGGTAAGTTGGGCGAGGGCTTTGTTCACGGGGGAGAGGAGCTGGGAGTACGGAGTTCGGAGAACGGAGTCAGGTGCCGGAAGTCAGGAGCCAGGAGTCAGGAGCTGGGAAGGGTCTGTCTCCCCCTTCTTTTCTCCTTTTCTTCTTTTCTCCTCTCCTACTTCTACACACGAATGTTCTGCACCTCTTGATACGCCGCCACGAGTTTGTTTCTGACCTGCATCATCATTTTGAAGGCGATGTCGGCTTTTTGGACGGCCGTGAGGACTTCTGCGGGATTGACGTCTTCGCCGGACATCAGGCCTTCGACCGCCTGGTTGGCTTCTTGCTGCATCGAGTTCACCTGGTCGAACGATTCGACCAGCATGTTCTTGAACGCGGCGCCGTCGGTGGCGGTCGACTTCACCGTCGAGGGAGTCGACGGCGTCGGCATCCGGAGCGATTGCAGGGAGGAAAGCGTGTTCATGGGTCACCGGGGAGCGGGTTTTTTCACCTCAGAGGCACGGAGGACACGGAGGCAGGAGGGAGAAATGTGTAAGTGATGAGTGATGAACGACGTTTCTTGCGTCCCTTTCGTTCAACTCTCAACTGTCGCTTTCTCCGTCCTCTCTCCGTGTCCTCCGTGCCTCCGTGGTGAATCTTTCTTGCTAAGCTAAAATCCGCAACGTTTGTTGCGCTAGTTCTTTGCTGACTTCGACGACGCCGACGTTGGCTTCGTACGAGCGGCTGGCTTCCAGGGCGTTGACGAATTCGGCCATCATGTTGACGTTTGGGTATTGCACGTAGCCGTTCTTGTCGGCGTCGGGGTGGAACGGTTCGTACTTCGAGAGCGGCGGCTGCCGCGAGGTTTCCACCGAGCCGACTTTGACGCCGGCCGCACCGAGGGAGTCGCCAACCTTTTCATCCGTCTGGAAGACGACGAACCGCGGTTGGTAAGCCTCGGTTTGACCGCGCTCGTTGCGCGTGGTGGAGATGTTCGCCAGGTTGTTCGACACGGCGGTCATCCGCAAACGTTGCGCGGCCATGCCGGAGGCGGCGATATCGAGCGCTGGAAACATGCGTTAAACCCGTTCGCTGATGGCGGTGCTCAGAAGGCGAAATTGGCTGTTCATGATCGCCAGCGCCAGGTTGTGCTGCACCTGGTTCTTGGCGATCTCGGTGACTTGTCCTTCAATGCTCACGTTGACGCCGTCGTGCCGCAGAATGCTTTTCAGGTTGCGGCTCACGTCCGCCAGGGGATCGACGCCATTCGGCGCGGCGCTGCGCAGCCCTTGCGAGCGCCGCAACTCGTCGCGC
>CAZUBB010000267.1:0-4641 GCA_964618485.1 uncultured Pirellulales bacterium
GGCGCCACGGACGAACTCGGCTACCGCGCCGTGGAAGACAAAGTCCACGTCCACGACCTGCAAGCCACGATCCTCCACCTCCTCGGCCTCGACCACACCAAACTCACCTACAAATTCCAAGGCCGCCAATACCGCCTCACCGACGTCCACGGCGAAGTCGTCACCAAGCTGCTCGCGTAGCGCCAAATGCGAGCTATTTCGCGACGCCAACCGTCTCGCGCGGAAAATACCGCTCCACCACGCCGATAAACTCCTCCGGCGTCGCCACCCGTGATACGTGCGTGCGAAACTCCCGCGCTCCCGCTCGCCCCTGCGCATAGCAGCAGGCGAACTTCCGCATCAGCACCGTTCCCTTCGCCTCGCCGAAGCGCTCGCACACCAGCCCGTAGTGCCGCAGCATCAGCGCCCGCTCCTCGGCCAACGTCGGGCGCGGCGGAATCGGCTCGCCTCGCAGCGCCGCGCACGCCTGCGCGAACAGCCACGGCTGATTCAACGCCGCCCGCGCGATCATCACCCCGTCCACGTCGTAACGACGAAACGCCTCGACCACCTTCTCCGGCGAATCAAGGTCGCCGTTCCCGATCAGCGGAATCCGTTTCAAGTGCGGCTTGATCGCTGAAATGCGATCCCAATCGGCGCTCCCCTGAAAATAATCCTGCGCCGTCCGCCCATGCACCGTCAGCGCCGCCGCGCCGGCCTCTTCGATAATCTGCGCCACCTCGATCGCCACGATCCGGTCGCGCGTGCAACCCAATCGAATCTTCGCCGTCACCGGCGTCGGCGCGCACGCCTTCACCACCTGCGAAACAATCTCCCCAATTCGCTCAGGGCACTTCAGCAGGTACGAGCCGCTATGCGCGTCCTGCGTCACCTGCTTCACCGGGCAGCCAAAATTGATATCCACCACGCTGACGCGAAAATCCTTTGCCAGCCGCGCGCCCACCGCCGCCATCGCCTCGGGATTGTTATCCCAGATCTGCACCGCCAGCGGCCGCGCCTCGTCGCGCACGCCCCATAACCGGTCCGGAAACGAATGATCGCGCTCGTCGATCGCCAGAAACCCCCGCGCGCTGATCATCTCCGTCGCCTGCAACCCCGCGCCGCCGAACTCGCGCACGATCTGCCGGTACGCGTAATTCGTGAAGCCCGCCATCGGGGCCTGCAGAATCGGCGGATCAACGATCAGGTCGCCGATCACCAGCGGCGCCACGCGCGGCAAAGAAACCGTTTCAGCAATGGTCGGCGTGGCAGTCACAAGCGTAAGTCTAAGGTCGATTCTGCGTTCCGCTCTTCGCCCGCGCCGCGTTCGTCGCCGGCGTTCCCATCAACGCGCGGTGCGCCGCACTGGCCGTCGCGTTCGGGCCTAATTGCGCGAGAATCTCCGTTCCATTCGTCCGCGCCGCGCGAGCCGTCAAGTCAATGAACCCCCGCGTCTCTTCATTCTGGCGTTCAATCGCCTGCAACGTCAAACCGGTCAAACCGGCCGTCTCCGCGATCTCCCGGCAGGCCTGCGCCCGAGCCGCGTCCTCGGCAATCAGCCCCCGCGCCTTCGCGTCGAGCGCCGGCTTGCTCACGGAATTCGCCATCGCGGCCCACACCGGCGGTTCATCCACCGGCAACGCCTTCGCTCCCGGCTTGTTCGGTAGCGCTACCGCGCCGAGCCCCTTCATCGCCTCCCAGATCTCCGCCTCTCCTTCGATCAACCGCGCCGTATACGCCGTCTCCGCCGCCCTCAACACGAGCATGTCCTGCGCCGCGGTCGGATCCCCCAGCCGCTTCAGCAGCCCCTTCTGCGCCACTTGAATCTGCGCCAGGCTGTCGGCGTTCGCCTGATTGTTTGACGCCGTCCGCCACGCCTCGGTATACGCGTCCAGCAACTCCGCATACCGCGAAGAGGCGACCGCGCCCAAACACTTCGAAAGCGGCAACCGCGTCTCCCCCTGATCGCCCACGTACGTCCGCGCCAGCATCTTCTCAATCAACGCCCGCGTCGACGGCTGCGTCGGGCTCACGCCGGCGAAGATCGGCTGCGCGGCGGTATCCAGCACCAGCTTCGCAGCAAACCGCCGCCGCGTATTACGTTCAAACCGCGCCGAACCATCGCTCGCCGGAAACGGATCCTCAATCGCCTCCTGCTGCTGTTGCTGTTCGACTCCCTCACCCGATTCGTATCCAGCCGGCGTCCCTGCCTCGAAGCCTCCATCCACCGGTGGCGCCGTGTTGTCATACTGCTCGTCACCGTACTGGTATTGCTCGCCCCCCTCGAACTGCTCCCCATGCGCCGGCCACTCCTGCGCCGCGCCGGTCGCCTCGGCGTCCAATTCCCCCGGCGGCATCGCCGTTTCCTCCGCGGCCGGCTCGGCGTACTCCACCGGCTCGACCTCGCGGTCGTACACATTCGGAACCTCCGCCCGTGGATTCGGCCGCGACGCCGTCGGCGCATCGTTGCGAATCAACGCCCGCACCAGCCGCGGCGTCGCCACGTCCGGCCCCGCCAGCGGCACCGCGTATTCCGCGATCAACTCGTTGTATTTGAGCGTCAACCGGTACAGCTCTTTCTCCTCGCGCGTCTGCGCCTGCCACGCGGCCAGGAGCGCTTCAATGTTGATCTCGCCACGCTGAAAACTCGCCTCTTGCGCCGCCACCATGTCATCGGCGGCCTGCCGCGCTGTCCCATGCGCACCGAGCGCCGCGTAATAGATCGGCAGCGTCTGGTGAATCATCAGCGCCCGCTCCGTCGGCGTGCGGCGCTGATAAATCGTCTCGTACAGCGTGTTGTACGTCCCCACGTGCGGCGGATCGAGCGGTCGCGGCATCGTCCCGCTGGCGTTCCAACCGAGCTTCGCGCTCAGCGCCACCTGCGCCTCGCGAATTGCCAACTCCGCCTCGGCCAGTTGCGCCTCCGCCGTCGCCAACTCCGCGGCCGTCAGATTGGCCTCCACTCCCGCCGGCACCTGCGGCAACAGCGGCTTCAATCGCGCAATGTTCCGCTCCGCCAGCGCCCGGTCCGCAAACGCCCGCCACAGCCGCCAGTAATCCTGCACCACAGCCACGCGCAATCCCGCCTCGCGCGGCGCGTCATCAAGCACCTCGCTCAACCCCACATCGCGAAAGCGCCGACTCGCATCGGCCGGCAACCGCACCGAGGCGGCCGCGAGTTCGATCGGAGTCGGCCGCGCAACAGTCGCCGGACGCGCACCCTGGCCCGCCTGAGAAAGCAGCACGACAGCCAACACGGCGGCGGAGAGTTCCATCTCATTCACCCTAAAGAAAAGCGATTCCGTCCCAGACCTTCCTCAAAAAACCGACCCTAGCGTGATCGATCCCCCAAATCAGGTCAATCCAGCTTCGCGCCATGCACCCTAGAGCCAGAAGCGTCAGCGCCCGGGGCAACGCCCGCATCCGCCGCAGAACCGTTTTGCACCGTCAACGCACGAATTCGCTTCGTCCCCGCCCAAATCCGCCATCATCTTCCTTCTTTGCGTCTTTTTGCGTTCTTCGCGGCTATTCCTCCTCCCGCTCGCGCCCCTCCAGCTTCGCCGTCAGCTCCTTCGCCTTCACACGCAAGTCATCCGTCACCTCCGGCGCTTCCGCGAACTTGCTGAGCGCGGAGCGTAACGCCGAAAGATCATCTGTCGAGTTCAGCTCTACCAGCTTCTCCGCGGCCAAGAGGGCCGTCTGATAGATGATCGCGCGCTTGAATGGTTGCGCCTCGGTCAACGTTTCCGTGGCGACTCCTTCCGTAACCTGCGGATCAAGCATGTCGCAGAGCAGGGGCACCGCCCGCCGGTCCCCATTCCGCGCCAGCCCGGCGGCGGCGTTATAGCGCACGTCAGGGCTCGGATCAATCAACAGCCGCTCCAGTCGATCGAGCGCCGCGGGACTTCCCACAATCCCGAGCCCAAACGCCCCCCGCATCCGTACCTGCGTCGCCGCCAATTGCCCGGTCGGATCCTCCGAGCGAAAATCGGCCGCGGCCTCAAACACCGGCTCTACCTCCCCGTCCACCCCGTCCCACAGCGTACTTTTTCCCGCCTGCTTCACATTCCCCAGCGCCACGGCGAGCGCCTCGAGCGCCGATAGCCGCACCGGCAGCCGAAACCCCTGCTGCTCGGCATCCCCTTCGCCCGCCCCGGCCGCGCGCATCAGCACCGGCATCCCCTCCGGCGTCAAGAACTCCCCGAGCGCCCGGCTCAAGTACATCTGCAGATTTACCTCCTGCTGCCGCGAGGCGTTATCCGCCGGCAGTGGTTTCGTCTTCCAGAATCGCGGCCAGTTTCTTCGCCGCTGCCGCATCTTGTCGCAGCGCCACGTGGCGCGGATTGCGCAGGGCATCGGCCAGGTTGTGCGCCGCCTGCCAGCGGTAAGCGTTGTCCCGCCCCACGGCGTCGATATCCACCTGCGGATCGCCCCCTTGCTGCGCCAGCCAGCTAAAGAGGGCCCACACCAGCACGATGCTCGCCACGATGCAGAACGGAACGACGAACAGCGGAATCAAAAACTTCGCGCTCGGCGGTGTCACCGGCGGCAACGGCGGAACCGGCGGCGCAGTGGGCGGCGTGGTCGACGGCATCGTCGGCGGGCTGCTCGGCGGCGGAGGCGGCGGTCTGCTCGGCGGCAACGGCATCTTCGGCGGCAGCG
>CAZUBB010000268.1:0-4482 GCA_964618485.1 uncultured Pirellulales bacterium
TGTACAGGGCTTTGTAATCGCCGTAGAAGTAGCCGGTCTTTTCGCCGCGCAGCAGCCGCTCCAACTGAAAGTTCGTGAGCAGTTCGCGGCGCACCAGCAGTTGCGCCAGCTCATCGGCGGAAACGTTTCGGCGGCCGAGCTCGGCCCACACGTCATGGTACTGCCGCTCGTCGATCAAGCCCAAGTCGAGCGCACGCTGAGCGAGTTGTTCCGCGGTTAGCTCGCCCGTCGACATGGATCGTGTTACCCTGCGGCGTCCCCCGCCACTCCGGTGGACTCAGCCATCCGTGGTGAAATCAGTCCTGGTCGCGCCGCGCCTAGAGTTGCCTACTTCCGAGTTCCTCTCCCTATCCTATTCATACCTATGCGACCCCGCAACGTTTCGCCGCCAGGAGCATTTGCTACCGAAGTCCGTCTGTAGCCGGGGTCTGTGACCCCGGTGGAGTTCGGCCGCTATCGCAAGAAGCACCTTGCTGCGCGGATGGAATCCTCGCAGCCGGCCTCACAGAGGCCAGCTACTGACGTTGCGCTACCGGCGGGCCGCCTTACGACTCCTGCCCTTCGTCCACCCCCAACTGGCGGCGGAAATCGTCCCGTTCGCGGCGGGTCGCTTCCAGGTCGAACATCAGGTACTTCATGTCCAGCCGCAATTGGCTCAACGCGTCCTGGACCAGGTTCAAAATGCGCCGGCGGCGCTTGGTGCTCTCGATCACCTTGTCCAACGCCTGCACCACCGTTTGGCGGTGTTCGATCGGCAAGGCCCGGACGGCATTTTCCAGGTCCAGCAGATCTTGGGGCAATTCTTCGCTGGCGTTTTGGACGATACGAGTGACGTGGCTCATGGTTGACTCGCGGGCAGATGGTGGCTCGTTCGGTCGATGATTCCCCTAGAGCAGAGACCGTGCCCAAACGCAAGCAATTGGTAAGTTCAGCTCGCTAAAGCTTTATAAATCAACACCTTGCGGAAACCCTGTCCGCGCGATCTGGGGAGCCGCCGCGGTGCGAAATCGCCACGGTTGATCTGGCGTCGAGTCGTAAAGCGAACTACCATAGTTACTTGCGCTGCGAGCGGAGGTCTCGCAGCAGGTTGCTCTTTCGCGACGCGAGTCGTCGGTCCGAGGGCTGCCGGGAAAAGGATGGATCCGCTCCCGATGTGTTATTTCCGCCATAGCCTCTCCGTCTTCGCGCTTGCCGCCAGTTGTTGGCTGGTCGCCGCACGCGCAGTCGGGCAGACTTCGTGGAAAGAAGGCTTCGAAGGTCCCGCAACAAGCTGGTCCGTCGGCCAGGGCGACGCCCCCTACCGCCAGCTCCGGCACGAGCGCAGCGGCGTCAAATCCAATTCGGGGAGCACGAGCGAACACTTCCGCGGTGCCGTGGGGGAAGGAACGACGCTCCTCCTGGAGCACCAAACGCCCCGATTTCGCGTTATCGACGAGTTGGTCCCCAGCGTTTACGTCTTCGCGAACCGCCCCGGCGTGCAGTTGATGGTCCGCGTGGTCTTCCCCCGCGCCATCAACCCCGACACCCGCCGGCCCGAAACCTGCTTCCTCCGCGGCGAAACCAACCCCGATTCCGGCGCCTGGCGGCAGTTGCGCCTCGAAGACCTGCGTACCCAACTCGCCCGCGAAGCCCGCCTGATGCGGTTTCGACTCGGCCGCGACATCGATGTCCGCGAGGCTTACATCGATCGCGTCGCCTTGAACCTCTACACGGCCCCGGGCGAAATCGACATCTGGATCGACGACCTTGCCATGCGCGGCGCCGTCGAAGCCGGCGAGATTCAGCCCGTCGCCTACAACGAGCGCCCCAACGGGCCTCCGGGAAGCGGCCCGGACGAGTCCGCCGCCGGGCGCGTCCGCATGCGCGGCCCGGTGCTGCTGGTCGATAACCGTCCGTTTTTGCCGCGGATGATCGAATACCAGGGCGAGTCGCTCCGTTTCCTCCGCGAGCGCGGATTCAACGCGATTCGCCTTTCCACGCCCCCGTCGCCGCAATTGGCCGCCGAGGCCGAAGCGCTCGGCCTTTGGGTCGTCTGCCCGCCCCCGGCGCTCGACGGCCAGGAAGACGCGGTCAACCTCGACGGCGGATACGCGATCGGCGAAGAATTCGCCGGCGTTCTGGCCTGGGACCTCGGCCACGACCTCGCCGTCCGCGACTTAGACCGCACGTCCCAACTCGCCGACCAGGTCCGCCGGGCCGATCGCTTCCGTTCCCGCCCGATCATTTGCAGCCCCGTCGCCGATCTGCGTTCCTACAGCCGGCTCGTCGACGCGGTGCTCGCGGAGCGTGCGCCGCTGGGAACCAGCCTGGAACTGTCCGATTACGGCACCTGGCTCCGGGAACGCCCGCGGTTGCTTTCGCCCGGTACGCCGCTGTGGGCCGACATCCAAACCCAGTTAGACCAACGGTTGTTGGAACAACAGTCGTTGCTGTCGGGAAAGGACCAACGCCGCGCCGCCGTCGAGCCGGAACAGATCCGTTTGCTGGTATTTCAGGCCCTCGCGGCCGGCGCCCGCGGTCTCAGCTTCCGCTCCAGCTCGCCGCTCGACTACCAGGACGCCTCGACGCGCCTTCGCGCCAAAACGCTGGAAGCGCTCAACTTAGAGCTCGAACTGATCGAGCCGTTCGTCGCCGCGGGCCAGCTCTCAGCGCTCACCTCAACCGGCCAGCGCGAGCTGACCGCCGCGGTACTGCAAACCGAAAACGCCCGCCTGCTACTCCCAATCTGGTGCGGTCCCGGCGCGCAATTCGTCCCCAACCAATCCGCCGGCAACGAAATCTCCTTCGTCGTCCCCGGAGTGCCCGCCGCGCACGAACCGTACGAGCTTACGCCCGCGGGAATGCAAGGCGCGCGCAAGCAACGCGTCACCGGCGGTACAAAGGTCACGCTCGACGACTTCGGCCTGACGACGATGATCCTCATCACCGGCGACCCGCGCGTGCAAGGCGCGATCAACGCGCGCACGATGCGGACCGGTTCCAGCGCAGCACAGTTGGCGCGCGATCTCGCGGCCGAGAAAGCCGCTTACGTCGAGCAACTCGACCGCACGCTCTCACTCAACGCGCAAGCCATCGCGAAGGCCGACGAGTGGCGCGAGGCGGCGCGGCAATCGATCCAACAGGCCGAATACCGCATCGTCGCCGGAGACTATCAAAAGGCCTACGAGTTCGCCCAAAGCGCCGGCCGCGCGTTGCGCCTGATCGAACGTGCGCACTGGGAAGCGGCGGCCACCAAGCTCGGCGGCTCCCCCATGAGCGGCCCGCTCGCGGTCAGTTTTTCCACGCTGCAAGACCATTGGCGCATGATCGAAACCTTGCGCGGCGTGCAGCCGGGACCGTCGCAACTCGTCGGCGGCAACTTCGAGAATCTGCAGGTCATGGTCTCGAACGGCTGGGAGCACGTCCAGCATCCCGACGCCAGCGTCAAGACGATGGTGGAGCTCGCCCCGCAGGCCGCGCGGTCCGGCAAGCTCGGGCTGCGACTTCGCGTTTCCGCGATGAATCCCGCGCAACCGCCGGCGCTCATCGAGTCACCGCCAGTGTGGGTCACGTCCCCTACGGTGCGCTTCGCGCCCGGCGCGTGGGTGCGCATCCGCGGCTTCATTAAGATCAACTCCCCCGTCGTCGGCAGCGTCGATGGCGTCATGATCAACGACTCCCTCGGCGGTCGCGCGCTGGCCGAGCGCATTGGCTCCACCAAGGGTTGGCGCGAGTTCGTTCTCTACCGCGTCGTGAACAACACCGGCGCCGTCTCGCTCACGGTAGCCATGTCGGGGCTCGGCGAGGCGTTTCTTGACGACGTCACCATCGAACCGCTCACGGGAATCGGCAAAAGCCCCGCCTACCCTACGACGTCGAATCAGACGTTCGTACCAATCACGCCCCGCGCCCGCCGCTAAACCGCGGCGTCAAGTGAGGTCCGGCGTGTTCGGCGACAGCCCGCGCAGTTCCACATTAGCGCCGAGCTTCTCGCGCAGCTTTTGCATGCCTCGCTTGATGAGCCCGGCCGTGGCGGCCGGAGAGCGTTCAAAACACTCCGCAATTTCGGCCAGGCTCCAGCCTTCCAGGTGCCGTAGCCGCACCGCTTCGCGCTGGTCCTCCGGCAACTCGGCCAAGGCACGCGCCAGGCGAATGGCATCTTCGCCACGCATCGCCCGCTGGCTCGGGGACGAATGCTGCGCGGCGGGCTCAAAGTAAGCAGGGCTCGACTTCCCCGCGGCATCCCGTGATTGCTCCCGCCCCAGCGCCCGCTTCTGCGTCGCCACGTGGTCGCGGACCAGTTGCGAAATATTGCGCTGCAGAATCCGCTCCAGCCATGCGACAAGCTCCGGCTCGCCACTGCCGAGGAACTGCACGAAGTCACGGCAGGCCTCGAGCATCGTCTGCTGCACCACGTCCGAGGCATTGAAGCGCTGCCCGAGCCGCGGGCCGATCCCCCGCGCGGCCAGAATCTGAAAATACGCCCGGTACTGGTCCAACAGC
>CAZUBB010000269.1:0-4406 GCA_964618485.1 uncultured Pirellulales bacterium
CGCCCGACGCTGGTGAGCTTCAACGGCCGCGGTTTCGACATTCCGCTCCTCGAGTTGGCGGCGTTTCGTTATGGAATCGCGGTTCCGGCTTGGTTCAATCTGCAACTCAAGTCGTTCGAGCAGCCGCGCAACCGGTACAACTTGGAAGCGCATTTCGACCTCCAGGAGCTGCTCACTAATTTCGGCTCCTCGCGCTTCAACGGGGGGCTGAATCTCGCCGCCAACTTGCTTGGCAAGCCGGGCAAGATGGACGTTCAAGGGTGCATGGTCCAAGACCTGTACAACGAAGGGAAGTTGCAGGAAATCAACGACTACTGCCGCTGCGACGTACTGGATACGTACTTCGTGTTCCTCCGCTCGCGGGTGATGTTGGGGCGCATCACGTTGGCTGAAGAGCAGTCGCTCATCAACGCGGCGCGGCGCATGCTGGAAAAAGGGGCCGAATCCAACGCCGCCTACCGCCAATACCTGGAGCGTTGGGGCGACTGGCCGAATCCTTGGACGGAGTCGCGCTAGCGCGCGGCCCTGCGTTTGCGGCACTCAGTGACCCGCGATTCAAACGCGAAAGCGGAGGGCCCAAGAGCGCGCCAACCACATGGCGATCAGCGTCTGTCTCTTCGGCGTGAGTGGCAACCCTACCGCTTCCCGCCGTAAATCAACGTCATCACCTCGCTGCGGCTCGAAAGATGCGAACGGAAAATGCCGCGCATCGCGGACGTCACGCATAAACTCCCCGGGCGGCGAATCCCGCGGATCGTCATGCAGGTGTGCGTCGCTTCCACGACGACCGCGACTCCCTTCGCGTCGAGCTCCGAGACCAGCAGATCGGCGATCGTCTCAGTCATCCGCTCCTGCACCTGCGGCCGGCGCGAAACCACTTCCACGACCCGCGCCAATTTACTGAGACCGATCACGCGGCCGTTCGGCAGGTAGCCGATATGCGCCACGCCCATAAACGGCAGCAGGTGGTGCTCGCAGACGCTGTTGAAGCTGATGTCCTTCACCAGCACGACTTCGTCGTACTTTTCCACGAAGAACTTCTTCAGATGCTGCCGTGGATCCTCGCGCAGCCCGGTGAATAACTCCGCGTACATCCGCGCCACCCGCGCCGGCGTCTCTAAGAGCCCGTCGCGGTCGGGATCCTCCCCCACGGCCGAGAGAATCTCGCGCACGGCACGTTCGATCCGCGGCAGGTCAACCACCATGCTGCGCGGCTCGCCGGTGGGATCGTCCAGCTCGCCGGCCAGGCTGCCAACATCGGTGTCGTTCTTGTGCGCGTCGCTCGTCATAATTCTCCCGCCCGATTTGGAATCGCGGTATTATAACGGTGAAGACCAGTCCCGATCACTGGCCCGCCCGCGGGGCCGCCGTATCCAGGAGCGCCATGACTGAGTTCACGACCGTCGCCAGAATCGGCGAGATTCCCGAAGGTGAAGGCCGTACCTTCGCAGTCAACGATCGACTCGTGGCGGTTTTTCGCGACCACGGCGAGTATTTCGCCATCGACGACCTTTGCCCGCACATGGGGGCGTCGCTCGGAGAAGGGGGCGTCGAGAACGGCATGGTGAGCTGCCCCTGGCACGCCTGGCGGTTCCGCATCTCCGACGGCACGTGGTGCGACAACCCGAAAATCAAAACCGACAGCTTCCCGGTCCGCGTCGTCGGAGACGAAATCCAGGTCAGCGTCCCCGCCAAACCGCTCCCGATGGGCCCCGGTTGATCCTCCGCCGCCGCCCGGCCGCGTGGTATCCGGCCAAAAACCGAGCCAAGTCATCGGTACACACTTCCCTCGATGGCGGAGGGCCGGGCGATGTGGGTCGCGAAACGGCTTGATATGCCCTGGCGGCAAATAGCGCGCGCCCTGGCGTCGACCTTTCATCCAGGCGACCGCATCGAGGCGGCCGCCCAACTGGAGCGCGACTGGTCGCCCACCGGCCAAGGCCTCGCCGCCTTGAGCGTCCGGAGCGCCCTCGACCTCTACCTTTCCGCGACCAATATCGAGCGCGGCGGCGAAGTCCTCATGTCGGCGATTACGCTCGACGACATGCATGCGATCGTCGAATCGCACGGTCTCACCCCGATTCCGCTCGACCTGGACACCGATCGACTCGCCCCAAACCTTGACGACGCCCGATGGTTGCTGACGCCACGCACACAGGCCGTGGTGATCGCTCACCTTTTTGGCGGGCGCATCGACTTGCGCCCCTGGGGCGAATTCTGCCGCGCCCACCAACTTCTGCTGATCGAAGACTGTGCCCAGGCCTTCGACGGGATGAGCTTCACCGGGCATGCGGAAGCGGACGCTTCGCTGTTCAGCTTCGGGCCCATCAAGACCGCGACCGCCCTGGGAGGCGCCCTGGCCACAGTGCGCGACGCCAGCACGCTCGCGCAAATGCGAGCGATTCAGTCTGCATGGCCCGTGCAGCGCACGCGCGATTATCGACGTCGGCTCCTCACTTACGCCGCGCTCAAGGCCGCTTCCTCCCCATGGCCGTACGGAATCATCCGCCGTCGGCGCCCCCGACAAGGCGACGCAAACGGCAACGCGCTCCGAAACTTTCCCGGCTGCGACCTCCTTACGGAGATTCGCCACCAGCCCTGCGCCGCATTGCTCAAGACGCTGCACGCTGGGCTGATGCAATTCGATGAGCGTTCACTTGCACGGCGCATCGAAAAAGCGAAACGCCTCCACGAAGCGCTGCAAGGTGCAGTCATCCGTCCAGGAGCGGGCCAGTGCCCGCACAACGCTTGGGTCTTTCCGATCGTGGTCGAAAAACCCGAGGAACTGCTGGCGGAGCTGGCATCGGCTGGGTTCGACGCGATCGCCGCCGCGAGTATGCGGGCCTTGCCAGCGCCGACGGGCCGACCCGAACTCGCCCCGAGGAATGCCAGCGCCATCGCCCCGCGCATGCTGTATCTACCTTGTTATCCGGAACTCCCCGACGCGGAAATCGACCGGATGGCGACCGTCGTTCGTGGGCATTCACGGCGAAAAGCCATCCGACGGCTCGACTCTGGCTCGACGGCGAGCGCAGTTCCCGCTCATGCTCATCACCAACTACAATGACCTTTCCGAAATCCCCGCCTCTGCTCCAAGCTCTGAGCGTCCGCCTCGATGTGGCAAGGTCTCGTTACGAACTGGCTACGCAACCGCGCCATGCAGGCGGCCATGGATACGGCGCGCCAAGGCGCCAAGCAGCGCGAGGCCGCCGTTGAGTTGCCCGTCGATGTGGCCGTGATCGCCGCGCTCGACATGGAACTCGGCGGGCTGCTCGATTGCCTGACCGGCGTCGTGACAACGCAAGCCGATGGCTTCAAAACGCACCGCGGCGTCTGGCGCGATCGCGGAATCTTGCTCGTGGAGTCAGGCATGGGGCGCGCCCGCGCCGCTAAGGCGACCGAAGCCGTGATCCACGCGCATCGCCCGGCCTGGGTCATCTCCACCGGTTTCGCCGGCGGGCTGGTCCCCGAAGTGCAGCGATTGCAGATCATCGTCGGAAATTCCGTCGCCGACGTCTCTGGCCAGCGGTTGGGCATCGACGTGAAGCTGGCCGCCGATCCGCGACGTGGACTGCACGTCGGCCGGCAGCTCACCGTCGATCGCATCATCCGCACGCCGGTCGAAAAGAAAACGCTGGCCGAACAACATCAGGCCATCGCGGTCGATATGGAAACCTTCGCCGTCGCCGAAACCTGCCGCGCCGCGAAGACCCGTTTCTTTGCGGTCCGCGTCATCAGCGACAGTGCGAACGACGAACTCCCCGCCGACTTAGAGCGGCTCATCAACCGCAAATCGATGGCCGGCAAACTCGGCGCCGCGGCAGGCGCGATCGTACGCCGTCCCGGCAGCGTCAAAGACCTCTGGAACCTCAAAGAGCAAGCGCTGCTGGCGACCGATCGCCTCGCAAAATTCCTGCTGAGCATGATCGAACAGTTGCCGGCCGCGACGCGCGAACCGGCGCCGCCCGTTATGCCGCCTGTCGCATAGCGAGCGTGCGTGTGCGCATCGATCGCATGACTTCGTCGAGCAGCGCGGTAGCGCGTTTGCCCATCCGCACGACGAAGCCGCGGCGATGAGCGGCCTCCGTGTATTGCAGCGTCTCCGGCGAGAAGCTTTCGCGCACCTCGCGATAAAATGCCGCGCACTCGTCATGCCACGCGCGGAAGGGCCGCAGCGCAGGTACGAGCTCGTTCTTGCCAAGTGCGGACGATTGATATTTTCGCCCTAACATGCCTGGTGGAAGCGCAATCTCGGTTTGCAGCACATCCGCGAACCGGGACACCATCCGCTCGTCCAGCCATTCCAGCACCAACAGATGCGTGTTGGGGAACGCCAGGTACAGTTCCAGAACGGTGCGCAGCGTCCGCAGCCAGGCCAATGTCGCGCTGGTCGACGAGCTGCGCTT
>CAZUBB010000270.1:0-2652 GCA_964618485.1 uncultured Pirellulales bacterium
GCGCCGTCCCGTCGGCAAAGGCCGAACGCCTGTGACGTGCGCCGATTGCGCAGAGACCTCCGACGCGAACAACCCGACCACGGCGGCGCAAGAAGCCGCACAAGCCAGCACCCGTCGATTCATCGTTGCTCCCCCTGGCGGCGCGTACGGGAAGCACACGTGGCCCCCGCCGCGCGAAATATGAACTCGTCGCCCAACCGCAGCCCTCGAGGGCCGCATCGGGGAGCCGCCAATCGCTCGGCGTCCAATCTCGCCGCAGCCCCGCGCGGAAAACTCCACGCGAAGCATCAGCTCCCCATTGACTTTGTCGGTTGTATCGCCCGCGCCGATTAAAACGAAAACGCCGGTCCTAGCGATTTTTCCCCTTCCGGAGAGGTTGCCCGCGAAACACGCGAAACACACGAAAGAGAGGAAGAAGGAGGTTTGTCCACGGAATCCACGGAAAGACGCGGAAAGGAGGAGGCGGGCGTAGGGCGGGCCGCGCAGCATTGACGACGTGATCCGCGAGTGATCCGTCCATGAGCGAAGGCGGTTCCGAGCCCATCACGTGAGGCCCGCCGTCGCCCTCTCGCGAGTCCCACGACATACAATTCCTCCTCTTTTTTCCGTGTATTCCGTGGATCAAACTCTCTCCGTCCTCCCCCTTCCTCTCTTTCGTGTGTTTCGCGTGTTTCGCGGGCAGTCTCCGCGGCGCGGGCCTTTCCGCGGTTTACCTGGTCGCCGCAGTTTCGCGGGGGTTTTTCAATCGACCTTGACCGGGAATCCTGCCGCTGATATTCCACTCCCGGCTTGCATCGCTGTTTTCTTGAACCCAATTTTTCGTAAGGCGCGGAACGCTTGTTTCGCGCGACCCCGTGAGCCGACTGCGCCTTCTACTGATGCTCGCCGCGTTGCTTTCCTGCTGGGAAATCAACGCCTCGGATCGCATTCAGTTTGCCTCGCAGGTGCCGGCGAGTTCTCCGTACACCGGTGCACCTGCCACGACGGCGACCCCACCGCCGACCTACGCCGCTCCGGCGGCGAATCCGTATACCGGCGGAGTCCCCATTGGCGGTTCCTACACCGGGGGGACCACGACCGGC
Organism: uncultured Pirellulales bacterium; assembly: GCA_964618485.1. Classification (GTDB taxonomy): domain Bacteria; phylum Planctomycetota; class Planctomycetia; order Pirellulales; family JALHLM01; genus JALHLM01. The sequence goes on from CAZUBB010000270.1 coordinate 1,083, forward strand.
GCTACGCCCTACACCGGCGCCGTCCCGGGCAACACGATCAGCGGCACATTTGGCACCACGGGGCCCACGCAGGCAACGGCGCCCTGGGATCCCTACGCACCGAAAGCTTCGACGCCAATTCTCCCCGCGCCGCCGGCACTGCCTTACAACACGGCCCCGGCGCCGCCGCAACAGATTTTCACGCCGAATCCTGGTTACCTCAGCAATACTCCGCCGCAACAAGGGGCGTACGGCGGGTTCATTCAACCCAACGGGACAATCGCCCAACCGCAACAGTTGCGGCAACGGATCTGGTTCGAGGGAACCTGGCTGGCTGGCGACAGTAGCGGCACCCAGTTGGGGCAGACCGACCTGGAACTCAATGGCACATTCTTCTTCCCAATGTTTGGAGGAAAACTGCCGCTGTATGTCACGCCCGGCTTCGCCGTCCATTACTGGAACGGGCCCAACTCCGACGACTTTACGAGCGTACCGCCGCCCCAACTCCCGCCGCGAACGTACGACGCTTATCTCGATGGCGCGATTAAACCAGTTATTAACAACTGGCTGTCGGCGGATCTCGGAGCGCGGGTAGGGCTCTATACCGATTTCGTGTCGGTCGAGACGAACGCCATTCGCGTGATCGCACGCGGGATCGGCATCATTACCATTTCGCCGACGACGCAGGTCGTCCTCGGCGTCGTGTATTTGGATCGGCTCACCGTCAAGTTGTTGCCGGTCTTCGGTCTCATCTGGGTTCCGAATCCCGACGCGCGTTTCGACATCGTCTTCCCGCAGCCGAAGCTTTCCTACCGCATGACGACCTACGGGACCACCGAGTGGTGGTGGTATCTCGGCGGAGAATTCGGCGGCGGAACGTGGCATTTCCAGCGCGAAGATGGGCAAGACGATGCCTTCCAGGACAACGACCTCCGGCTGATCCTCGGGCTGGAATGGAAAAACCAGGCCCGCCCGGGACTGACGGGTTACTTTGAGGTCGGCTATGTGTTCAACCGCGAAATCGAGTACATCGGCGTGAACCCTGGCTTCGATCCCGACGATACGGTAATGCTCCGTGCCGGCGTCACGTTCTAACGGACGAGACCGAGTGAACCTGGGGATGATTCCAGCCGACGTAACATGAAAACCCGCCGGTGGCGCCGGCCTCAGAAGTTCCGCTTCCGCTTGGTCGGTACTCGCCTCACGGCGCGAAAACGTCTCCTTCATCCCAGTCTTTCCGCGCATTCTGTGCATCTTTCCTGTCTTTTCAAATCGCTGGCGCTCTTCGCGGGTAACTTCCGCAATCGGACGTTCGTGAGTGCCTGGGAAAGTTGCCTTGCCGCCGGATTGTGCATTGCCGTGAGCGCGGCCGTGGCCGGGGCCGTTGAGAGTCGTCTCCCGCCGGTTGACGATGCCGAGAGGCCCCACGCCGCGTTTCGGTCGAACATCGGCCCATACGGCGAGCAAATTCGTCCACAAGCATACGAACAATACGGCGGCGGACAGACCTATCCGGCCGACGAGGTGGAACCGCTGTTTGACGCGCCATCAGAAACGTCGCCGTTCGAAGGTGTGCCGCCGGTGCAGGAGA
>CAZUBB010000270.1:2662-4389 GCA_964618485.1 uncultured Pirellulales bacterium
GCATTTTCCAGGGGGGAACGCTGGGAGCCACGTGGCTGGCCGGCAGCGATCTGCAGATGGTCGACGCCCTGACGCAGGCCTCATTTGGCTTTCCGTTTCCTTCGCGCGAGGCGCCGGTAATTTTCACGCCGGGCTATGGCCTGCACCTGCTCGACGGTCCGGCCGACCTGGACGTCCCCCCGCAACTCCACGACGCATGGCTGGAGACCCGGTTTCCGCGCCGCCTCAGCGAAAAACTCATGCTCGACGTTGCGGTGGCCGTCGGTTACTACAGCGATTTCGAGCGGCGGAGCGACGACGGTATTCGCGTTACGGGTCGGGCCATTGCACTTTACGACTGGTCGCCTAAGTCCAAGGTGGCGCTCGGCGTGGTGTATCTCGATCGCAACGACGTAACGGTCCTGCCCGCGGTCGGCCTGACGTGGACGCCGACTCCTGATCGCCGCGTTGAGCTGATTTTCCCGCGGCCGCGCTTCGCCTGGCGGACGTACCGCTTCGACGAGTTCGACGCCAGCGGCGCGGAATGGTGGTATTACATCTCCGGCGAATTCGGCGGCGGCACCTGGGCGGTCGTTCGCGAGGACGGTTCGCCCGATGAGTTGACCTACCAGGATTACCGGGTGATTTTCGGCCTGGAGCGCAAGCCGACCGGCCTGACGCCGAGTCGCCTCGAAACCGGCTATGTCTTTGGCCGCGCGCTGGAGTACGCCTCTGTCGACCAGGACTACGACGTCGACAGTACGTTCATGGCGCGATTGGTTTGGGGCTTCTAGACGTCCCTGGCTGAACTCCCACTACTAGCCCGACGTGCTAGCGAGGGAGAGTTGACGCGGGACCATGTTCGATGCGGAACATGAATTCAACGTCCACTCTCCCTCGCTGGCGCGACGGGTTCGTGGAATGTTGTTGCGCCGCAAGACGCTTCGCGGCCCTGTACATCGTTCGCGCTGGGGAATTAGAATTTGGGGGTAGCCAGGGTGAACCGCTCCTTCGGAATCCGCGTTTCCGCCGCCTTTTGGACGGTGGGGCGAAACCGGAGGCGATTTCGCTGGTTACAATCTCATCGCCCGCTTCACTTCTATCGGAACTCGCTCAGGAGCGCCCACCATGTCGCTACATTGGCCGTCGGTTTCCCGTCGTCAGTTCGTGGGAGGAGTCGCGGCACTGTCGCTGGCGGCCTGGTCGAAGCCCGGCGCGTTCGCTGAAGAGCTGACGCGCACGCCGGAACAAACCGAGGGGCCGTTCTACCCGGATCACCTGCCGCTCGATACGGACAACGATCTGCTGATCGTGAACGACGAGCTGACGCCGGCCGTGGGGGAAATCACGCACCTGACAGGTCGGATTCTCGACGCCAAGGGGAACCCGGTCCGCAACGCCGCGGTCGAGATCTGGCAGGTCGACAACAACGGCGTCTATCTGCACACCGGCGGGGGAGATCGCGCCACGCTCGACAAGCATTTCCAAGGCTTCGGGCGCTTCGTCACCGGCAAGACCGGCGAGTACTATTTCCGCACGATCAAGCCGGTCGTGTACCCAGGGCGCACGCCGCACATTCACTTCGCGGTGAAAGTCCCGAAGCAGGAGAAGTTCACGACGCAGTGTTACGTCAAAGGCGCGCCGGAGAACGATCGCGACGGCGTGCTCCGCGGCATCCGCGACCCGAAACAGCGAGAAAACGTGATCATCGATTTCGCGGCGATCCCGGAATCGAAGATCGGCGAACT
>CAZUBB010000271.1:0-1816 GCA_964618485.1 uncultured Pirellulales bacterium
GACGCCAGGAACATGGCCCCGGTCTTCCGCCGGTGAATCGACAGCAGCGATTCGAGGTCGTTCGCCGCGTCGATCCCCGCCAAATCATCCGCCTGGCCGCCTACCAGCGCCGACGCCCCAGCGGCTTTCGCTAGCACGCCGCCGCACTCCGCCGCGGCTGTCGCGGGACGCACGTCGTGCGCCAGCACATCGAACGCCAGCGTCAGCAACGCATCGCCGACCAGGATCGCCAACCCATCGCCGTAAACCTTGTGGCACGTCGGCCGCCCGCGGCGCAGGTCGTCGTCGTCCATCGCCGGCAAGTCATCATGCACCAGCGAGTAGCAATGCACCATCTCCACGGCACACGCCGCGGCCAACGCCGAATCGTTCTCTTCCGAACCGCACGCTTCGGCCGCCATTAACACGAGCAGCGGCCGTAAACGCTTGCCGGGAGCCAACAAACTGTACGCGATCGCCTCGCGCAATCGGTCGGGACAACCTTCCGGCAGACGTTCGATATATCGTCGCAGCGCCGCTTCGACGCGCGGCGCTCTCTCGGCCGCCAACTGGGGAAACGATTCAACCGTGGCGCTCACCGTGTTGCGAGGCAGAAATCCTGCCGCCCCAGGGGGTGGAAAATCGGTCCGGCGGCGGGCTAATCCAAATCACCCGATCTGCCAGGCCGACCCCATTCTAAAACAGCCCCGGCAGTTCGTCTATCTGGGGGGGATTGCTCGCATTTTGATCCGGCCGCTCGGCGGCGCCCCGGGCCGACCCTGCCGAACGCTTCCGCGAGCGCTGCTTGGTTTCCGCCTCCGCCACGGCGGACGCGGTATCGTCAAACGGAACGGTCACAGGGTTCCCCTCGGCGTCGAAGCCGCTCAACAGCTCAATCCGCCGCTCCGCCCGCTCCAAGAGCTGGTGGCAATCCTTCAGCAATCCAACGCCCGCCTCGTACTGGGCCAGCGCCTCGGCCAGCCCGAGGTCTCCCTCCTCTAAATCCCGCACAATCCCTTCCAACCGCGCCAGCGCAACTTCAAAGGTCGGGGACTTCGCTTTCGGTTCGTCGGTAGACATGGGGCCGCGGCGTCCCTCGTAGTCATGTTAGTCGACCCGCATCATTAGGCCTGGCCGCTGCCCCGTCAACTCACCCAGTGGGAGGCGACTCCGACGCCGATGGAGTTGGCGCCGCCGCAGCGAATCTTTGATGCGGTTCCGGCGTTCCAAGAATTCGGCGGCGGAGTCGCTTCCTACAGACAAGCTTCGATTCGCTATTCGGAAATCCGATTCCTGGTTCCCACACGACAGCCCACCCATTTACAATGCAAGCATTGCACTTTGCCTTGGGGGAACTTCCGATGCGGATGGCGAGTATTGCACTTATCCGTGCTGGCGTCGCAACGCTGACTTGCCTGCTGCTTTGTATCTCGGCGCGCGTGTTCGCTCAGGAGGTTCCGGCTGCGGTTGAAATTCCCCCCGCTGAAACGCATTACCAAGGGCGCGAGATCGCCCAGACGATGCACTACCTCGGCGCCTCGTGGCTGACTCGAGAGTCGCGGCAGCGGGAAGAGGACTGCCAACGCATGCTGACGGCCTTGAAGGTGAAGCCAGGGCAAACCGTCTGCGACATGGGCTGCGGCAACGGGTTCTATACGCTGCAACTGGCTGAAATGGTAACGAAAGAAGGTCGCGTCTACGCGGTCGACATCCAGCAGGAAATGTTGCACATGCTGGACGAGCGCGCCGAGGAGGCGGGCATCCACAACGTCCAACCGGTCCTCGGGAGCGTCGTCGATCCCGAGCTGCCGGAAGGAAAGTTAGACCTCATTCTCCT
>CAZUBB010000271.1:1826-4088 GCA_964618485.1 uncultured Pirellulales bacterium
TGGACGTCTACCACGAGTTATCGCATCCCGAACCGATGCTCCGCGCGATGCGCAGGGCCCTCAAGCCCGACGGGCGGATGGTGCTCGTCGAGTTCCGACTCGAGGATCCTGAGGTGCCGATCAAGTTGCTGCACAAGATGAGCAAAGAGCAGATCATGAAGGAGATCCCGCCCAACGGCTTCAAGCTGGTCGAAGAGTATGACGATCTGCCGTGGCAGCACATGATGTTCTTCGAACCGCTGCCGGAAGTGGACAAGGCCGCCGAAAAGAACTAACGCGCCGTCAACGCCTAGTTTTCGGTTCCGCACGACGGCGGGTGCCTGGGGCAGGGGCATACAAACTTGCATCTCGAAGTCCCATCGACTGGGGCTTCGTCGATTTTGTTCGGAGTACACGGCGATGCCCCAGAACTATCGACGTAGCTGCTCCAAGCTTTTGCCCCAGCCCCAGGCACCCAGCGTACTTCTTCAATTCGAGATCGATCGTTTGACTGAGCTTTAGCGGCGCTGCGCTAACACTTCGCGCGCCAACGGCGGATCGTCCGTGATGATGCCGTCGACGCCGCAAGCGACTGCGCGTTCGTGGTCGCGGCGGGTGTGGACCGAGTAGACGTAGTTCTTGCCGTGCGCGGCGACGGTCTGCGCCACGAGCTCCGGCGAGAGATAGTCAAAGTGCCACACGAACGCCTGGACCATGCGCCCGTCGGAAAACCGTCCCAGGCGATCGGTCACCGGGTCGATGGGCCGGTGTGCCGTCAGCAGGCCGCACTCGACGGCGATCTCGCTGCGCACCGCCTCGACCGCCGGATGCCAGAACGACGACACGAGCAGCTTGTGCGTGGAGACGTACTTTCGCAAGAGCGGCAACAGCGCCGGTAGCACCGCCGGGTCTTTGATCTCGAGATTCCACAGCAACTCTGGATGCGCATCGAGCGCCTCCGTCATCGTCGGCACGGCGAAGCCCGCCAGTTCCGAGAGCTTCTTCGCCGAATGCTCGCCGACTTCGCGCCGGTCTGGCGCCAGGCGATCGTGATAGAGCACGATCTGCCCGTCCGCGCTCCAGCGCAAATCGGTCTCGATGCCGTCTACGCCCACTTTCGCGGCGGCGTCAAACGCGGCCAACGTGTTTTCCGGGACGTCGCGATGATACCCGCGGTGCGCGATGACGAGCATGAAGTATTCCGTTGAAGAGTCCGGTCAGCTCGACGCGGCCGTCGGTCACGGGAGCGAGGCCGTGCGCTCCGCCGATGCATTCTTCGGAGCGATTTCTTTTAAAGCATCCAGCAAGTCCGCCTGCGTGAACAACCCGCGCAAGACCTTGGACGGCTGCGAGCTGCCAGGCGGATAAATCGCGACGACCGGGATGCCGTTCGAGCGAAGATCGGCCAGCGCCTGGTTCGCGTCGGGAGACACCTCGGTCATGTCGGCCTGCAGCGGGACGACGCCTCCTTGCTTGAGCAGCGTGCGGACCTCATCCGTATTGAGAACATACTTCTCTAACGTCTTGCAGTTGGCGCACCAGTCCGCGGTGAAATCGATCAGCACCGGTTCCTTTTGCGCGAGCAGATTGCTGAGAATCTCCGCCGTGAACGGGTTCCAGGGAATCTCGGCGCTGGGGTCCGTCACGCGCTTGATTTCGAAGCCGCCGCGGGTAGCGAGGATCTGCTCAATACGGCGCTCCTGCTTGTACTCCATCAGGTTGTGTAGGCCCCCGAACGAAATGGCGCGCGGGGCCCAGCTTTCCCAACCGACGAACGCCACGACATACACGGCGCCGACCACGGCGATCGCCTGCGCCCAACTCTTGGCGCGTTCACCGCCGGTGGCCGTGAAGGGGACACGTCCAATCCACCAGCAAGCGAACCAGAGCCCAAACAGCAGCGCCACGGACGGCACGACGTACGTCGGACGCAGGAACGAGAGCATGTAAACGACGGTCGCGAGGAGCACGAAGCCCATCAAGTGCTTGAAGGTCTCCATCCAAGCGCCGGGCTTCGGCAGGAACCGGGCCAGCTTGGGAAACGCGCCGATCAACAGATAAGGACTCGCCATACCGAGACCCATGCTGGTAAAGACGGCGAAAATCAGCGGCGCCGGCTTGCCCACGCACCACGCCAGCGCGGTGCCCAGCCCGGGACCGCTGCACGGCGTCGCCAGCAACGTTGTGAGTACGCCCTTGGTGAACGTCCCGGTGAAGCCTTCCTTGCGAGCCAGCGCCGTGGCCGAACTTCCGCCGACGAAACCTGGAATCGGAATCTCCCAG
>CAZUBB010000271.1:4098-4388 GCA_964618485.1 uncultured Pirellulales bacterium
CCGCCGTCATCGGAATATTGAAGCCGGCGTAACTCGACTGCGAGCCCCAGCCAAGGTCGAAGACCGCCAGCAGCCCTGCCAGCACAAGGAAAACCGACACGATCCCCAGCGAATAAACGACGTTCAGCAAGAAGACGTGGCCGCGATCTTTGCCGGCCTGATCGACGAACGAGAGCACCTTCAGCCCGATCACCGGCAGCACGCACGGCATGAGATTCAAGATCAGACCGCCGAGGAAGCCGAAACCGACGGCGCTCCAAAACGGGAGATTCGTGGGATCATCCGCCAGG
>CAZUBB010000272.1:0-4319 GCA_964618485.1 uncultured Pirellulales bacterium
CAAGACCGTCGCCGCCGAAGTGGTTGCGCACGTTGTTCAAGTCTTCCAGATCAACGTCGCCGTCCGCGTCGGTATCGCCAGGCTGGATCGACGCCACGATCACCGCCTCAGTGCCATCCGTGAAGTTGACGCTGAACGTAAGTTGTCCCGCGTCGTTATTGGCGGAAAGATAGCCGTCGTCGCTGCTCCCTCCGGAGAGCAACTTGATGAGCGAAATCGTGCGCCAATCATCGGGGCCAATTCGCAATCCCGTTCCGGTGTGCGCAACAAGGTTCAAGTCGCCGCCGCCGTCGGTGGCCCAAATGCCGCGTTCAAGAACGCCCCAAGGCCCCGTGGTCGACGCTTCAAAAACTACCTGCCCACTCGTGGTCAAGAGCGGCTGCTCGAAGGCGGGAATCAAATCTTCCCAAAGATCTTGCCCGATGAACCGCGTCCCCTCCGGCGTGCCCGGCGGCTGTTCCCCTTCACGCGCGATGAGCGTCCGCTCGAAATCATCCTCGCCGGGATCAGCAACCCAAATGCCATCGTTGTGTTCATAGTCGATCCCTTCCCCCCACACGGTCGCGGCGAACGCGATACGTCCCGAGCCGCCGAGCACCGGATTGCTGAACGGCCGGTAAAAGGGCTCCACGCCAGGGGCCGACCCGCGGAACACGGCGTCCGCGCCGAACTCGGGCGCGGCGTCCCCTTCGCGAACGACCAACTGCGGGTGGTTAGCGCCGAGTTGCCCGGCCCAAATCCCCGTGTCGCTCAGCCATTCCTCTTCGGATTCCGCGGCAAGGTTGCCGCCGAAAACAAAGTGTCCCAACCGATTGAGCTTCGGCTCCCGAAGATCATTGAACGTGCGATCGGGAGCGCCCGTTACCGGCGACAGCGACGAGGCGAGCAATTGCAAATCCCCCGGCTCGCCCCCCCAGATTCCCGGCGCGAAAGGCGCCGAGGCCGAGTCATTGCGGGCAACGGCCGCCAGGGCGAATTGACGCTGCTCATTGACCGCGGGAGCGCCCAGCCCAGCAAACCGCCAGCCGACCGGAAGGCCGGGGGCGGCGTCGCCGGCGCGCGCCATCATTTCCAATTGCCCGCCTGGCGTCATCGGGCCGATCCAGGCGGCGTTATTGTTCGTGGCGTCGACCCCCGGGCCATCAAACGACGCGGAAAGGCCCATTACGCCGGACGACGTAGGCCGCGCGAAGAACTGAGTATAGGCGCTATTGTGCGGCAAACCCGGCACGCCGGCGCCATTGCGCGCAATAAGCTGCACATCCGTCGGCGCCCCCGCCCAGATTCCGTGGGCGTTCTCAAAGGTAACGCCGAACTCGTCGAGCATGTTGCCGTAGAAAAGGACCTGCCGGTCGACGGTCAACACCTGAGGCGGGCCCGGCGTGCGAAATCGCGCCCCGCCGCCGGCATCGGCGGCCTGTCCGGCAACAGCCGCCGCCTGCATCGAGTTCGCCGAGCCAACGAAAACGCCATGCGGGACGACCTCGGTGGTCGGCCCGGAGAGAAACGACTGAAATGCGACCTCGCCCTGGCCGTTGATGACCGGCGTCCCGAAGCGAACAAATTCCGCCGTCGTACTCGGCGCAGCTTGCCCAGTGAGCGCAACGACTCGGTAAGACGCGCTGGTCGACGCTGGGAAAATCAGAGACGCAGTTAATAGCGCGGGAACACAGCCGCGGCCGATTCGGCCGACATAATAGCGTCGCATGGGCGACCTCTCCGGTGCGAACTTGTGGGCATTTGATGCGTGCGCGGTGCAGTTCCGAACGACTCACCTGACGGTACTACCTGGCCGCGAGAGTCCGGGGCGCTGTTCGGTCGATTCTCCTTCCGGCCTGAATTCGCCATAATACAAGGGCGTCGCCGGGAAAGCACGCGCGGGCGAGGAATCGGAGGATTCACATGACATGTTGCCGGATGCTCATGGGTTGGATTGGGGTCGCCATTGTTTCTGGGATGGCTTCGCCGGTTTGCGCGCAGCAACAAGGAAAAGATCTCGACCCGCGAGCTGTCAGCGAAGCAATCGATCGCGGCGTGAAGTTTCTCAAGGGCGAGCAAGCGCCGAACGGCAGTTGGTCCGAATACCTTAACCAGCCGGGGGCAAAGGGCTCGCTGGCGACTTTATCGCTCCTGAGCTGCGGAGTGCGCCCGGACGACCCCGCTGTGTCGGCGTCGTTGGCACATCTCCGCACGATCCGCCCCCGCAAGGTTTATGCGGTCTCGCTGCAAACGATGGTCTTTTGCGCAGCGGAACCCAAGAAGGATATCCTGCTCATTCAGGAAAACGTCCGCTTCCTGGAGCAGCAGCAATTCGCCAGCGGCGCACGCAAAGGGGCCTGGGGCTATCCCGAAGGGCCCGGCGACAACAGTAACTCTCAGTTCGCTTTGCTAGCGCTCTACGAAGCCGAGCGCGTCGGTGCGAAAGTGAAACCGCAGACCTGGCGCCGCGCCTACGACTATTGGATGTCCGCGCAATTGCCCGACGGCTCGTTCAGCTATATGAAAGGCGAAGCGGAGTTGCCAGGCACGGCCAGCATGACGTGCGCGGGGATCGGCGCGCTCGTGATCTCCAGCGGCGAGGTGAACGCCGGCGACGCCTCGGTCGCAGGCGGCAAAGTGCAATGCTGCGGCAATCAAACCGACGACGACGCGATCGAACGCGCCGTCGCCTGGCTGGCGCGCAACTTTCAGGTTGATTCCAACGTCGGCGAACGCAGCGAAAAATGGCTGCTGTACTACTTGTACGGTGTCGAACGCGTCGGACGTTTGACCGCGCGGCGGTTCATCGGCGACCACGATTGGTATCGCGAAGGGGCGGAGTTTCTGCTGCGCGGGCAAAACAAGCTCGGCGGCGGTTTCTGGATGCGAAATGATCCCACGGGGGTTGAACAAGACAAGGTGATCGCTACGAGCCTGGCGCTCTTGTTCCTTTCCAAGGGCCGCCGGCCCGTGCTGATGGCCAAGCTGGAACACGCGCCGGACGGCGACTGGAATAACCACCGCCGCGACGCCGCACACCTGACGAGCTACGTCGAAAAGCAATGGCGGCGCGATTTGACCTGGCAAGTAATCGACGCCGAGAAGGCCTCGGTCGACGACTTGCTGCAGTCCCCCGTGATCTACATCAGCGGACGCGTCGCTCCCGAGTTGACGCAGCCGCAGATCGACCGTCTCCGCCAGTACATCGAAGCCGGCGGGTTCCTCTTCGCGGAAGCATGTTGCGAGGGGACCGAATTCGATACCGGTTTTCGCGCCATGATGGAGCGCATGTTCCCGGAAGAGGAATACCGCCTGCGGTTGTTGCCGCCGACGCATTCCATCTGGAGCGCCGAAGAACGGGTCGACCCGGAATACGTGAAGCAGCTCTACGGCATCGATTTCGGTTGCCGGACGAGCGTCGTTTACTGCCCGGAGAATCTTTCGTGTTACTGGGAGCTCGACCGCCCCGAGCGCCTCGCTGAATATGACGAAACGGTGAAAAAACAGATCGCCGCGGCGAATTCCATCGGCATTAACGTGCTGGCCTACGCCACGGGCCGGGAACTTAAGTATAAAGATGAAATCCCCAGCTCGCTCGTCGCCGACGGCCTGAAGGACGGCAGCGAACGCGGCGCGTTACGGCTGCCGAATCTGATTCACGCCGGCGGCCATGACGTGGCGCCGGGCGCGCTACCGAACCTGCTCCGCTTCGTGTCGCAAAAGTCCGGCGTCCGCGTCAGCACCGATCATCGCGAAGTGAGCCTCAGCGATCCGAAGCTCTACGGCTATCCGATCCTGTTCATGCACGGGCGGAACCAGTTTCAATTCAGCGAGGAGGAACGACGGCAGTTGCGCTCGTTCCTCGATCGCGGCGGCGTGCTGATTGCCAATAGCGTCTGCGCTAGCGAGGCCTTCGCGACGTCGTTCGCCAACGAAATGCGGGCGATCCTGCCGGAATACCAGCTCGACGCGATCCCCAGCGATCACGAGATGTTCACGAGCGCCTTCGGCGGCTTCGAGCTTCCCCAGGTCACGCTACGCCGTCCCGCGCCGCGCGGCGCGGGTGGCGGAGGCCCCGCCACGGTCGACCTCATCACGACGCCGCCACGGTTGGACGGCGTCAAGATCGACGACCGTTACGCGGTGATCTTCTCCCGCTACGACATCAGTTGCGCGCTGGAAAAACACGACTCCATGGAATGCGAAGGCTACACCCGCGAAGACGCCGCCCGGCTGGGGTTGAATCTGATCATGTACGCGATGCAACGGTAACCAACTTCACGTGCGAGCGCGCTACACTAGCCCGACGCGCTAGCGAGGGAGAGCTGACATCGGCTCCA
>CAZUBB010000273.1:0-4313 GCA_964618485.1 uncultured Pirellulales bacterium
CGGGCCGCAGTTCCGCGGCTTCCGCCGGCGAGCCCGGCAGGACGCTTCTGACGCGGGCGCCGAGCGACGTCCCCAATCCCATGCGGGTCGCCTCGGCCGGGCCGAAGTCCTGGTCGAGGTTCACGCCCAGGAAGGCGCGGTTGACTTTGCCTTCGTCAATCAGTTGCCGCGCGACGTTCATCACCACGTTAATCGGAATACTGAAGCCGACCCCTTCGTTGCCGCCGGAGTTGCTGGCGATCGCCGTGTTGATGCCCACCACTTCGCCGCGCAGGTTTACGAGCGGTCCGCCGCTGTTGCCCGGGTTAATCGCGGCGTCGGTCTGCAGAAAGTCCTGATACTTGACGCCGTCGCCGAGTTCGAGGTTCCAACGCCCCTTGGCGCTGATGATGCCCATCGTCACCGACTGGCTCAATCCGAAGGGGCTCCCCATGGCGACGACGAAGTCGCCAATCTCCATCGACGCGCTGTTACCGACCCGAGCGGCGACCAGATCGGCGTCGCTGATCGCCAGCACGGCGATGTCGGTCTCCTCGTCGAAACGCACGGTCACCGGCGTGAGCTGCCGGCCGTCGTGCAGGTGGACGGTGATATCGGAGAGCTTGGCGTCCTTGATCACGTGCCGGTTCGTGAGCACGTACATGCCGTTGCGGTACTGCACGATCACGCCGGAGCCGGCTTCTTCGATCATCCGGCTACGGCCGTAGAACGTCGCGCGCCCAGTCTCTTCCTTCTCGGCCTCGATATGCACGACCGAAGGGCCGGCCAGACGGACGACCTGCTTGAGAATGTTCCGCGCCTCGAATTCGGCGGCCCGCAGCGCCAGGTCGTCGAACAACCGGTCGCGCTGCTCGACGCTCAAGGGCTCGTCCGGCGAAGGCTCTTGAGCGACGGCGGCCGTCGCCCCAAGAAGGCCCACACTCAGTAAGCAGCACGCGGCGACTCCGCGGCGCAATCCGGCACTGAAGCGCGTCATGGCGGGATTCCTGGACTAGCGCAAAGCGAGATGCACGCGCCGCCCCAGGGCGGCGCGTGCATCGAGAGTATATCACAGGTTATCGCCGCCGGCCAAAACGGTGGTGCGCCCCGCAGGGCGCACATCCCGTACAGTCCGACTATTGGACGTCGATTTCCAGCTCGTTGATGCTGAGGTCGGAATCGCCGCCCGAAGCGTCGAACACCCGGCCCCAATCGACATCGCCGCCGCGGCCTCCGCCGGACCGTTCCAGCTCGCGCTGGCATTCGATGCACAGCGTGGCGTACGGCAGCGCTCGGAGCCGTGGCATCGGAATCTTCACGTTGCAACTTTCGCACAGGCCGTATTGGCCGTTGCGCATCTGCTCCAGCGCATTTTCGATCATCGCCAGTTCGCGGCTCTCCACTTCGGCGAGCTGCGAGTTGATTTCATCCTGAGCAGAGTCGAGGGCGGCGTCCACGACGTCCCCCGAGGTCTGCTTGCTGAGTTGCTTGAGCTGGCTCAAGTCTCCTGCCAGTACCTGCCGGAGCGCATCGCGCCGGTTGATCAGGATTTGGCGCATTGTCATCGTCGAATCCTTGCGTCCCATGTTTGCCTCGCCTCTGTTGTCCGATCTCAGGCCGCGTCGCGAAGACCGATCCCGCGCGTCAACCCAGCGTCGAACGACCCTGTTCATTGCCTGCGAAATTGTTCCGTCCGCCCCGGCACTTCCACCGTCCTACGGCTTCCATGGTCTTTGCGGCACACAAACTATAGTACGAACGCCAAGCGGGAGAGTTTGCGGAAAGGGGCGCTTTCCGCGGTTTGTCAATACCATTTTCCAAAAAAACCGCAACCGCTTGTCGCCCAACAGTTTGCGTCCATCGAAGCCAATCCAGTCGCGTCCCGGCGCCGCGAGAATTCGTGGAACCGGACACTTTCGCGATTTGGCGCTCCGCCGACATGAGTCTTTGCGACTTGCGCGTCAGCCTCGTCGGCCGAGGAATAATCGGCAAAGTCCGCGCATTTATCCAGCACTTTTTGCCGGTCGCCGCTTAGGCCTGGGGATTCACCGCGAAAAACGCGAAAAGGCGCGAAGAAGGAAAGGCCGTTGGCGACGTCTGTGGGAGGCGACTCTGTCGCCGAATAGAGCGCGCTCAACGCGTGGAACTGAAAGCGCGGTCCTCGCCGTTCGGCGTCGGAGACGCCTCCCACAGCCCACATCAACGCAAAAACTCGAATTCTGTCCCCACTTGGTCGAGATTTCGATCGCCCCAAACATCGCACTCCCTTTTTGCGTCCATGTCGCGTTTTCCGCGGTGATCCCGCCCGCTTTGACGCCGCCCACGGCGTGACGTAGTTGATTGTGGGGCACTACCGCGCGCATGGCGCGGGCGGCCGCCCCGTAAGACACTCCGAATCGGGCAGGAATGCGATGACGCAGCTCACGGAACTCGAGGCCCCCGCGACCGTTTTGGGGATGCCGGCCAAGGAACTCACTCTCCGGGTGCATTCGCGGCACAACGCCGGCCCCGCGCAGGTAGTGCTGCTGACCGGGCAGAAGGTTTCGATCGGCGCCGACGCCGACTGCACGCTGCGCCTCGCCGGCCCGAAACTGGAGCCTTGCTACTGCTTCGTGCTCCGCGGCGAGGCCCACGACGTGGTCCGCGCCCTGTCGCCCCGGGCACGATTGAACGGCGCCGATTTCCAGGACGCTCCGCTCCGCTCCGGCGACCGGCTGCAGCTCGATGACGTCGAGCTGGAGGTGCTGGAAGCCACGGACGCTGCCGACCATGACCGGGAAGCCGAACAGCGCGTCGCCGACGCCCTCGCCCAGGAGCTCCGCCGGCAAAGCGAATCACTCGACGCCCGGCAGGCCGAGATCGATCGCCGCGCGCAAGCACTCGACGCCGAGCGCGCGGCGCTTGAAGCGGAGCGAGACGGGTTGCAAACGGAGCGTCACGCAATTCAGTCGGAACGCGACCAGCTCGAATCGGGTAGCCAGGCGCTTCAATCCCAACGCGATCAACTCGAAGCGTTCCGCAGCGAACTGGCCGCCGAACAAGCGAAGCAAGTAGCCGACCGCGCGGCGGTCGAAGAACTGGCTGCCCGCGTGGAAGCGGAACGTGAGGCGGAAATCGAACGGGGCGCCCAGACCCTCGACGCGGAGCGTTTGGCGCTTCAAGCCGAGCGCGACGCACTTCGGGCGGAACGCCAAGCCATTCATGCGGAGCGCGATCAGCTCGAGTCGCAGCGCGCTCAGTTAGCGGTTGACCAGGCGAAGCAATCGAGCGACCGCGAGGCGATCGCGGAACTGGCGCGCCACGTGGAAGCCGAGCGCAAGGCCGTCGAGGCATCGCAGGCCGCCCTTGCCGAGAATGAGCGTCAGTGGCGCACCGCACAAGCAGAAGTTGCTACGCAACGGGACGCAGTCCCGCTGCCGGCCGGCGCCGAGGACGCAGGCGCCGTGCAGGTGAGACTGGCGGAGGAGCGTGAGGCGCTAGCAGAGCAGCGTGCGACCTGGGAAGAAGAGCGTCGCCGCTGGGATCGCGAGTGCGAACGCTGGGAGCAAGAGAGCCGGCAGTTCCAGGAGGAGCTCGAAGAACGCGAGCGTCAATTGCAGAAGTCGCTCGCGGAGTTTGAACAACTCCGGGCGGGAGGCGCCGCAGGGACCTATCAAGAGGCGGTCGCCGTCGAGAACGAGCCGGAACACGATCGCCGCGCCGCTTCGCGCTCGGCGTCCGAAGCCGGCGAGGATGAGGATTCCATCCACGACTATATGCAGCAGTTGCTGCAGCGCGCCAGTGACAAGTCGAAGGGCCCAGCACCGTCGGGCGGCAGGGCATCCCAGTCGCCGGCGGAAGCCAAGTCCGCCACGCCAGAACCCTCCCCCGCGAAACCGGCGGCGCCGGTCGAACGCGCGCCGCGACGACCGGATCGTCCCAAACCAGAGCAGGCGGTCGATCTGTCGAAGCTTCGTGAAATCGCCAATATCACGGCCAAGGGAGCGCTCGACCGGCACTCGGAAAAGCAATCGGCCCAGAAACGCCTCAACCGCATTCTTCTGGGCGGCGGCGGCGTCGCGTTCCTGATGATCGTTCTGGCCTGCCTTGGGTTCATGCCGGCGATTACCTCGGCGCTCGCCGTAGCGGCCACCGCGGTGGCCTTCCTCGGCTGGCGCCAATACCAACTCAGCCTCCGCCGCTTCGACTCGGCCCGCACCGAGAAACCTGCGGAATCGGCGCCGGATATCGTGCCCACCGCGACGCCGAGCGAGTAACTGCTAATTCCGCTCAGTTGCAGGGAGGAGGCAGGGAAAGGGTAGAAGCGCTCACTACTTCACTGCGTTGATGCCGGC
>CAZUBB010000274.1:0-1202 GCA_964618485.1 uncultured Pirellulales bacterium
CCGAACAAATCGGCGTACCAGATGGTGAGTAGCGCCATCAGGACCGGCAAGTTGCGATCGAACGGCGCCTGGCGAAAATGCTCGTCCATTTCGTGAAAGCCGGCGAGCATGTCGCGAAAGTTCTCGGGACCGATGGCCAGCATCGTCGACAGGCCGATGGCCGAATCCATCGAATAGCGCCCGCCGACCCAGTCCCAGAATCCCACCAGCAGTGAACCGGCTAACCCCGGCGTATTCGCCACGGCGATAGCGTCGCCGCCGAGCCCCGCCAGCGTCCAACTCCGCGCGCTCTCGGCGTTGGTCATCGTCTCTTGCGTGGTGAAGGTCTTCGAGGAAACGATGAACAGCGTTTCGGCCGGATCGAGATCGCGCACCGCTTCGGCGAAATCGGTGCCGTCGACGTTGGAGACGAAGCGGAACGTCAGAGAGCGCTCGCTATAGAACTTGAGCGCCTCGTACGCCATCACCGGCCCGAGGTCGGAACCGCCGATGCCGATGTTGGCGACGTTGCGGATCGGCCGGCCGGTGTGTCCCAGCCACTTGCCAGCGCGGACTTTGTCGCAGAAGCCGGTCATTTTATCCAGCACGGCATGGACTTCCGGCACGACATTGACGCCGTCGACGAAGATCTTGGCATCTTTCGGCGCCCGGAGCGCGGTATGCAATACCGCGCGCCTTTCGGTGATGTTGATCTTGTCGCCGCGAAACATCGCGTCGATGCGCTCGCGCAGCCCGCACTCCTCGGCGAGCTGCAACAGCAGCCGCAGGCTGTCATCGGTCACGCGGTTCTTCGAGTAATCGAGGAAAAGCCCCGCCGCGTCGAGCGAAAGGCGTTCGCCGCGGCCGGCATCGCCGGCGAAGAGGTCGCGCAGATGCAGCGGCTTAATCTGCGAATAATGCGTTTCCAGCGCCTTCCAGGCGGGGCGCTCGGTCAATGGCAGCGTCTTGGCGTTCAATCTCGCGCTCCTTGTCGTTTCGCGCGCGTCGCCCTGGTAAGAAAGCGCCTACCGAGAGCCACGGCTTGGTATTCCAGCGAACCGTGGGGCATTGTCCCGCAAATGGGATGGTTCGTCCAGGAACGCCGGGGGAAACCGACGGGACGCCGATCTTGGCGGGTCGGCGACATGCGCGCGACGGTCGTGAGCACGAAAGCGCTTGGGAGCGAAAGCGGGCGTAGCTCCGGGAGCTGACGCTTCCGGCTC
>CAZUBB010000274.1:1217-1607 GCA_964618485.1 uncultured Pirellulales bacterium
GCGAATGCTAGCGTTCGTACTGCGAGATCAAACGCCCACCGGCCGGATGGCGATCGAGTCCGGGCGCGAGCTTCCGAGCGTGCGGGATGCTGCGCGTGAACGTCCAGTTAAAATCGGGCGAAATGGAGGCGGGGACCGCCACGACACCGCAGGGTGCGTCGTCGATGGTGCGGCTGATGTGACGCGAAAAGAGGCCGGCGTAGCATTGCGAGTCGGCGAGGAACAGGAGGTCGGCGCCGCAACGCCCGGCCATGCGCGGGATTTCTTTCTCGGGTGCGCCGACCGCGACGTCGACGGTCGGCATCTGGCTCCAGCCGCCCAAGAGTTCGCGCATGCGATCCACGGCGACATCGGCGCTCAGCGGCTCGGGCGCGATTCCGCTGGAAACGA
>CAZUBB010000274.1:1617-4246 GCA_964618485.1 uncultured Pirellulales bacterium
TTCGCTAATCGTCGGCACGACGGTAAGCAACCGCAGATTCGCACCGACGCGCGCCGCAAACGACGCCGCGAGTCGCACGTGCTGCAGCGCATCGTTTCGGCCGTCGATGGCCACGGCGATCGTGCGGTAGGGACGCATAAAATCAGCGGACTCCAGCCACTGCGCTCCGGTCCACACGGGAACGTTACCGCACTTCAGCAGTGTGGCTCGCTTCGAACGGTGCAGCGGCCGCGGAATTCCTCGATGCGAGGAACGCGGCGCGAGAACCAGGTCGTAGGCGCCGCTGCGCGCCAACTCGGCGATCGCCTGAACCGGATCGCCATGCAACTGCACGCGGCGGCACGACTCGTAGTGGTCCGCCTCGGCGAAGAACGATCGCAGCGCCCGGTTTGGCGGAGCGTCCGCCGCGTCGACGCGGGCGATCGTGACGCTGACGCGAAAGGTGTTCGCCAACTGGGCGACGGCGCGGATCGCGCTGAAGCAATTGGACGTGAACTTCGTGGCAAACAGAACCTTGAGTTCGGCGGAGTCGTGCATCGGCCATCCCCTCTCGCAGTTAGTAGACGAAGCCCGAGACTGGTTCGAGCGCGTCGGGTACGTCCTGGTCGTCCAGATGTTGGCGCAAGTCGATTTCAATCGTGCGCGTGAGCGCCGTCATGGGCGTGTCGTGAATCGTGTTGGCGAACGGCGTTTCGATATCGCGGCCGATACTCTCCAGCACCATGAACGCAAAGCTCACGAACGTCGACGCAACCGGCGTGAGCAGCCCGAACTCTTCGACAAAGCCCAGCGGCAAGAGCAGGCAGAAGAAGGTGACGAGCAGCCGCGGGAAGTAATCGTATTGCCGCGGCAGCGGCGTGTTCTTGATTCGCTCGCACGCGCCTTGCACGTTCGCGAGTTGCGTGAGCGTTTCGTCGATGGCGGCCAGGCGGATCGAGTCGAGAGCGCCTTCCTCGTACGCAAAGCTGATGTCTTTGCCCATCTTGAGGAGTAGCGCCGCGGGAACGTTCCGGTACTTGCGCAGCGATTCGACTTCTTCCTCCGGCAACGCGTTAGCCAATTCGGGAAAGGGGCACTGGCCGCGCAGATGGCAGCGCAATGCGTAGACGAACGCTATCTGCTTCATCGTGAGCGCTCGGGGCAGATCGCGCGTCGCTGCGTTCACCGGCCGAATCAAGGTAACCGCTTGCCGCACCAGCGTGCGGGAATAATTCACCAGCCCGCCCCAGAGAATGCGAGCTTCCCACCACCGCTCGTAGGCGCTGCTGGTGCGAAACGCGAGGAACACGCCGATCGCCGAGCCGAGGATGGTGACGGGAATCCCGGACATCGCCAGGAAGTGCAGTCCGCCGAAGACGTACAGCGCCGCCACGGAGAAGTCGTAGAAGAACAGCACCCAAAGCCGCTTGGACAGCTTCGGCCACACGCGGAGCCACGGCAGATAGTCTTGAACGATCATGTCCTAACTATTCGGCGAATCGCGCGAGTTTCCCAGCTATCAATCGAATCTCTTGAGATAGTGCGAAAGCGCCATCGCTCGATAGCCGCGGCTATCTTTTGGCCAACCTGCCTACGAAGGGGGGGGGCGCACGGCTATAATTCTCGCATGCCCACCAGACTGTCTTTCATGGGGTTTAAGGTTCAGGATTCGCCCGCGGCGCGTCGGAACATCTTGATCGTGAGTTGGGTGCTGCTGGCATTGCTGGCGCTGGTCGAGTGGCAGGTGCGGTTCGACGTTTCGCTGGGCATTCTTTACACGTTGCCGGTCGCCATCTCCGGCCTGGTGCTCAATCGCTGGCAGGTCATCATGATGGCGGTGATTTGCGCCGTGGTCCGCGGCCAGTTCACGCCTTATCTGTCCAATATCGAGTCGTTCGCGCGGTTCCTGATGGCGGCGCTTGCGTATTCGGCCGCGGGCTTGCTGGTGTTCGAGGTCAGCAACAATCGCCGGGTGCTGGTCGAGCATTTCGCGCGATTGGACCTCGAACAGCGCTTGCGCCGCCGCGCCGAAGAGCAACTGCGCATCCTCGTCGAAAGCAGCCCGGCCGCTATTCTCACGCTGGCCGCGGATGCTACGGTGGCCGCGGCGAATCGCGCGGCGCATGAGATGTTCGGCTTCGCACCCGGCACGCTGGTCGGCGTTTCGGTCGAGCCGCACTTTCCGCTCTTCGTGGGGGCGCTGGCGATTCCTCCGGACCGGCAGGTGCGGACCTCAGTTTCCGCCTGGGGCCGCCGCGCCAGCGGAGCCACGTTTCCGGTGCAGGCGTGGTTTTCCACGTATGGAGCCGGCGCCGAACACGCGCTGGCGGCGATTCTCGTTGATATGTCCGAGGAAGTGCGCGAGCGCGAACGCGAGAATTTTCGCCAACTTGTCGACCATCACCGGTTGCTGGCCGGCGCCGTTTCTCACGAGATTCGCAATTTTTGCTCCGCGATTTCCGTCGTGTGCGCTAACCTGGGAAGGTCGCGCGAGCTGGCGGCCAATGCCGATTTCGACGCGTTGCAGAAGCTCATCGCCGGGTTGACGCAGATCGCTTCTTTCGAGTTACGAAGCGACCCGGCCAGTTTCTCTTCCGCTAGTCTTCATACGTTGATCGACCAGCTGCTCGTCGTCATTGAACCCGATTGG
>CAZUBB010000275.1:0-4232 GCA_964618485.1 uncultured Pirellulales bacterium
GGCGCATCCCACAGAAGGAAGCACGGAAACGCCCGAAGAGCGAGCCCGCGCGAAAGCGCTCCTCGTGGAACAAAAGGCCTACGAAAACCTGCAAGGCAGCGTCGGCACGTTCGTAAGTCTCTTCGGTGGCGCTCCCGGCCAACCGCAGCAAGTCTTCCAAGCCACGGCCGACCAAGCATTGTTTTTCGCCAACGGCGGCGAACTCCGCTCCTGGCTGGCCCCCGGCGGCGGCAATTTGTCGGAACGCCTGATCAACCTCACCGACGCGCAAGCCTTCGCGGACGAACTCTACTTGACCGTCTTCACGCGCCCACCAACGCCCGAAGAAGTCGCCACGCTGCAAGCCTACCTCGCCCCCCGCACTACCGACCGTGCCGCCGCCGTCCAAGAAATCGTATGGGCCCTGATCACCTCAGCCGAGTTTCGTTTTGGAACGTGAGAGGGCGGAATAAAGAAGTACGGAGCATGGAGTACGGAGTACGAATGTTGAAGCACGAATACTGAACGGCGATGCCCTCCGTACTCCGTACTCCGAACTCCTTCCCTTTCCCCCGGAGCCCCTTCCCATGCAATGCAACTATGCCTGTGGTTCGGCGGACCATTTGCTGGCGCGGCGGCGGTTCCTCGGGACCATGGCGGCCGGCGCGGTCGTCGGCGGCTTGGGCGCCTTCGTCCATCCCGCGGCGGCGGCGCAATTGGCGAGTCAGCAGAAGCGCGTGCTGGTCGTCAACATGCATGGCGGCCTGAGCCAACTGGAAAGCTGGGATCCGAAGCCCAAGACCAACACCGGCGGACCGTTCCGCGCGATCCCCTCGTCGGTGCCAGGCCTGCACATCAGCGAGCTGCTGCCGAAGACCGCCCAGCAGATGCATCATCTGGCGGTGATTCGCGGCGTGAACACGGCCGAGGATGATCACGGCAAAGGCGCGTACCTGATGCTCACCGGCCGCCGCACCGTGCCGGGCATGGAGCATCCGCACATCGGCGCCGTCGTCGCGAAGTGCAACATGCCGGACGATAGCCCGCTGCCAGGACATATCCGCATAACGCCCGGCGGCGGAGGAGGGCGCGGGAACGATTCCGCGTACCTCGGCGCGAAGTACGCCAGCGTGGCCCTCGGTAACGGCAATCCGCCCGCGAATACGTCGCGCGAAGCGTCGCTCACCATCGAGGCCGACGCGGCGCGCAACAGTTTGCGCCGGCAAATCAACGATCGCTTCGCTCACCGCCGGCGCACCGCGGAAACCGACGCCTACACGTACAGCTACGAACAGGCGCTGCAACTCATGGAGCAGCGCGACGTGTTCGACGTGGCGAAAGAGCCGGAGCGCGCCCAGGATCGCTACGGCAAGAGCGACTTCGGCCGCCATTGCCTGCTGGCGCGGCGGCTGCTCGAGAACGGCATCACCTGCGTGCAGGTTTCGCACTCCAACTACGACACGCACAACGAGAACTTCGATTTTCACCTGGAACAAGTCGGCGAATTCGACGGCCCGTTCGCTACGCTGATTCAGGACCTCGCCGAGCGCGGCATGCTGGAAAGCACGCTCGTCGTCGTGCTCAGCGAGTTCGGCCGCACGCCAAACATCAATCTCTACTACGGCCGCGATCACTGGTCGCACGCCTGGAGCGTCGTGATGGGTGGATGCGGCATCCAGCCCGGCGCGGTGATCGGCAAGACCAACGACAACGGCACCGAAGTGATCGACCGCCAGGTCGACCACGGCGCGCTGTTCCATACCTACTTGCGCGCGGTCGGCGTCGACCCCACCGGCAACTTTAACCTCGCCGGCCGCGAAGTCCCCATCGCCGATCCCGCCGCCCACGCCATCGAAGAGCTGCTGGCGTGATTTACACCGTTTCAATCTTCACCGCCGAGGCGCGGAGGCGCAGAGAGGGAAGAACGAATTCGTCACCGATGCGATGACTTCTCTTATTGATCTTCAATTGCTCATTCCCCAATCTTCTTAGTTCCCTGTTTCTTTTTTTGTGTTCTTCGCGGCCAACCTCCCCTCCCTCTTCCTCTCAGCATCTCTGCGCCTCCGCGGTTCAAAATCCCAACGTGCCCTATGTCAACAACCGCTGATCCCGTGCAGACGTATGTCGCCACCGAGTGGGAACATTCGAGCCCGTTCGTCTCCTGCCAGTTCGATCCGCTCGGGCGTTATGTGTTCGCCGGCGCGGAGGATCAGAGCGTGCTGCGCTACGCGCTCGCCGACGGCGCCGTAACGACGTACACCGGGCACGACAGTTGGGTTCGTGCGATCGCGTTCACGGATGGCGGCGAAACCGTCGTCACCGGCGGTTACGAAGGACGCCTCATCTGGTGGCCGACGGCCGCGGCGGAAGCGAAGCCGATCCGCACGGTGGAAGCACACCAAGGCTGGCTCCGCGCGCTCGCGACCAGTCCCGACGGCACGCTCCTCGCCTCGTGCGGCAACGACGCCAAGGTGCGCGTCTGGAACGCCGCCGATGGGACGCTGGTCCAAGAACTGTCGGGACATGAACGCCCGGTGTGGAGCGTCGAATTTCATCCGCAAGGACAATCACTCCTCTCCGGCGACCTGATGGGCATCGTGCAGCAGTGGGAACTCGCTTCCGGCAAGATCGTGCGCACCTTCGACGCTAAGGATCTCCACAGCTACAACGGCGGCCAGCAAGTCGATTTCGGCGGCGTGCGCACGATCGCGGTCAATCCGGACGGCAAGTACGTCGCCTGCGGCGGACTGCACAAAGCAGAGAACCCCCTCGGCGCGGTGCACGATCCGCTCGCGCTCGTCTTCGATTGGGAAACCGGCGCGGCGGCGCACCGTTACGAGCCGGCCGATCTGAAGGGCTCAGCGTGGCGCTTGCAGTATCATCCCGACGGTTACGCCATCATGACCGCCGGCGGCAGTACCGGCGGCACGCTGCTCTTCTTCAAGAACGCGGAAACCAAGGAGTTCCACCGCTTCGCGCTCCCCGCGCTCGCCCGCGACGGCGACCTGCACCCCGACGGCATTCAAATCGCCACGGCGCACTCGGATCGCAAATTGCGCATCAGCTGTATGGCGGCGAAGCCAGCGTAGTCACCGACCGCGTACTGCATCCAAAGATCCTCCTCGCCGCCTACAGCGGCTACCGAGTGAATCGCCGCTTGTTCACGGGCTTCGACGGCGCCGTTTCCGGATTCCACCAGCGATCGCCAACCGCTTGCATCAGTTCGTCCACCGCGCTGTCACGGTCAGCAGCATGCGCTTTCGCTGAGCTCAACGCGTGTGCGGCGACCGCGTCGAAGGCGGGATCGAACCCATCGAACGGATCGAGCTCTGCGTCACCGCCCTCTTGAAACTCGATCCGCGCCGGCGCGGCCGAACGTGGGTACAGTCCGCTGCGGCGACCCAGCAGGTTCAACGTGCAATCGAGGCACCCTTCGATGTCCTCAATGCCTCCCGTGCCCGTTGCAGTGCCTGCCAAGAGGTCGACGGCGGTCGGCGTGGTGTATGCGGAGTAATCGAGCGTGTCGGTTCCATCTTCGCCGTCGATCACAGCGTCGACTCCGACGCCGTCGGCGAAGAGATACACGTCGTCCAGCGTGCCGCCGGTCAGATTCTCGAAGCTGGCGAACGTCACGCCCGCCACGTCCCCGGTGTTTTGCGCCGTGATGTTCCAGGCGTTCGCCGCGTTCGGGCCGATGAGCGTATCGCTACCAGTGCCGCCGATGAAATTCTCGATGTTGGCGATGCCGCCCGTCCCGGTGGCCGTGCCGAGTTCGAGATTGACTTCCACCGGCGTGGTATAGGCCGAGTAATCGAGCGTGTCGTCGCCGTCCCCGCCATCAATCACGCCGTCGGCCGAGGCCGCATCGGCGAAGATAAACGTGTCGGCGTCGGTTCCGCCGGTGAGGTTTTCAAAATCGGTGAACGCGAAACCGTTCACTTCGCCGGCGTTCGTTCCGGCGAGATTCCAGGTGTTCGGCGCGTTGGACCCGAAGACGGTGTCGCTATCGGTGCCGCCGAGGAATGACTCAATATTCGCGAAGCCAAGGATGCCATTCGCGCCGTCGGCGCTGAAGTCAACCTCGACCGGCGTCGTGAACGCGGAGTAATCGAGCACGTCCTCGCCATCGCCGCCATCGAGCGTGGCGAGAATCGCCCCACCGTCGACGAAGACGAACTGGTCAACAGCCGTGCCGCCGACCAGGTCTTCAAAGCTCGTGAAGGCGATGTCATTGAGTTTGGCAAAGCCGAGCA
>CAZUBB010000276.1:0-4230 GCA_964618485.1 uncultured Pirellulales bacterium
GACCGGCCCGGCGATCGAGATTGATCACCAAAGGGGCCTTCAGATTCAGCGTCAGCTTCGACTCGTTCTTGCCGACCACCGCCAGAACCTGCGCGTTCCGCACGCTCTGTAATTGTAGCGGCGCCAACTCCCCGCGGTAAACGCGCACCTGGTATCCAGGCACGAACCGCCCCGGGCTGACGACCGCCAGCGCCACTTCCGGCTCCGAAACGCATTGCAGCCAGGCCAGCGCGTCATTCGTCGCGTCGGCCAACAGCACCCACTGCCGGCAATGCTCCAGGCCAATCAAGCCGGCGGGAAAATGGATCACGTCGTCCGACTGGATCTCGACGAGTCCGAAACGGGTGGTCTTGAGTTGCATCCTTGCAAGCCCTTCGACGGAGGTCGTGGTCGCCCCAAGCGCTTGTTGTGTAAATCGACCGCCGGCCCCCCAACCGCCACCAAAAGCAGCGCTCTACCGCACGCATCCCACCGCTGCCAAAACCACAACCGAAACAACCGTCACACCTTGCCACCATTCGCAGCGATCGGCCCACTACAGATAATCCAGCAAAGACACCCGCAATGTCTGCGCCGCCGTCTGCAACGACGCCTGGAACGAAGCCTGCCGCGCCGTGAAGCTCGAAATCGCCTCGGTGATGTCGACGTCGATCTCCAACGACAAGCTCGCCTGCAAGTCAACCTCTTCCGACTCCAGTCGCGCTTGCAGTACGTCCAGCGATCGCTGCCGCGCCCCAATCTCCGCCCGCGCGAAATTCACGGTCGTCGTCCCCGCGTCGAGCACGTCGATCGCCCGCTGAATCCCCAGCGTGTCGTTCGCCCGCAACGCGTCGCGCAAGCGCAGCAGTCCGGTAAACACCCCTTCCACCTCGCGCGGATGCACATCCGCGCCGGTCAACGTCGGCGGTTCGCCTCCGGCCAGCGTCGCCGTCGACGTCAGATCGACCGCCCCCGCGCCGCTATTCGGCGTGCCGTCCGCCGGCGCGAGCGACGCCGTAAACAGCGTCCCCGCCAACGGGTTGTTCGCCAGAATGTCAATCATCTGGGCCGCCGTCGTCGTCGGGTCGACGTCAAACGTCAGCGTCTTGTCCGCCGGGTTATACGTGACGATCCCATTTCCGGGCCCCAACCCGCTGTTCGTCAACGACACACGCACGTCGTTCAACCCCGACCCCGGCACAATCCCGGAGATCACCAGATCGTTATTCGCGCCGCTCATCGCCAGCGTCGTCGTCGGCGCAATGCCCGGCGCTTGCGCGGCGAACGAGTCCACGCCGCCTGGCATCAATCCCAAGTCCTCGGCCGCCTGGCTCAAATTGCGGCGCTCGATCGTAAACGTCCCATTCCCCGGCGGGCCGTCATTAACCAACTCAATACCGTTGCCATTCGCCGCCATTCGCGCGACGATCGGCGCGGCGGTCGCCAGGTTTGCGGGATGGTTGTTGATGCGATCCAGCACATCCTGCACCGTCACCGCTCCGGCGACGTCAATCTCCAGTTCCACCCCATCCGCGCGTCGAATGACAAAATCAACGCCGTCGGCGTCGTGAATGCCGATGCCGTGGTTGAGCTCCGCCAACTCCACATCCGGCGTCAAACTGCGCACGCCCAACTGCGTCGCCGTGCGGCCGCCATTCTCACCGACGGTAAAATCCTGCCCGCTCCAGCGCGAGCGCAAATCAATGCCCGTCTGCGCGGCGTTGATCTCCGCAAAGATCCCCGCCCCGGCCCCGTTGAGCACGTTCAACAAATCCTCAACGGTCTCGGCGCTCGCCACGCTCAGGTCAAACGTCTCGCCGCCGTTTTGAATCTTCAAACCAGCCTCGAAATCAAACTCCTCGCCGCTCCCGCCGGCCGTCGTGGCGACGGCGGTCGGTTCATTGTACGAATCAACCACTGCGCCCCCGCCGTCATTTAGCACCTCGCGGCGATTCACCGTCGCGCGAAACGTCCCCTCGGCGTTCACCGCGGCGATCACCTGGTTCGCCGTCGTCACGCCGCTCTCGATCCGCACCACGAGCGTGTTCGCATCCGAGCCGGTGTTAAACGTCCCGCCCGCATTGGCCGCGTCGTCGGTCGCCTGAAACACATACGAACCGTTGTTCGTGGCGTCGACCGTCGTATCTAGCGCCGCCGTGAATCGCCCGCCCAGCGCGCCATTCGCATTGATCGCGTTCACCGCGTCCTGTGCGCTGTGCACCCCCGCTTCGACGCTCACCGTATACACGCCCGCGGCGTAACTTACCTGCACGCCGGCCGCGTCCGCCGCGCGGACGTCGAAACTGACCGTGATATTGTTCGAAGTCGTCCCTGGCGCAGTCGCGGTCAACACGATGTCATTATTCGCCGCGGCATTGGTATCAAACGTCAACGACGCCCGCGCCGCCACGGCCTCCTCGTGATACTCCGCGACCTCATTCCCCGCCGTGAGTCCGCCGCCGGCCCGCAGGTAATCGTCGTCGACGTACTTGATCGTGACGCCGTTCAACTCGGGACCGTTCTCCGTCGCCGTGAAGTCCAAATTGTTGCTCGTCCCCGCGGAAGCCAGCGTCGCCCGCGCGCGCGTCCCCAGCAGATTCTCCAGCCGCGTGGTCAACGACACCTTCGGGTCCAGATCAGCCCCCACGATCGGCCCCACGCCGACGCCCGTTTGCTGCAAGATCCCCAGCTCATTCGCCGTCGTCCCGCCGCCGACTTCCCTGATCGTGAGCGAGCCGCCGCCCAAGGTATCCAGCGAAACGCTGAACCCCACGTCGGTCACGTCGACGATCACGGCCCGGTTGTTCGGCGGATTCGCTTCCAGCAGCTTGACCACGTCCCCCACGGTCGATGCCGAGCTCAAATCGACGATCACCGTGTTCGTACCGTCGCTCACTTCGACGCTGCCGCGACCAATGCCGCGCCCGCCGCGCAAATCCGACAGCGAAGTATCCGCCGTCACCACGGGATTCAAATTCGACGTCCCGCGCACCGGCTCCGAGATCGCCCCGAACACCCGGCTCCCCGGCAGGTTGGTCTCGAACAGCACATCCAAGTCGGAATACGAGTACAGCGACTTCTCGTCGCCGCGATACTCCACGTGCAAACCGTCCTGCGAGAACGGCGCGGTGCTCGTCTTCGCCCCGGCGAACAAATATCGCCCGCGGAACTGCTGGTTCCCCACGTCCACGAGTTGCTGAATCGCCCGCTCCACCTCGAGCGCAATCGCCTCGCGCTGCGTGTTGCTGGCCGTCGTGCCAACCACCGAAATCGCTGCGCCGCGAATATCCGCCAGCAGCGACGAAACGTTCCCGAGCGCCGTATCGGTCGCCCCCAAATACGACTGGTTCGTCTGCAAATTGATCGACACCTGCTGCTTCCGCTCGATCAGCGACTGCAACGTGATCGCCCGCAGCGCCGCCGGCGCGTCCTCGCTCGGCAACGAAATCCGCCGCCCCGTCGTCAACTGATTCTGCAAGCGAAAGATCGCCTGCTGATCCGACTGCATCTGAGAAAGCAGCCGCTGCGAAATCAGCAAATCGCTAACGCGCGTCGTCGGTACCGGAATGATGGAAGTCATGGGGGGGAGGAGAAAAGAAGAAGAGGAGAAAAGGAGAAAAGTATGAGGGAAGTTTTCAGTGTTCAGTCTTCAGTGTTCAACATTGAGATCGTAACCATCAACCTTAACGCTCGGTTCCATAATTCATGCTCCGTGCTCCGTCCTACCCTTCTTTTCTCCTTTTCTTCTCTTCTCCTTTTCTCCTCCCCATTACAAATTCACCAACATTTCCAACAGCTCATCCAGCGTCTGGATGTACCGCGAAGTCGCTTGCATCGCGCGTTGATACGAAATCATCTTCACCGCTTCTTCGTCCAGGCTCACGCCGCTCGTGCCGAGTTGCTGCCCGACGAGCGTTTGCTCGAACACCCGCGCGCCATCGGCGATCCCCCGCGTGACGCTCGATCCTTGCGTCACTTCCGCGGTGAGGCTCGCGTACAGAATGCTGAGCGACGCCCCATTCTGCGACTCCAGCGGCGCGTCGAGAAACGCCGCCAGCTTCGCGGCAATCGCCGTATCCGCGCCGATGCCGCTCTGCGACGCGTTGAACTTCGCCGCGTCCGCCGCGACGACCTGGCTCACCCCAATGTCGGTCGCCGCCGAGCCCGTGAAGAACGTATTCACGCCCAACGCCGCCAGCACGCCGCTCGAGTCGTTGGCGAACGAAAACTCCACCGCCGCCGAATCCGAGG
>CAZUBB010000277.1:0-3779 GCA_964618485.1 uncultured Pirellulales bacterium
GGTCGAGTTATTCATCATCTCGAAAGATGTTGCGAAAGAGGACCTTCTGATCGGCACCGAAGTCTGGTCGACCGACGAATCCTGCTGACCTGCCTCTCTCCAAACTCCGTGCTCCGTACTCCTAGCTCCCCCCATCCTCTTTCAGCCCCTCCACATCCACATACCGATACTCCCCGCCATTCTCCTTCGCCAACTGCTCAATAAAATTCCCCGGGGCCGATTGTTTCGGGCCGCGGCCGAATTCGATCGTGTGAATCTTCGTGAGCCCGTCGTTCAAACGGCGGAGGCGGGCGAGTTGCTCGCCGTTGAGAGGCGGTTCGTCGGCGTCGGTAAGAAAGTAGAGCACATCCGGGTGGAAACGTAGCGCGGCCGAGAGGGCTTCTTCATGCCCGGTGCCGCCGCCGGCCGTGATGCGGGCAAGGTGATCGGCGGCGAGCGCCTTGTTTTCTTTGGTCGCCAGCACCAGCCGGCCGGGTTGCGCGGCGATCTGCATCAGCACAGGGCGTTCGTTGTAGAAGATGATCTGAAACTGCTGCAGGTCGCCGAGGGCTTCCAGGCTCCGGAGGAGCTCGGCTTTCGCGGCGCGCAGCGGCTTGCTGTCCGGCTCGCCCATGCTGCCGGAGCGATCAAAGACGTAGGCGAAGTTGTTTCCCTGCGACTCGACGCCGAAGAGGCTCGTGTAGACCCCCTTCTCGCCGACGGGGCCGAGTTGCCCGGCGTCGAGTTCCATGCCGATCGCCCGGGTGGGAGTCGAGGGATCGACGGGCCCGTTGGTTCCTGAGCCTGGACGGGGGAGAAGTCCGGCGTCGTCAGGGGGCGGCTGGGCGAGAATCCGCTCCGCCAGCGAAGGACCGGGTTCCGAGGCGCTGGCAGGTCGCGCTGACACCTGCCCTGGGCCGCCTCGGCCGGCGTTTGTCGTGGCGACCGGCCGGGCGACCCGTTGAGCCGCACGTTCTTTTTCGGGCGGCGCTTCGTCGCCGCGGGGGCTGAAAAGCACTGCCAAGAGGAGCAGCAGCAACGCCAGGGCGATGGCCGCAGCGAGCCGCCATTTTGAGCGCCCAGGCCGGGCTTTTCGCGGATCTTGCGTGGCGGGGTTGATGTCCTGCGCGCGGTGGGTCATTGGCAGCCCCAAGCGTTCCGGCGGGAATCGCCAGGTGCATTATCGCTGATTGCTCCCCGGTGGTCAGCGGTCCCCGCGCTATTTCCTTGACGGGGGGAGAGCATCTGATTAAACCTAGAAGCTGGGGAATTCAGGCAAGCTCCGCGCGTTATGCCAGTGATGGCGGATTTGGGGCTTGTGCGATGGATCGCTGTTTGACGCCCAGGATTTGGCGGAACGGTCTGCACAACAGCTTCATCTTCGCACATTGCATCCAGGTCTGGCATCATGAAAACGAAATGGGTCAGCGCTGCGCTCCTCGCGGCGGTTTCGTTCGGCACGTCGGCACGCGGCGCGGAAATCTTGATTGACGACTTCGCTTCGAAGCCATCGAGCTTCTACATCATTGGCACGCCGACGCCCCCGTTCTACCCGAATGGCCAGCCGTTGAAGGAATCAGGGCTCCCCTCGACGCTCGGCGGCGAGCGCGACACGAAAGTGGAAGTGCTGGGCACGCCCACCGCGCAATCGGCGCAATTCCTTTTGGGCGTCGATCCGGCCTCGTTCCCAACCGGCGTGTTTCACGTGGCGACCGCCGGCAATCCGGCATCGGTTGCGTCGTTGACGTACGACGGCGAAGAGTCCGCGGGTCTTGATTTCTCATTGCCCGAGAGCGGCGCGTTCCTGATCGACTTTTTGTCGATCGACTCGCCGGGTTCGCCGGACGGCTTGAAGGTGGACATTCACCTGACGAGCGTCGGCGGCGGCACGGCGACCTTCAGCGACTTCGCGCCGGAGTCGTCGATCGCCACCACGTTCTCCGCTCCGCTCGCCTCGTTCCTGACGTCGGAAGATTTCGACCGCGAGCACATTTCCGGCATCACCTACGTGTTCAACCAGGCTGGCCTGGCGGACGCGGACTTCACGGTGGACAACCTCCGCGCGGTGCCTGAGCCGAGCACGTTGGCCCTCGCCGGGGCTGCTCTCTTGGGGGCGATCTTCCTTCGCCGCCGGGGCTAGGCACAGCGGTTGCCTCTTAGTTCGGGCGTTACGCCGGGCGCCGCCAGGGAGTTCTCCCGCAAGTCATTAGGCGGCCGGTGTTTAGACAGCGGATGTGGGAACAGCTCTGGAGAACGCAACGGTGAAAAAAGTCGCCCGTCGTAGCTTTTGGTCAACACTGCTGTCTTCGAAACGCAACACACGCCCGTCCCAACCGAACTGGTTGGGACGCCGCGTTTCGGTCCAGCGCTCCTTGCGGCTCGAGCCGTGCGAAGCGCGGACGTTGCTGGCCGCCGATATCACGGGGCTCAAGTTGCAAGACTTGACCGGCGATGGATTCTCCGTCGACGACACGCCGCTGGCCGGCGTCACGATTCAACTCTTCGAAGACAACGGCGATGGCGTCTTCGATCCGAACGTCGACACGCTGTACGGCACGCAGGTCACCGGCGCCGACGGCCGCTACACGTTCCCGGCCGTGCCTGACGGGCGCTACTTCGCACGCGAGGTGACGCCGCCTGGCTTCTTCCAGACCGGCGGTCCGGAATTCTATACCTTCGTGGTGGACGGTCCCGACGCGTACACGCTGCAAGGCATCGGCATCGACAATTTTGATCTGCCGGACCCGCCCGATGTGTACTTCATCAACGCGTTCGATCCCGATCCGACGCTGATCAAGCACCAGGTCGCGGGCGTGGTCGGGGGCGAGCGGGACGTGCTGATCGACGTGATCGGCGTGTCTAATCCGCTTTCTGCGAACGTCGTCGTGGGCTTCAACGGACAATCGGGGTTGTTCTCGTTCGGCTCGGCCTCGCCCGGGACGAGCGCGACGTTCCAATACGACGGCCTCGACGCCGATATCGTCGGACCGCCAGCTTCACTGGTCAATTCGCAAGGCCTGTCGGTCGATCTGACCGGGGGCGGCCTGGCGACGGCGTTCCTGCTGGACTTCGATAGCATCGATCCCGGTCTGGGGAACGCGCTCGGCGTGCAAATCCGGTTGACGAGCGCCGGCGGCGGCACGGCGACTTTCACCGATACGACGACGTTCCTTGAAAGCATCGGCGCGGTGAATCACTTCGTGCCGTTCGCAGCCTTTGCGACTGCCAATGGTTTCACGTTCGAGGACGTGACCAGCATCGAGATGATCTTCAATGGGGCCGGCGTGCAGGACGTCGACTTCGAGCTGGACCAACTGCTCACCGTGGGACGTCAGGGAGATTTTGCGAACGCCGCGCTGTCATCGTTGAGCGGCTTTGTGTACGTCGACGCCAACAACGACGGCATCTTCCAGCCGGGCGAGGCGCCGATTCCCAATGTGACGATCACGTTGACTGGAACCGACGACCAAGGGAACGCGGTCAACATCATCGACACCACGGACGCCAACGGCCAATATCTGTTCGACGACCTGCGTCCCGGCGATTACACGATCACCGAGACGCAGCCGGCCGGATTCCTGGACGGCAAAGACACGATCGGCACGCCGGGGGGAACCACGGGCCAGGATGAATTCACCGACATCCTGTTGCCGGTCGCCTTCGACGGCGTGAACAACAACTTCGGCGAGTTGCTGCCGTCTTCCTTGTCGGGCTTCGTGTACGTCGATGCGAACAACGACGGCATTTTCCAGCCGGGCGAAGCGCCGATCCCGAACGTCACGGTCACATTGACCGGAACG
>CAZUBB010000277.1:3789-4218 GCA_964618485.1 uncultured Pirellulales bacterium
CCTCGGCGCGGCGGTGAATATCGTCGACACGACCGACGCGAACGGGCAATACCTCTTTGGCGATCTTCGCCCTGGCAACTACACAATCACCGAGACGCAACCGGCCGGATTCCTGGACGGCAAGGACACCATCGGCACTCCGGGCGGAACGACGGGGCAGGACGTGTTCTCGAACATCGTGCTGCCGCAGGATTTCGATGGCGTGAACAACAATTTCGGCGAACTGTTGCCGTCGTCGTTGTCGGGCTTCGTGTATGTCGATGCGAACAACGATGGCGTCTTCCAGCCGGGCGAGACGCCGATCCCGAACGTGACGATCACGCTCACTGGCACCGACGACCTCGGTGCGGCGGTGAACATCGTCGACACGACCGACGCGAACGGGCAATACCTGTTCGAGAACCTGCGCCCCGGCGATTACACGATCAC
>CAZUBB010000278.1:0-1536 GCA_964618485.1 uncultured Pirellulales bacterium
TCATGCAATCGCGCGAGCGCCGCGCCGGCCTGCGCCGGGCTGAATGCCAAACGCTCGCGCACGCGCACCGGCGCGTTGTGATGACTGCAGCCGACCATGAGGACTTTCACGCGCCGCCTCCTACGGAGGGAGACCGCAATAAGTCCTGGGTGCCTGGGGCAGGGGCAGCGGAGAAAACCTTTGCAACGTCCGCCCGGCTGGGGCTTCGCACGATGTTTCTAGGCAATCGATCGACGCCCCAGAGCTGCGCTTCGCTCGAATGTCTTTCACCTTGCCACAGCCCCAGGCACCCACGCCTACTCCGATCGTTGGCGACCGCGGCGCGCGACTCTACCCCGCCGTGGTCGGTGTAGTACAGCGTCATCACCAGCACCAGGATCAAGAACGCCAGGCTGGCGATCGTGAGGTACGCCACCTTTCGGCCTTGTCGCGCGGGTCGATAGAAGAAACTGAATACGCACGCGGCGGTGAGCCAGCCGAAGAGAATCGCCGTGCTCCAGATCACCGGATCGTTCCATGGGATCAGCTCGAGCTGCTTCTGTTGCTTGATCAAATTCAAAATCACGCCGGTCAAGAGACCCATGCCGAGCAGCACGGCCGAGAGCGGCAGCGAGCGCACGTTCACGGCTTCGAGCCATTCCAAGCTCGGCAGCCGTAGTCCCGTCTCCGGCGCGGCTTTGCGCTTGAGCAGCGCCGAGTGCAGCAAGTACGTCGCGCCGGCGATGAAGCCGCCGATCACCACGACGCTTCCCGCCAACAGCGCGACGCCATGAGCCCAACCCCAGAAAGTGAGAGCGGCGTCGCGCGTGAAGCCAGGCGCGTCGCGGAAGCGGTACGCCACGCCAATCAACGCCAGGATAATCGGCAGCAGAAACAGCCCCACCGGCGTGCGCGGATGCGACCACGTGAGATACAGGTACGCGACGGTCAGCGCCCAGGCCGCGGCGAGATACCAGTCGAACCAGCGCGCGAGCGGCGCGCCGACGGCGGGATCGAGGAGCGCCTGGTTCACCAGGAACCAGGTGTGGGCCACGAGCCCCGCTGCGGCAAAACCGACCATCAACGCGCCGCGCGCACCGCTCTTAAACCACAGCCGCGTTACTTCCAGTAGAAGCGCCACGGAATAGCTGGCGACGAAACAAAAAACCTGAATCCCGCCCATGAGTGCTGAACGCGGTGGTTATCTTTTTTCTTGAAACGCCGAGGCGCAGAGACGCGGAGGGGGGACGGTGGGAGTGTGAAGTCGGAGTTCGGACGTATGAATTCGGAAGTCGGACCGATTGCAGTAAAGTAGAGAAGCTTCCTTTCCTGCCTCCCTCCGCGTCTCAGCGCCTCTGCGGTTCCATTGAAATGCTCTCAGTTTCAATTGCTCGGCTCGTCGCCGTTTTCCAGGCCGTAGTCTTTCAGCTTCTTGTGTAGCGTGTTGCGGTTGATGCCGAGCTTGGCCGCCGCCTTGATTTGCACGTTGTCGCAGGCGGTCATTACCTGAGCGATCAGCTCGCGCTCTACGCGGTTCACGATCCGGTTGAACAGATT
>CAZUBB010000278.1:1546-4080 GCA_964618485.1 uncultured Pirellulales bacterium
TCCTGCGGACCGGCCATGGTGACGCCTTGCAGAACCAACTCGTACGCCAGGGTCTCCAGGTCGGCGTCGCGCAGCCGCGGGTTGCGCGGACGACGCTGGCCGAGGACTGTATCAGGCAGCAGGTCAACCGTGAGCTCATCCCCTGGCGCGAGTACCACTGAACGCTCAACGTAGTTCTGCAGCTCGCGGACGTTACCCGGCCAGTGATACTCCTGCAAAGCTTCCATGGCGCGGCGCTCGACGTGCGCCACATAACGGTCGTTCGTTTCGTTGTACGCTTCGAGGAAGTAACTGACCAGCTCGGGAATATCCTCGCGCCGCTCGCGCAAGGGCGGGATGTCGATCGGCACCACGTTGAGGCGATAGTAAAGGTCGTCGCGGAAGCGTCCGGCGCCCACCTCTTCCATCAGGTCGCGGTTGCTGGCGGCGACGACGCGCGTATCGACGCGAATCGTCTGCGTATCGCCGACGCGCTCGAACTCCCGCTCCTGCAACACGCGCAGCAATTTCACCTGCAGCATCTGCGTCGTGGAGTTGATTTCATCGAGGAACACGGTGCCGGTGTGGGCCGCTTCGAAACGTCCCGTGCGATTGGCGACCGCGCCGGTGAACGCCCCGCGGACGTGACCGAACAACTCGCTTTCCAGCAGGCTCTCGGGGAGCGCGCCGCAGTTGACCTTGACGAAGGGCCCGCTGCCGCGCGGGCTGAGTTGATGAATCGCCTTGGCGATGAGCTCCTTGCCGGTTCCCGTTTCCCCTAACAGTAGCACCGAAGCGTTCGTCTTCGCCACCTGGCGCGTGAGACGATAGACGCGCTCCATAGCGGCGCTCGAACCGATCAAGCCGGCGATCGGCGGCCCGGTGTGACTGGCGCTATGATTCGAAAACAGGGGCTTCATGGGGAGCATTCGCTCCGGCGATCGTAAAGGTCATTCATTCTTGTTCGCTCCCACGGCTTCTTTGTGAACGCCCTCGAGCGCGTCAAGGATGCCGTTGAGCAATTGTTGCGTTTCCTGATCGGCCGTCTTGCTGGCGTTGTAGCGGTCGAATTGGAGTTGGACTTCGACCTTCGTGAGCAGGACGCCGTGGCGTGCGACGCTTTCGGCAAACGCCTTGGCCGCCGCTTCGCGCTGAGCCAACGGGAAGATCTCGTTACTCGCCAGGTTGACGAGATCGCGCTGGCCGGTGGCGGTGCCAAGCGCGACGAGCGTAGCGGCCGCGTCGGCGGTGTAAGCCTCGAACGGCAGCAGCGCGCGCACGGCCGGTTCCAGTTGCGCGACCTCGAAGAGCTTGCTTCGCTGTTCCGCCAGACGGCGCACCCAGGCAAGGGCAAAGCGCGCCTGCGTGAGGCGTTCCTCCTTCGGCACGGCGATCGCCGTTTGCGATTCGAGCAGCCAATGCAACTGCGACGCCAGTTCCGACGGTTCCTGCGGCCGAATGATCGGTTGCACGCGCGTGAACCGCCGCGCGAGGGCCTCGGCGAGTTCCTGGTCGTCCGGCGTCACGATGATGCCGCCGGCGTTATCGAGTGGCGTGGGATTTGCGCGATCGTACGGCGAGTAAATGATGCCGATCGGCAGCTTGGCCGTGCGGGCGTCCCGCCGCAGCTTGGCGAGCAACTCGCCGGAGGTCATCGCGGCATAACGGATGTCCAGCAGCAGCACTTCGCTGTCGGAATCCTCGTTCAACGTCCGTTGCACGTTGCCAATTGCGTCGACGCTTTCGGCGGCGTAGCCCGATTCCATCAGTAAGCCGGCCAGTCGCTGGTCCTCGCGCAAGCTTGGTCCCGCCACGACCGCGCGTGGTTCGCCCGCCGTGAGCAGAAACGACTTGAGCGCCTTGGTGACATAACTGCTGCCGGCAAACGGCTCTTGTGGATCGAGTTTCAGGATCGACCGCAACGCCATGAAACGCACGCGGCGGTCGTCGCTCTTGAGCGCCTCCACCAGAGGGCTCGGTTGCCCGCCCGAGCCGTGCAGAATCGTCGCGTCGCCCAGATCGCCAAGCGCGCGGACCGCGTTGGCCGCCGCGGCAGGATGTCCCGCGCGGAGCGATTCCGCCAGGAGTGCGTTCACCGTCGCCACGCCGGCTTGTTTCAATTCCGCGAGAGAACTTCCCGGACCGTCCGGCAGCGGCTGATCGAAGCCCAGCTTCGCCTGGTCCGCTTCGAGCAGCGCGCCGAAGTACAGCGATTGAACCGTGGATTCCTGCGGCGCGAGCCGGCGGGCGTCGCGGGCGAGACGCGTCGCGAAGTGCAGGCCTGCATCGCGCGCGGTAAAGGTGTTCTTCACGGCCTGGCCGGCGGCGGCGTCCCAGGTCCAGATTTCGACCGGCGCGATTTCACTCTGACCGAGCAAAACGCGGCGATCGTAATAGGCCTGCGCGCGGTTAAAGAGAATCGCCGCCGCCTCGGTGACGCTGGGGACATGTCCGAGTTTCTTGCTCACCGCGGTCAGCGCCGGCACGCTCACATCGGCCGGGCTATCAGCCGCGAGCGCCGGCGCGAGCAGATACCACGTCACTTCTTCGCGCGG
>CAZUBB010000279.1:0-1683 GCA_964618485.1 uncultured Pirellulales bacterium
CCCCTGCGCGACCCAAATCGATTTGCTATGCTGTTCCCTGCGTTCCCCGACCGACGAAAGGCCACGTATGAAAATCGCCGGAGTACAGCTCGATATCGCCATCGGCAAGCCCGCGCAAAATCGCGCGCGGATGTTCGAAAAGCTACGCGAGACCGCCGCCGCCGGCGCGCAGTTAACCGTGTTCCCGGAATGCGCCGTGCCCGGCTATTGCTTCGGCAGTCTCGCCGAAGCGCAAGAATTCGCCGAGCCCATCTCCGGACCGTCGACCGCGGCCTTCACGCAACTCTGCGCCGAACTCGACGTCTATTGCGTCTTCGGCCTGCTCGAAGCCGATGGGTCACGCGTCTTCAACGCCGCCGCGCTCGTCGGCCCGAACGGCCTCATCGGTTCTTATCGCAAAGTGCATCTGCCCTACCTCGGCGTCGACATGCACACCACGCCCGGCGATCGCCCGTTCGCCATGCAAGAGGCCGGCGGCGTCCGCATCGGCATGAACATCTGCTACGACGCCGCGTTTCCGGAAGCCTCGCGCACTCTCGCGCTCCTCGGCGCGGATCTCATCGTCCTCCCCACGAACTGGCCGCCGGGCGCCGAATGCACCGCCTGCAGCGTGATCAGCGCCCGCGCGCTGGAGAACGCGGTTTATTACATCGCGGTCAATCGCGTCGGCGAAGAGCGCGGCTTCCGCTTCATCGGCATGAGTCGGATCTGCGACACCAATGGCGAAACGCTGGCGGTCTCGCAAACCACCGACGAAGAAATCCTCTATGCGGAAATCGACCCCGCCCGCGCACGCAGAAAACACATCATCCGCGTCCCCGGCAAGCACGAAATCGACCGCCTCGCCGACCGCCGCCCCGAAATGTACGGCGAACTCGTCAAGCCGCACAAACTCAAACGCCCCGGCCGCGAATAACCAATAGGATCAGCCCGCGAAACACGCTCAACACACGAAAAGGAGAGGTGAGATCATTGGAAACGCGGAGGCGCAGAGACGCGGAGGGATGAGGGCGAGCGAGGAAAGAGGAGCGTTCGCAGTACTCAGTTACTCATCATTCATCCTTCCCCCTCCGCGTCTCTGCGCCTCCGCGTTTCAAGACTGAATTCCTCTCCCTTTCGCGTGTTCAGCGTGTTTCGCGGGCAATCGTCAATCCTCCGCCCGGCTATTGTCCCCGCACATTTTGACGATCTTCGGATCAAAGCGCGCCACGGTTTCCACGAGGTCGCTCTGCGCGAGCATCACGTCCTCGATGTTCTTATAAACGTACGGCACCTCGTCCGCGCCGGCGGAGAGCACGCGCACTCCCTTCTTTTCCAGATCCTTCTGCACGCTGCGGAAGTTGTAGGTGTTGTTCGCCTGCGTGCGCGACATCCGCCGCCCCGCGCCGTGTGAAGCGCTATCAAAGCTCGACGGCTCTCCCTTACCACGGACGATAAACGCCGGGTCCGCCATCGAACCCGGGATCACGCCCAGCACGCCCGCGCCGGCCGGAGTCGCGCCTTTGCGATGCACCACCAGCTCCTGATCGCCATGCTTCTCCAGCCATGCGAAGTTATGGTGATTCTCCACCCCCGCCACGGCCTCGGCTCCGAGCAACTTCGCCACCTGCTGGTGAATGACCGCGTGATTCGCCGCGGCGTATTCCCCCATCAAGTTCATCGCGGCCCAATACTCCTGGCCCG
>CAZUBB010000279.1:1693-4061 GCA_964618485.1 uncultured Pirellulales bacterium
CTCGCTCTGCATATCCAGCCACGCCAGCCGGCCGAAATCGCGGTAGCGCGCATCCAAACGGCTCTGCGCAATCGCCGAATACGTACTGCAAACCGAAGCCCCGGTGCCGCGGCTGCCGCTATGACTTAACAGCGCCACGTACTTGCCCGGCGCAAGGTTTAGCTCCGCCGCCGGCGCATCGAGCGTGACGACGCCGAACTCCACGAAGTGATTCCCCGAACCGGAAGTACCCAGCTGTCGCCAGGCCTTATCGCGATTCTCCCGCGTAATCCGCGTGACGGTCCAGTCGCGGTCCATCACCTCGTGTTCCATCGGCCGCTTGTACTCCGCCCCCACGCCGAAGCGCGTACCGCGTTCCAGCGCGTTCTCATACAGAGAAAACTTGTCTTCCAGTGTTTCCGGCGCTAGATCAAAGATCGACAACTTCATTCGGCAGGCGATATCCACACCCACGGCGTACGGCACGACCGCCCCTTCGAGCGCCAACACTCCGCCGATCGGCAATCCATAGCCAATATGCGCATCCGGCATCAGCGCCGCGCCGCGCGCCATCGGCAGCGCGCACGCCTGGCGCATCTGCGCATGCGCGCCGCCGTCGATTTCCGTTCCCCAAGTGCGATAGCTGATCGGTTCCATCACGTTCGCCTCCGGCCCGCTCGCCAGCGCCTGCGCCAGCTCTCCAAAAATCGCGTCCTCCACAAAGCGGTCCGGCGTTTCCACCACCGCCGCGACCGTCCCGCGCACGTCCTTGCCGCGCAACCCGCCATCCACCACCGCGCGCTGCACGGCCGCAATCGCCTCCGTCAGGCAATGCGCCGGCACGCCCAGCTTTTCCAATTGACGACGGTTCATGGGAAGGGAGGAGAAAAGAAGAAAAGAATCTCGTAGGGCGGGCCGAGCGGACGACAATCCGCTCTTCGCCAACGCGCCCCGCACCGTCCATCACGCTCGCAACGCGCTCGGGGAAGGCCCGCCATCACACCACGGCGAGACTTCCCCAAAAGCTATCGCCAACATCCGATCCACCCCCAAGAATACCGCATTACCAACTTCTTTTCTCCTCTCCTCCTCAAGTAAGATCCCGATACTCCCGCCGCTGAAACACCCACCCCGCCACCAGCAGCGACGCCAGCGCGATCGCCCCCAGCGACCAGAATGCCGTCTCCGCGCTCACCGGATTGAAAATCCGCGGGTCGAGCGGTTCCACGACGTGGCTGTCCCCCCGCGCCTGAAGCAAGGCAGTGCCGTACTCGTAGACCATCGATCGCCCATAAAAGTTCACAGCAAACCGCTGCACCATGCCAGGAATGTTGCTGAGAAAAAACTCCATGAAGATCGAATAAATCAGCGCCAACACCGTCGAGTGCCGGAACCACACGGCAAATAGGTGGAACGCCCCCACGTAACTCACTGACATCAACAACACCGCCGGCAGATACGCCTCGAACGCCGCCTGCCCCACTTCGCCCGCCAGCCGGCAACAGATGTAAAAAGCCGCCACGATCAACCCCATCACCAGCGGCAGCGTCGCCAGCACCTTCGCGGCCAGGATGCAAGGCCGCGGTACCGGTCGCACCAGCAGGAACAACAGCGTGCGATCTTCCCGATCGCCGCCGATGCTCGTCGTCGCATAGGTCAACGCGCATAGCGGCACCACGAGCAACAGGAACTGCAGGATCACAAATTCCTGGCTGAACCGCTCGAACGCCCGGCCGAAGTTGGCGTCGTCGGAATACCGGTTCCCCAGAATCCACAATTCCGCGATCGTCAGCCCGATCGGCAACAGGATCATCAACGATCCCGCCGACCAGAGCAGCCGCCGGAACGAAACCCAACTCAGCGCGGTGCAGGCCCGCAACAAACTCATGCCGACCTCTGTTGCAAATAACTGAACACCGCGTCCGCGCTGTCGTCGAGCGTCTCCAACCGGTCGATCGGCAACTGCTCCTCAAGCGCCAGGCGATTCACCAGCGCAAAAAACTTCTGCGGCTCGCGCGTACGAATCGTCAAGCGATCGCCGCGCAATTCGACCGCTTCCACCTCGGCCGCACCGACCAGGCGCTCCGCCCAACGCCGCGGCGCCGCGCTGCCGATCTCCACCAGGAACGGTTGATCGTCGAGCAGTGCGCGAATCTCCGCCAGCGTCCCCCAGGCCAGAATCCGGCCGCGCGAGATCATCAGAATCGAATCGGTGAGTTGCTCCACTTCCGCCAGCAAATGGCTCGAAACGAGAATCGTCTTCCCGCGCGTCGCCAACTGGCCGAGCAACTCGCCGAACTCTCGCCGGCCGCCGGGATCGATGCCGGTCATCGGCTCATCGAGCAACAGAATCTCCGGATCATGCACGATCGCCTGCGCCAGCTTGATG
>CAZUBB010000280.1:0-3989 GCA_964618485.1 uncultured Pirellulales bacterium
GTTTAAGTCGGACTCGCGCTATCAGAATTGCTCAACCCACGTGCTTTTCGCTACTTAAGGCAAAAAACAAAAGCTGACGTGGACCCGGGGAAACCCGAAAAAATCCGCTCTGGACGCCCGACGACCATTCTGAGACACTCCCGCCCCGCGCGAACGCTACTTGGGAGCGTTTTGCGTCGCCGGGGAGCCAGGAAAAACAACCAACTTCGCGTGGTAAGTCGAGGGAGCGAACCGTGAATAAGTCGTTGCGCTGGTTGGCGGTAGGGCTGGTCGCTTTGACGTGCGCCGCGCCGGCGGTGCAGGCCGAGGGCTGGTCGCTGAAGAAGCTGAATCCGTTTGCGAAGTCGACTTCGTCCAGCAAGAAAAAATCGGCGGCCAAGCCGAGCTGGAAACTGCCGAAGTGGAAGACGCCTGCACCGATTCAAAAGGTGAATCGCAGCACCACGCGGATGGCCGCGAAAACGTGGGACTCGCTCACGTTCTGGGACAATAAGAAGGAACCGAAGAACACCTGGGCGAGCGGAGCGAAGCCGTATAAGCGCAAGGAAGTCGAGAAGGAATCGTGGCTCGACAACCTGTTCACGGCCAAGGAAGAAAAGCCGAAGACGCCGAACGAATTCCTCAGCCAGCCGAGGCCCGAGTAAGTCACACCGTCGGGAGCGACATGATGAGGCGATTCGTACTGGCAGTTCCCCCGAGCCGCCGAGGCTGGTTCCTCGGCCTGTTGCTGCTCTGCGCCGGCTGCACGGCCGCCGGCCCGCACGCCAAGGCGATCAACTCGGTCGACGAGGACGAAGTGGTCGCCGCCGCGGAAAAGGATAGCTTTCCCTCCGCGCAATCTCCGGTGAAATAGACATCGGAGCTGCGGCTAGAAGTTCCACTCCTGGCCGTGCTTTTCGCCGACGATCGTCGGCCGCTCCGCGCCGAAAAACGGCGAGTGCGTATTGCCGGTGGTGATCACCAGCGCGTCCGGCTCCGGCAAATTGTCGTATTCGACGAGGAAGCCTTGGACCGACCCGGTTTCTGTGCCGAGGTCGTTCCAGTTCGCTTCGCTCATCCAACCGAAGACGGCGAAGTCTTCGTTGTCGCGATCGTTCGGTTCGTTCTCGGCCCACTGCGTGAAGCCATGTTCGCCGGCGTCATCGCCAGCGATGTAAAAGGTTTGCCCGGCTTCTTCACCGGCGATCCATTTCCAGACGCCTTCTTGCTCGCGATCGGTAGCGGCGATCCAGGCGGAGCCGATGAGTTGGCGGTGGTTGCTGAGGAAGTCGTTTTCTTGCGGGGACGTGATCGTGGCGAGGTGGCCGCGGCGGCCGGCGAAGTGGCAGTCCGTGGACCAGGAGAGGGCGTTGTCGAAGTCGATGTGGCGAACGGGGATCCACTGGTAATAGTGGCCGTTGGCGCGGTTGTGGACGACGATGCAAGTGCCGCGGTGGGGCCGACTTTCGTTATCCCAGAGGCGGGTGACGCCGAAGAACAGGCCGGACAGGACGATGAGGCGCCACCACATGGCGAAGGGACTCCCGGACGAGCTGGCGAAGGGGTTGGACATGAGGTATTTCGACGCGCTCGCGCGAATCTTGGAGCACATTCCGCAACAACAACTATCGTGATCACAATGGTTGTTGCAACAAGTGTACGGGGCCTATTCGCCGCGGAGGGACGCCAGGAGCGGGGCCTGGAGCATGCTGCGGACGGCGATCGCGCTGACGAGGGCGCCGATGAGCGCCACGGCGCCGAGGATCGCGGTGAGAGTGGCGAACGGGGGGGAGGCGCCGCCGCTGAGCCAGTGGGGGAGCACCACGACCAGGGCCGCCAGCGTACCGACGGCGAGCCCGCCAGCGAGGAGGACGCCGTTTTCCAGCAGCACGAGCGCGGCCAGGCGGCGGCGGGCAAAGCCGGCGGCGCGCATCAGGGCGAGCTCGCCCCGGCGCTCGAAGATGTTCCGCAGTTGCACCGCGGCCAGGCCGAACGTGCCGAGCAGGAGTCCGAGGCCGCCCAGGCTTTGAAACGTGGCGAGGTAGGTGTTCTGCACTGCCATCAACTGAGTGAGCCGGTCGCGCGTGGTGACGACGTCGAAGCCGTAATCTTCGAGCGCCGCCTCGAGGTCGCGCGTGACCTCGAACGCGGGATCGTTGCCGGAACGTAGCGGCTCTCGCTCGCCGCCGGGGAAGGCGTGGGGGACTTCGATCAGGAAGAAGCGATAGCCCGCGGTTTCCGGAAAGTTGCGCGTGAAGTTGGCTTCGCTCATCAGGATGGCACCTTGCAAGACCGGACGCGTCGCGCATCTCGTACGTCGCGCCGACGCCGGAGAGGTGCAGGCTATAAATCGCGGTCGCCTGGTCGATGACGATCGGGATGATCGGCGCGCCGGCGGAGGTCTTGCCAAGGTCTTGGTGGAGCAACAGCCAAGGATTCGCGCGCTCGGCCTCGGTCGTGGCGGCGCTGCCGGCCCAGGCGAAACCGCCGCGCTCAATGAGGCGCTGCTGCACGCCGAGGACGCGCGGCTTCGCGGCCTGATAGAGATTCAGGCAACTAGCGTCGTCGCCTGGCTGGACGCGGAAAGCGAAGAACTCCGCCGGGCGCAACTTGGCGAGCGACAGTTCCGCGCGACCGGCCTCGGTGTTGAGATCGGGATAGATCGGCTGATCGCTCTCGGCCAGCAAGGTGAAGCCGCCGGAGCCGCCCGTGCGTTGGGAAAGTTCCTCGGCGGGATTCAGGCGGAAGGCGCTGAGGGCGACGATCAAGAAGGCGGC
Source organism: uncultured Pirellulales bacterium (assembly GCA_964618485.1). GTDB lineage: Bacteria > Planctomycetota > Planctomycetia > Pirellulales > JALHLM01 > JALHLM01. The sequence goes on from CAZUBB010000280.1 coordinate 2,757, forward strand.
CGCGGCGACGAGGCCGATCGTGGAGACGCTGCGGCCCGGTCGCCGGGCGGCGTTGCGCCAGGCGAGGCGACCGAGCGTAAACCTCGATACGTCGCTGGTCGGTTCGCGCCGCAGCTCTCCCCAGGCCGCGGTCAGCAGCGCCACGAGGACGAGCGCGCCGCCGCCAAAGAAGGCGCCGGCCTGCGCTTCGCCGCTGAGACGCCCGGCGGCGGCGATGATTGCCACAGCGGCAATGAGCGCCACGATGGCGAAGGCGCGGCTCCCACGCACGCGCCGTCGCGTGACAAGCCCGGCCGACGTCATTTGTCCGCTGAGCAGTGCGCGCACCGAGGCACGGCGCAATTGCCGCAAGCCAAAGGCAATCACCGCCAGGCTGATGAGCGCGCCGCTGGCGAAGCCGATGATGAGGGAGACGCTCGTGGCATGGAACTGCAGGAACGGCGCGCCGATCGCGTCGAGCCAGAACCGCGGGCTGCTGAGGGCGAGCAGCATCACCTTGCAGAACGCGACGCCCCCCAGGACGCCGAGCGCGCCGCCCACGAGCGCGAGCACCGCGCCTTCGCATGCGAACAGCCTTCGCACGCGCCGTTGCGACCAGCCGCCGGCGAGCAAGACGCCGATTTCGCTGGCCCGCTGCTCAAGGCCCAGCCGCACGAGAATGGCGGTGAGCATCAGCGCGGCGGCGATGATGAAGAAGCTGAAGCCAAGGAAGAGCTGTTCGAATTGCGTTGTGCCGCCGGCCGCGAGGAGCGCTTGCGCGCGAATTGGCCGCAGCGCCAGGCCGAGCTGCGCCGGGTCGAGCGCGAGTTGCGCGGCAAGGGCTTCCGCGGTGAGGCCGTCGCGATACGGAATGCGAATCGATGTGGTGTCACCGAAGCGGCTGCCCCAGAGTTTCTGACCGGCGGCGAGAGAGATGAACGCCTTCGGCGTGGTGTGATAGTCGTTCCAGTAATCGTCGTCTTGGCCGCGAATGCGGGACGAGTCGTAGGGGAACGGCGCGTCCCAGTCGCGCATGTCTTTGTCCGTGATGCCTTCGACTTCTGGGGTCCAGGAGGCGTCGGTGGCCGGCGTCGGCGCGGCGGCGAAGCGGACTAGCGCGCCGCGCCGCGCGGGGGCCGCCGGCGGCGTGAGCGCGACGATGCCCGCGAGTTGGAAAGTGGCCGTGCGTTCCTCTGCTTCGCCGTGCGTGGTTTCCGGCGCGAAAAACGTGACCGACACTTCGGCGCCGAGCTG
>CAZUBB010000281.1:0-3921 GCA_964618485.1 uncultured Pirellulales bacterium
GCAGGTGGTGCTGGCCGATGGAAGCGTGCTCGTGGCGGAGTTGACGGCGATCGAGGCGGATCGCTTGTCGGTCGTGTCGCCGACGCTGGGGGCCGTGGCGATTCCGCTCACGCAATTGGCGGCGTACATGGCACATCCGCCGACCGATCCCTGGCGACGCGACCAGTTGGTCGAGCGCTTGCTGCACGCCGAGGGGGAGAACGATCAACTGCTGCTCGAGAACGGAGACGAGCTGAGCGGTACGCTCGTTTCCTGTGACGGCATGACGATTCAATGGGACGCCAAGATCGGCAAAGCGGACGGCAACCGCGTCGAGACGCCACTCGAAAGCGTGGCAGCGATCGTGTTCAATCCGGCGCTTCGCGCACGTGTCAAAGCGGGCACGCCGCGCACGTGGCTGGGACTCGACGACGGCAGCTTGTTGCTCGCTGGAGAGTTTTCGCTCGTAGACAACCGCCTTTCATTGACGCGGCCGGACGGCGCGACGTGGGAAGCATCCGCGCTTGCTGGGACTTCGCCGCTCGTGTTCATGCAGCCGCTGGATGGGCAGGCGCATTATCTTTCGGACATGGAGCCCGACGCGTACCGGCATTTGCCTTATTTGAGTCGCGAATGGCCTTATCAACTCGATCGCACCGTGAGCGGAGCGCGCTTGCGGGCTGGCGGGCGATTGTACGCCAAGGGGATCGGCATGCATAGCGCATCGCGATTGACGTTTCCCGTGGGCGGGGCGTATCGGCGGTTCGACGCGGAGGTGGCGATCGACGACGAGACCGCCGGCGGAGGAAGCGTGGTGCTACGGGTGTTTGCGGATGCCACGGAGAAGTACCGCAGCCCGGTGTTGCGCGGCGGCGAGAAGCCGGTGGCGATTTCCGTCGATATCGCCGGGGCGCAGCGCGTGAGCCTGGTGGTGGATCATGCGGATCGCGGGGATCAGCTCGATCGGGCCGATTGGTTGGATGCGCGGGTGGTGAAGTAGCGTTGGCGGCGAGGTGGGAGACCTTCGGTCGCGTGCGTGGCACGGTCGGGAGACCGTGCCACAACTGCGCGCGTTATCAATTAGTCGGCTTCGCCGCTGCTGGTGCGGCCGGTGGCGATGTCGAATTCGTAGATCGCCGGGATGAGCATCGCGAGCGTGGCGAAGGCGTACGTGACGGTGATTGTGAGGAAGACGCCGAGCGTGTTGCCGAGCTGGTAGCTGGTGATCGAGTAGAAGGTGGCGAACGGCGCGGCGCCGGTGGCGAGGACGAGCGCGGGGGACGTGTTGCGCATGCCGAGCGCGATGTAGAGCGCGATGGCGCCGACGCCATTCATGAGGATGAAGATCGGGAGCTGGCGATAGAAGTCGCCGCGGAAGGCGGTCATGATCTGCATACAGACCCAGACGCCGACGAAGAGGAAGAACACCGTCCCCAGGCTGACGGTGATCGCCGCCAGCGAACTGCCGTAGGTCATTCCGCAGTGGACGCCGAGCATCGTGACGAAGGCCACGAGCGTGAGCAGACCGAAGCAGAGGAAGAAGAGATTTTCGCCGCGCACCGCGCCGGTCCAGCCGAGATACAGGCACAAACCGAGCGGCAGCAGGAACATTTCCTTGGCGTTATAGAGCGCGCCGCCGAGCTTGCCGAAGATGATCTCTTTCGGCGTAAGATCGGTCACGAGTAACAGGTCGAGTGCCCGGGCGTCGCGCTCGCTGGTGATCGAGGTGACCGCCTGGGCGTTAACGAGGACGAGGCTCAGGACGGTTAAGAGAGCGAGCGTCGTTTCGATCTCGGCCCGTTGCCCGATGGCGGCCGTCTGGACCGCGCGGTAGGCGGCCAGGGCGGCGACGGCGAACATCGCCAAGTAAGCTACGCGAATCAACAGGATGCGCGTGCCGTAGGCCCAGGTGCGGGTTTCGCGCCAAAGGATGGGGTTATCCCAGACTTGCCGCGACGGGGCGAACGATTTGGCCGGAGCTGCGACCGAAGTCGCCGCAGGAGTCGCCACCTCCTGCGGGCGTTCGAAAATCGTCCCTTCTTTTTCGTCGGCGACCATGGCCCGTTGCGCCTGCGACGGATTCCAGGCGCGGACCCGCCAAACGCCGAGGCCGTTGAGGGCGGCAGTCGCGAGGAATCCGAAGAGGACGTAGGTTTCGACGGCGTTTTTCAGGATGCCGCTGGCGAAGGCTTCGCCATATTGCGGGCGCGTGGCGGCGAGCACCGCTCGCCAGGGGGTGAGGGCTTCCGCCCACCAGGTGGCGGGTTGGCCGCGCCACGATTCGCCGAGTGCGCCGGCGGCGATCACTTCGCCGGCGGCCATCCAGGCCGCGAGGGCCATGGCGGTGAGGGCCAGGGTTTGAAAGGTTTTTTCGCGCCACAGCGCGATCAATCCGCCCAGGCTGGCGGCGGCGAGGATGGTCGCCAAGGTGACGAGAAACACCCGGGCGATCTGCCCGACGGAGACGCCGCCGAAAAGCGCAATCAGCATGAAGAGCGGCAACGCGGCGGCGAGCACCATGAGGACGCGGAGGATGCTGGCGAAGAGCTTGCCGAGGACCAGCTCGGAGTTGGTAAGGCGGGTGAGCAGGAGCAGCTCGAGCGTGCGGCGGTCTTTCTCATGGGCGACCGCGGCCGCGGCGGCGAGCGCCCCGAAGAACGTCAGGACGACGAGTTGCAGTCGAGAGAGGAGTTGAAACAGGAACGCGCCGTACCGGGCATAGTCGCCGAGGGTGAGACGCTGCTGTGAGAAGCGGAAGGCGAGGAACGTGGTGCAGACGAGGAGGAACAGCGTCGCCACGTAGACCGCGCGCACGGCATACAACCGCCAACTACGGGGGGCGGTGACCAGCTCGCGACCGAATACCGGACCGACGATCAAAGGAAATTCCGGGTCAGATGGGGAGTTTTCTGGCTCGCGCGGCAGGAATTGTTACCGCCGATGCGCCAGGGGCTATCGTAACCGGGAGCGGGGCTGGCGGAAAGAAATGCGCGAACGGAAGGCAGAGAGAATTTGCGTTCGCTTGGATCGTTCTGGTCTAATTAGAGCGCTTGGCAAACCCAGATATCGGTCCAACGAAGGAGGTCGGTATGTCGCACGCGATCAATCGGCGGACGGGAGTTTTCGCGGCGGTGGCGATCGCGGCCACGGCGGGCGCGGCGCTTGCGCAAGGCTATCTGAATTATCCGGCGAGCAATCCGCCGTCGAATACCCCGTTGAAGATTCGGATCATGCTGACCGACGGGCAGACGATTGAGATGAGCTGCGCGAGTGTGGAAGTGGCCTTCGCGGCCGGCGGCGAATTGCGGGTGACGGAGAACGGTGCGCTGCCGATCTCTACGATTGCGCCGCCGACCGGCCGCGCGGAGCAGAAGCCGCTTCCGCCGGTGTATGAGGAAACGTTCAATATCTATGACAGGGGGGAATTGCCGTTTGTGCCGCGGTTGCCTGAGTCGCCGCCGACCAATCAAGTGCATGGAATTGTTGGGCCGCCCGAGTTATACGGCACGAATATCCCGGCGCCCGGCACGGAACCGACTGATGACGCTACGCCGGAAGCGGTCGATCCGCCGTTTGAGGATGCGCAGGAACGGCGGTAATTGCAATGATCGGTTGCGCGCGTAAAGCGCGTCACTCCGGGCGCTGACGCTTCCGGCTCGCTTTGATTGATCAGTGAAGCAATGAAAAACCGCCGCCCCCTCCTGATGGAAGGGGCGGCGGGAGGCAAAGCTTCCCGATTGGTCTTCTGATGGCCGATCTTCGCTCAGCGTCGGACCGCCGGGGCGGCGGCGCGGACTTGGGAGCGGAGGATCGGGCGTACGAACTCGATTCGCACGCTGTCGCCGGGTTGTCGCCTCGCGATGACGTTGACGACATCGCTGGGGCTGTTGATCGGGACGTCATCGATCGAGGCGATCATATCGCCACGCTGCATGCCTGCGG
>CAZUBB010000282.1:0-3792 GCA_964618485.1 uncultured Pirellulales bacterium
TGCCCCAGGTCGCTGATCCGGGGCACCGCGGGGCGTTCGCCGAGGCGGACGCCGCGCTGCCGCGCGCTGGCGATCATCGTGCGGTAGTTCGCCAGGCTGAACCGCGCGCTCACGCCGGAGCTGTGATCGACATACTTCGAACGGCGCGCGGCGATGCTAATTTGCTCGACGATCTCGCGCATGAAGTACGGCACGACGACGGGGTAGTCGCCGCCGAGATTGACGCCGGCTTCCTGGTCGATGATCTGAATGCCGAGGGCGCGCTCGCGCGGGTAATGCGTTTGGATCAGCGAGCCAATGCGGTCCTTCAACTGCGGAATCACCTTGCCGGAACGATTGTAGGTCGAGGGATTCGCGCTGAAGAGGATCAGGATGTCGAGGTCGAAGCGGATCGGATAACCGCGAATCTGCACGTCGCGCTCTTCTAGAATATTGAACAGCCCGACCTGAACGAGCTCGTCCAGTTCCGGAAGTTCGTTGACCGCGAAGATGCCGCGGTGCATGCGCGGAATGAGGCCGAAGTGGAGCGCCTCTTCGGTCGACATGCTGACGCCGCCGGCGAGCTTAGCGGGATCGATTTCGCCGATGATGTCGGCGAACTTGGTGCCGGGGGCGAGACGTTCGGCGTAACGGTCCTCGCGTTTCCACCAGCCGATGGGGATGTTTTCCTCGGCGAGCGTTTCGAGGGCCCGCTTGCCGGCCGACGTGATGGGGCGGTAAGGGTCGTCGTGGACCGGGATTTCCGGCAGGTCGATGTAGGGAATCGCGTCGTCGAGAAACCGGCCGATGAGACGCATCAGACGGCTTTTGCCTTGCCCTTTTTCGCCCAGGAAGAGCATGTCGTGCTGGGCGAGGAGGGCCAGGTTGATTTCCGGGATGACGGTGTCTTCGTAGCCGACGATGCCGGGGAACAGTTCTTCGCCCGAGGCCAGGGCGCGAAGGAAATTATCGTGAATTTCTTGCTTAACGGTCTTCGATTTCCAGCCGCTGGCGCGCAAATCGCGCAGATTCGTGGGCCGGGGCGTTGATAAGGGCATCGGGGGACAGGTTCCCGGGTGACGGTGGGGGACGTCGTCGCGGCGCGGCGGGCGTCGGTCAAGGCACAGACCGATTATAGCGCCGGGGGGCGGTCTGGAAAGCGTTGGCGCATGGCGAGCCGAGCGCGGGTGTCGCCCCGTCGGGGCTGGGGTTTGTTTTCGTCGCTTTTTCCAGGTTTGCACCCCTGGCTATTGTCTTTCGCCCCGTTGGGGCTGGGGAGAATTCGCGGTGCGCGAATCCTTGCCTTGCGATGCGCTGCGGGGCCACTTATATCTGGGGGCTCTCAGATTGTCGAATTGAAAGGGTTTACTGCGCGATGGCTGCTGCTCCGCTGGTTGGCATGTTGACGGTGGACGAACTGAAGTACGGCGTCGAGGCCGGCGAGTTGGACACGGTGCTCGTCGTGTTCACCGATCTCTACGGGCGGTTCATGGGGAAGCGGTTCGACGCGTCGTTTTTCCTCGATTCGCTCGACCACGGCTCGCACGCCTGCGATTATCTGCTGACGGTCGACATGGAAATGCATCCGGTGCCGGGGTACAAGTTCGCCAACTGGCAACGCGGTTACGGCGACTTTGCGATCAAGCCGGATCTGAACACGTTGCGGGCGGCAAGTTGGCTGGAAAAATCGGCCATGGTGCTGTGCGACGTCGTGCAGGAAAAAACGGGGGATCTGGTGTCGATCGCGCCGCGTTCGATTCTGCAGAAGCAGATCGCGGCCGCCGCGGAATTTGAACGCGTCGCAATGGCCGGTACGGAGTTGGAATATTATCTCTTCGAGGACACGTATCGCGACGCGCACGCCAAGAAGTATCAGGGGCTCCAGCCGGCTGGGTGGTATCTGGAAGACTATCACATGCTGCAGGGAACTCGCGAAGAGCGCTTCAACGGCGCGTTCCGCCGCCACCTGCAGCGGTCCGGGATGCCGGTCGAGTGTTCCAAGGGGGAATGGGGGCTCGGGCAGCATGAATTGAACCTACGTTACAGCGACGTGCTGACGATGGCCGATCGGCACGTGATCTTCAAGCAATGCCTGAAAGAGGTTGCCGAACAGCAAGGCGGCAGCGTGACGTTTATGGCGAAGATCGACGCCGACCAGGCAGGGTCGAGCTGCCATATCCATATGAGCCTCTGGCATGACCGCAAGAATGCCTTTGCCGGCACGGGGAAACTGGGGCCGATTGAGTGTTCGCAGGAATTCGCCTGGTTTCTCGGCGGTTGGATGAAGCACGTGCCGGAGATGATGGTCTGCTACGCGCCGACCGTGAACAGTTACAAGCGGTTTCAATCCGGCTCCTGGGCGCCGACGCGTTTGGCGTGGTGCCACGATAATCGCACGGCGAGCTTCCGCGTCGTCGGGCACGGGCCGAGCCTGCGGATCGAGTGCCGCATCGCCGGCGCGGATTGCAATCCGTATCTTGCGCTCGCGGCGTCGATGGCTTCGGGGCTCGACGGCATTAAGAACAAGATCGAACCGCCGCCGATGTTCGAGGGGGACGCGTACAACGCGCAGCAGCTTGATCGCGTGCCCGGAAGCCTGCGCGAGGCGACGGAGCTGTTCGCGGCGAGCGATTTCGCGAAGGCGTCTTTCGGCGTGGAGGTGGTGGAGCATTACGCCCATTTCTTCCGCACGGAGCAGGCGGCGTTTGATCGCGCCGTGACCGATTGGGAGCGGCAGCGGTATTTTGAGAGGATTTGAAGTGGAGGGGGAGGAGAAAAGGAGAAGAGGAGAAAAGGAGAGAAGGAGAAAAGAAGGGGTGGGGCGTCACGGATCGCTATGATGATGTTTCGATTGGGAAAAATTGGAGACACATGGGGGTCGAGGCTGGTTGGCGGGGCCGCGGTGGTTGGTTTTGTGTTGTTTTGGTCGGCGCTGACCGGCGCGGCCGATTTTTTTACGCTACGCGATCTGTTCCGCCAGTTGGCGACCTATGGATATGCCGAGACGGATGGCACAATCACGAAGTGCGAAGTCGAGACGCGGCGCGGTGGTAAAGGCGGCACGAAGCACCATTTGCATGTCGAGTATTCGTACTCCGTCGACGGCCGGGCTTACGTCGGCGATCGCTACCGGTGGCAGTCGAGCAACGATCGCGGCGATGCGCGGGCGATTCAGGAACAATATCCGGTCGATAGCCGCCGCGCGGTGTATTACGATCCCGGCGATCCGGGCCAAGCGGTGTTGTTGCGCGGGCTCGAAGGGCGGGACCTGTTCTTGCCGCTGTTTCTGATGCCGTTCAACCTGATCATGGTTTCGGGTTGGCTGGTCATCATCGCACTTGTGGCGCCGGGCAGCGCGCACCGGGAGACCGGAGGCGTGCGCGTGCGAGATGATGGGATGGAACTGCGGGCCTATCTGCCGGAGATGTCCGCGTTGATGGTTTTCGCGATCGCGCTGTTCTTCATGTGTTTTGGCATGGTCTTCGTCGTGGGCTTTTCAGCCGGCTTCGAACCGCCGCTGAATGTGATGATCGGCGTGTGGGGATTGATTCTCGCCGTCGCGATCTGGTTCGCGGCGCCCAAGTCTTATCGCAGCCGGATCGGATGGCACGACCTGGTGATCGATCGCTTCGGGAAGCGACTCACGCTGCCGGCGACGTATGGCCGCAAGGAACCGCGCGAAGTGACGTTCGATGCGGTCAATATGTCGCGCGTGAAGGAAGAAAAGCACTACGGCAAGAAGGGACGCGTCTCGTATCAATACCAGGTGCTCCTCCGCGAAATCGGCGGCGAGAAAGAGCACTGCGTCTGGCA
>CAZUBB010000283.1:0-1189 GCA_964618485.1 uncultured Pirellulales bacterium
GAAACTCACCGAGAAGCAGCGGCAGATCGCGAAAACGCTTCTCGGCGACCATCCGCCGATGACCGCGCAGCAGTGGGCGCGGCTGTGCGATTGCACCACCGCGCCGATCCAGACGCTGCGCAAGCATGGGCTGCTCGTCACCGAAACCGCCCGCGTGCGCACGCGAGAACATGACGCAGCCCCGGTGGCGCGCCGCGAAAACCTGGTGCTCAATACGGACCAGCAACGGGCGCTCGACACCATCAACGCCGCGCTGCATGCCGGCGAGCACCGCACGATTCTTCTGCACGGCATCACCGGTTCCGGCAAGACCGAGGTTTACATTCGCGCGATTCAGGAAGTCGTCGGCTTCGGCCGCCAGGCGATCGTACTGGTGCCGGAGATCAGCCTCACGCCCCAGACGCAGGCCCGGTTTCGCGAACGATTCCCCGACGTGGCGGTGCTGCACAGCCATCTAACCGATAGCGAGCGGCACTGGCACTGGCAACGCATCCACGAAGGGCGCGTGCAGGTCGTGGTCGGCGCCCGCAGCGCGATCTTCGCGCCGACGCCGCACCTCGGCTTGATTGTCATGGACGAGGAACACGAGAGCTCATTCAAGCAAGATTCCACGCCCCGCTACCACGCCCGCGACGTGGCGATTCAGTTGGCGCGGGACGAAAAAGTTCCGCTGGTGCTCGGTTCGGCGACGCCGTCGCTGGAGTCGTTTCAGCGCGCGCAGCGGGGTGAGTATCAACTCGCGAAGCTGCCGAGCCGCGTGGAAGGTCGTCCTTTGCCGGACGTTGTGACGGTCGATCTCCGCGTCGACTTTGTGGATAAGCTCTCGCGCGGGGCGCTGAGCCGGCAATTGGCGATTGCCATGAAAGAGGCGCTCGCGGCCGGCGGTCAGGTGATTCTACTGTTGAACCGGCGCGGGTTTTCGACGCATATCCAATGCCCGGCGTGCGGCATGGTGCTCAAGTGTCCGCACTGCGAAGTCGCGATGACGCATCACGTCGCCGAGCAGATTGCGCTCTGCCATTACTGCGACTACGAGATTCCCGCGCCAGGCAAGTGTCCCGATTGCACGTTCCCCGGCATTCGCTACCACGGCTTTGGCACGCAGAAGCTCGAACACGAGGTCCGCGCGCGGTTTCCTGAGTTTCGCTGCCTGCGGATGGACACCGATTCGATGCAGCAGCACGGCAGC
>CAZUBB010000283.1:1199-3770 GCA_964618485.1 uncultured Pirellulales bacterium
ACGAAAGGGCGCTCGAGCAGTTCCGCGCCGGCGAGGTGAAAATCCTGCTCGGTACGCAGATGATCGCCAAGGGGCTCGATTTTCCGAACGTGAACTTGGTCGGCGTCGTCAACGCCGATATGGCGCTGCACCTGCCGGATTTCCGCGCGTCGGAGCGGACGTTTCAGTTGCTGGTGCAGGTTGCCGGCCGGACCGGCCGCGGGCCCAAGGGCGGCCGGGTGTTGATCCAGACGTTCAATCCCGATCATCCTGCCATCCAGGCCGCCGTTCGGCATGACTACGCTGCCTTCGCCGCCGGCGAACTTCCGGTCCGCGAGGCGCTCGGCTATCCGCCCTATGGCGAGATGGCCCGCATCGTGGTCCGCGGCCCGCGCGAGAAGCAGGCCGAGGCGTTCGCGCAGCAGATCACGGAGGAAATCCAAATGGCCTTCGCCGCGCGCTCGCTCACGGCCCGCACGCTCGGCGCCGCGCCGGCGCCGATCGCCAAGCTCCGCGATAACTTCCGCTTCCACGTACAATTTCAGGCCCAGGACGGCGAGGGGCTGCGTTCCGCCATCTCCGGCGCTACCGCGAAGGTCAAGCCGCCGGACGACGTGCAATGGATCGTCGATGTTGATCCCATCGACATGCTTTAGACAATGAGAGCTTCCGCCCCAAGCCCAGGGATGGCCACCACGGACTCCCTGTGCTCGAGCGACCCGGTGTGGCCTTCCCTGGGATTTCGCAGGGCGCGATCCCAGGGAAGGCCGCTTGCGGCTCGGGGGCGGAAACGGGGTAACTGAGCGGCCACCCCTGGGCTTGGGGCTTGGGGGACGGCGCCACCTAAGGCTTGATCCGGCCGGCGCGAACCGCTGCTTCTAAACGGCGTGTCCGAGGCGTATCATGCTCGGTTTCCCTTCACCGCCCGATCGTACGATGCCTGCCATGTTCGAGAATGTTTCGCCCGCCCCGCCGGACCCGATTTTGGGGCTTTCCGAGGCCTTTCAGCGTGACACCACGCCCGGGAAGGTGAACTTGAGCATCGGCGTTTACAAGGACGCTGCCGGCCGCACGCCGGTGCTGTCGAGCGTCAAGGCGGCCGAGGAACGCCTGCTGAGCGGCGAGACGTCCAAGGGCTACCTGAGCATCGAGGGCTCTCCGGAATACGCCGCACGCGTGCAGGAACTGCTGTTCGGGGCCGGGCACGAGGCTTTGGCGGCGAAGCGGGTCGTCACGGCCCACACGCCGGGGGGGACCGGCGGGCTGCGCGTGGCGGCCGACCTGCTGCGGAAGATCGCCCCGCAGGCGTCCGTTTGGATGAGCGACCCGACCTGGCCGAACCACCCCAGCATCTTTCAGGCGGCCGGGATCGCGGTAAAGACGTACCCGTACTTTGACGCGGCGACCAATAGCCTGGCGATTGACCGGATGCTGGCGGCGCTGGAGCAGATTCCGGCTGGCGACGTGGTACTGCTGCACGGCTGCTGCCATAACCCGACCGGGGTCGATCCCACGGCCGAGCAATGGACGAAAATCGCCGAAGTGGTCGCGCGGCGCGGGCTGCTCCCGTTGTTGGACTTCGCGTACCAGGGCTTCGCCAACGGGATTCGCGAGGACGCCGTGGGGCTCGAGGCGCTCTGCCAGCCGGGGCGCGAATTGCTGGTGGCCAGCTCGTTCTCGAAGAACTTCGGCTTGTACAACGAACGGGTCGGGGCGCTGTCGATCGTGGCGAAGACCCCCGAAGCGGCCTCCGCGGCGCTCAGTCAACTCAAGGTCTGCGTGCGGGTGAACTACTCCAACCCGCCGGCGCATGGCGCGGCGATCGTGAGCACGATTCTCGGCGACGCGACGCTCCGCGCGCAATGGGAAGCGGAACTCGCCGAGATGCGCAATCGCATCAACGGGATGCGGAAGCTGTTCGCCGAAAAACTCAAGGCCAGCGGGTTCGACCGCGAACTGAATTTCATCACGCAGCAGCGCGGGATGTTTTCGTTCTCCGGATTGACGCCGCCTCAGGTCGAGGCGCTCAAAAAGGAGCACGCCATTTACATCGTCGGATCGGGACGGATCAACGTCGCCGGCATCACGGCGGACAACATCGATCGACTCTGCGACGCCATCGTGGCGGTCACCAGGAAGGCGGCGTAGCGATTATGGCGAGCAACCGCGAGCAATTGGACGCGCTTCGCTGGCAGAAAATGCCGGTGCTGGACGACGGTTTCGTTTGCCTCGTCGACGTGATGGGGGACGACCAGGCGATCGTGCAGGCGGCCCGCGTCAGTTATGGCGAAGGGACACGGCAGGTCTCGGACGACCGCGGGTTGATCCGCTACCTGATGCGGCACCGGCATTCGACCCCCTTCGAGATGGCGGAGATCAAGCTGCTCGTGCGCGTGCCGATGGATTGCTGGCGGCAGTGGATTCGCCACCGCACGGCGAACGTCAACGAATACAGCACGCGTTATTCGCTCGCCATCGATGCAATGCAGCGCACCGCGCCGGGCGAATGGCGGACGCAATCGGCGCAGAATCGCCAAGGGAGCGCTGGTCTGCTGCCGCCGGAAGTGGGCGCGGAATTGAGCGCCGCCGAGC
>CAZUBB010000284.1:0-3767 GCA_964618485.1 uncultured Pirellulales bacterium
CAAAACAGAGGTTATTTTAGCATAATTAACAGATTGAGTAAACTGTTTTACCAAGAGCTCTATATGAAAATAGGATTAGCTGCCATAAACAGGTAAAGCTGGTTAGAAGCGGATTCGGGACATGAGCTTATCGACAGCATCCGGCTCTTTGGACTCGTGCGGCAGATAAGATGACAGTGCATCTATAATCGCGTCTCCCGATTGTGGCTCAAAGAAGATGGTGATTGGGGGCAAAAAACGCTTTAGCGGCATTAGGAGCACTGAAGGCAAAGGACCATCATGCATAACAGAGAAGGACTTAAACTCGTGGTAGGAATAAAATCGCTGGCCTATCTGAACACCTTGCTCCGTAATCGTGTACTGAAGCACGCGAGGCGGCCGAGCCGAAAACACTGCAAATGCTATGCCAGCCACACCAACACCTACTGATGCAATAATATCTCCGGTTAACATATATACCACCGCTACAACCACGAACAAGCAAGCCCCTAGTAGTGCAAACCAGCTGAAGCCTTTGGCGTGAGAGATATATTCTGAGGCGGTCCATGACAGAGGCTGAAGGGTAGGGGTTGGCTGGGGCTGGCCCGAAGAGTCAGCAGCAACTTCGTTGCCGTCAGTATACTGCCAGTTAGCTGTAGGTTCAGCTTGCGGCTGTGCTTCCTGAACAGGGTTGGCAGGAACAGTTACGCTCGGGGCCGCTTGTTCTGCTGCTGGAGGTTCTGGCGGCCGCTCTGTTGGCGGCGGAGTTGAGCCAGGTGTAATAGTTTGTCCCGGTTGCATAAGCGTATTGTACCAGAATCTGTGGTGCATCAATGTAAAACAGGGTAGAAGTATCGCTGTTTTCTGCTATAATCTCAACCTGTTAGCCATACAGAAGTCCGAAAGACCAAACCAGGCAGTTTACTGCCGTTTGGGGTTTCGAGAGGAGAAGGCAAGAGTGCGGAGACCGCACTGTTACACTTCGACGAGGAGAGGTACCCAAGTGGCTGAAGGGGACGGTTTGCTAAATCGTTAGGGGGGAGCGATCTCCCGCGAGGGTTCGAATCCCTCTCTCTCCGCCAAATTTGCTAAAATAGATTTATGAGCGAAGATCAATTCACCAAGCTGTTCAAATACATGGGGGATCGCTTTTCCGACATGGACAAGCGCTTTGATAAGGTTGATGAAAAAGTCGACAACATACAAGGCACACTGGACTCGTTCGCCAAACAGCTACTGGAACTCAACCAGGAACACTTGATGCTGTCGCGCAAAGTTGATCGTATCGAGTCGTAGGTTCAGCAGATTGCCCAAGAAACGGGTGTAAAAATTAGTTTCAAATTATAGTACTGGAGGGGTGACCGAGTGGTTTATGGAGCCTGTCTTGAAAACAGGTGTGGGGCAACTCACCGAGGGTTCGAATCCCTCCCCCTCCGCCAGGAGAAAGGTGCTCGTATCTTTAGATACGGGCATTTTTCTTTTAGTGAAGAAAAAGATTTGAACCCTGACTAGCAAAGCGAGGGGTTCGATATTCGAGGACGCGCGCAGAAGCTTGCTCCGAGCACGCCGCAAGAATATATGTAATAATCCCTCCCCCTCCGCCAAATAAAAGAGCCTATGATTATGGGCTCTTTTATTATTTTTTGGCGAAAACTGCGGCGTAGACGTGTTTGGCGCCGGCATTTTTAAGTAGTTTTGCCGCGGATTCCAGCGTAGCGCCGGTGGTAAGGATATCGTCTATGATCAGCACCGTACTGCCGGGCAGGAGGGATGACGGCCGCACCGAGTAATTTTTGGCGGCCTGTTTGATGCGATGTTTGCGGTCCGCGCCGACTTGTCTCGTCTGGCCGTGACGAACGAGCAGGGTAGTATGCATAAGTTTACGGCGCTTGGCGATCTCTTTGGCAAGCAGTCTAGACTGATCATAGCCGCGCACGCGCACGCGGCTGGTCGCTGCTGGTATGTAGGTGATTATGGTTGCGGGCGGGAGATCAGGAATAGACTCCACCATCCTTTCGGCTATAACGGTAACTGCCGCTTTGGCTCGCACAAACTTAAGCCGGCGGACCAGTTCTTTTGCTGTATCGGCATATTGCCCGCTAACCCATACATACTGCAAAGGGCTGTTTCTGCGGCACTTTTTGCAGACTGCGCTATCACGGCTTATTACATTACAGCGGTAACAGCGCTCCGGCAACGGCAGAATGGCGTCCGGTGCGCACCAGGCACACAACAGCGAGCCTTCTTTGCCGCAGACAAGGCAAGTGTGTGGAGCAATTATGGATATGAGCTTATCAAACATAAGTTTAGTTATTAGTTATTAGAATTTTGATTGATCTATGTAATCTGTCAATAACTGTGATCGCTTTTGAGCTAACTAGTAGCTACAAACTAACAACTAACGACTCCTGTCTTACTTGGTGTTGTAATTCTTGTGTTGTAAATAAGCCATATGCATGTTGCACCTCTAGAAATAACTAGCTATACTGATGGATAACAAAAAATTCAAATATCTAGACAATAATTTAGCAAAGCCAGCTTCAGTAACAGGTGAAGTTGGAGGGAAAGGCAACAGCGGTTAATCCGCGGCCGATTCCGACAGGAGGGTAACAACTATGGCGCGACGTAGCCGCGACGACGATCTGCTGATGGAAGACGAATTGACCGCAGCATTCTTGGGTGAGGATGATTTGCCAACGGGTGATGACCCGATAGCCGAGCCAACCGCAGCACCTGCTGACGAATGGGAAGAGGACGACGCTGTTCCAGGCCAGTTAGCGGTTGATGTATATGAAACTAAGGAGCGCTTGGTTGTAAAGGCTCGCACCGCGGGCGTAAACAAGCATGATCTTGACGTAAGTATTGCTGATAACACACTTAGTATTCGCGGCACTTTATCTGCCGGTAATGAAGACGACGTAGAAAACTACTTTGTCCAGGAATGTTACTGGGGCGAGTTTAGCCGCAGCATTGCACTGCCTGTACCTGTTAAGGAAGATGAAATTGAAGCAGTCTTAAAGGACGGCGTGTTGACCATCAGCTTTACCAAGGTAAAACAGGATACCGTTAAGAAAATCCAAATTATGTAGGGGATAAATTCTCCCTGCTAATAACCCCTCTCATACGGAGGGGTTATTTTTTGTCATAAAAAGAGCCCGTGATGGGCTCTTTATTGGATACTTCAGTATTGTTTACGCTATGCGCCGCTAGTCTTACTCAGCACAAACTTGACTACAAACTGGGCCAGGGCAACGACTACTAGGCCAATGATGGCGTAGAGGATGGTGTTCTTAGCACTGGTAACGTTGTTGGAATCACCGTTGGAGGTGATGTATTTGAGGCCGCCTATGATGATCATGATAACGGCTACGACACCAACTATTATAGAGAAGATGTTGATAACGAAGGCTATTGTATCGTTGACCTTTCCTGCTGGATCGTCAGTAGTACAGTCTTGTTCGCCGCCTACTTGAAGATTAGCTCCTTCACAGAGGCTACCCTGGATGTTAGGATCAGTAGAGACTTGCGCAAAAGCGGTTACAGGAGCTGCAAGAGGCACCAGCAGAAGCGAGGCGAGCACCATGTTGGTTACGTACTTTTTTATTGTTTGAATCATAAATTACCTTTCTTATACTCTGTCTACTTATACCACAAGAACTAAGTCTCCGGCAATATATTATACGAGTCTGCTGTCTCCTTGAAGCGGGACTTAGTCGGTTGCGGCGGCTTCGCCGTTCGCCTTACTCAGCACAAACTTGACTACAAACTGGGCCAGGGCAACGACTACT
>CAZUBB010000285.1:0-2829 GCA_964618485.1 uncultured Pirellulales bacterium
GCGGCTACATGATCGCCGCCGGGTCGTTCGCCCGGGTGTATCGCGCGGTCCACAAGGAATCCGGCAAGGTCGTCGCCGTGAAGGTGCTGCGGCGGCGGTATGCGGACGACGTCCAGCAGCGCGAACAGTTCGCCCGGGAAGGGAATGTTGTCAAAGGCTTGCTGCATCCGAACATCGTGCCGATCTACGAAGTCCACTCGCGCGGCTCGAACCAGTTTCTGGTGATGGAGTTCGTCGAGGGGTGCAACCTGCGCGAACTGCTGCGGGGGCGGAAGAAGCTCACGCCGGACGAAGCGACGCGGATCGTGGCCGACGTGGCGGCGGGGCTCAAGTACTCGTTGGAGAAGGGCGTTTCGCACCGCGACCTGAAATTGACCAACGTGCTCGTGTCGTCGCGGATGCAGGCCAAGCTCGTGGACTTCGGACTCGGCGCCGACGAAAACATCGATGAGGACAGCTCCGAAGAATCGGCAAACGCGCGGGCGATCGACTACGCCGGGCTGGAGCGGATGACCGGCGCGCGGAAGAACGATCCGCGGAGCGATCTCTATTTCCTGGGGTGCATTTACTATCACCTGTTGACCGGCCGCGCGCCGCTCGTGGAGACGAAGGACCGGATTCAGCGGCTCAGCAAGTCGCGGTTTCAGGAAGTGCCGCCGATTCACAAGGTGGAGCCGAGTTTGCCGCGGGCCGTGGTGCACGTGGTCAACAAGGCGATGGCGCTGGAGCCGGACAAGCGGTATCAGACGCCGTCGGAGATGCTGGTGGACTTGAAGATCGCGCAGGCGCGATTGCACGAGCCGCAGCAGGCCGCGGAGGCGGAATCCGAACAGGCGATCGAGGCGCGAATGGAGGCCGAGCGCCAAAAGCTGGCGGCCCTGCTGATTCCGGAAGGGCAAAAGCGGACGCTGATGTTCGTGGAATCGAACATTCAGTTCCAGGATACGATCCGCGAGTTTCTCAAGAAGACCGGCTACAAGGTGCTCGTCACGCGCGATCCGCAGTTCGCGCTCAAGCGGCTTTCCAACGACGAACGGGCGCTTGACGGCGTGGTGTTCAGCACGGGTGAACTCGGCGCGGCGGCGCTCGAGGCGTTTAACGCCTTCGGCGACGCTGAAGCCGGGCGCGACGTGCCGGCAGTGCTGCTGCTGGGCGAGGGGCACGGCGGCTGGCTGAAAAAAGCCAAGCTCGGTAAGCACCGCGTGGCGATCTCGATGCCGGTGAAGCTGAAAGAATTCCGCGGCGTGCTGACAACGCTCGTGCCGCCGATGCCGGACGCTTCGCCGCAGGCTTGAGGCGTGATGCGGTTTGAACCGCGGAGGCGCTGAGACGCGGAGGGGGGACTTAACCGCGAAATGCGCGAAAAAAGGAGATGCGGTTGTCGGCGCGGGCTAATCTAACTCCTGAAAGACGTCACCATAGGTGCGAAATCTGCCATCGGTGCGTTCGCCGAAACAAAGATTCACTAACATTGGTTCTTTGCACGCCGTGGACGAAAGCAATCGGCGACCAATTCCGTCGTGAAGTTCGCTTGAGTAACAGCGTTGCGAGACATAGCATTCCGCCCGCCAATGATCGTTATGCATCTCCGCGTCTGCCAACTCCCGATAAGCCATGACGACTCCCTTTTCGTGATAGACATTGTTGCGCACCAGATAAATCACCCCGAATACGGCATCTGGCGTGCTAAGTCTCAGTTCAAGCACAAATTCGTTGGCGACTTGATACTCACGGTACGATTCCATTTCGATACTCCTTCTTCGCGTCTTTTTGTGTCTTTCGCGGTTAACTCTGCCACAGTTCAAACCTGAAACACCCCGAGGCGCATGGGTTCTTCGCTGGCGTGGCGGGTGACGAGTTCTAAGGCCGCGACGAGTTCTTCTCGCGTGCGGGCGGGGTTGATGATGCGGTCGACCCAGCCGCGGGCGGCGGCGTAGCGGACGTCGGTTTGGCGTTCGTAGTCGGATTTGACTTTGTCGCGCAGCTGAGCGAGTTCTTCGGCGTCCACTTTGTGCCCTTGGCGTTCGAGGCTGCCGATCGTGATATCGAGGAGCGTGCTCGTGGCTTGCTCGCTGCCCATCACGGCGCAGCGGGCCGAGGGCCAGGCATAAATGAGTCTGGGATCGAAGCCGCGGCCGCAGAGGGCGTAGTTGCCGGCGCCGAACGAGCCGCCGGTGATTACCGTGAGCTTCGGCACGCGGCTGTTGCTGATGGCGCTGACGAGTTTCGCGCCGGCGCGGATGATCCCTTCGCGCTCGCTGTCGCGGCCGACCATGAAGCCGTTGACGTCTTGCAGAAAGACGATCGGCAGCCAGTCTTGATTGCAGTTCAAGATGAAGCGGGCGGCCTTCTCCGCGCTTTCGACGTAGATCACACCGCCGAACTCGATCGGGCCGTCGGCCGGGCGGACTGGATGGTGCTGGTTGGCGACGATGCCGACCGGAAAACCTCCGATGCAGGCCGTGCCGCAGACGAGCGTGCCGCCGTACTCCGGTTTGTATTCGTCATAGGTATCGGCGTCGACAATGCATTGGAGGACGTCGCGGACTTCGTAGTTGTGGCGCGGGTCGGGATGGACGAGTTGGAAAATGTCCTCGCCGGGGCGCGCGGAGGGGACGCTTGCGCGGCGCGTGAACGGCGCGGGAGGTTGCGCGGGATCGGGGGCGAGATTCGCGGCCAGGCGGCGGAGGCGTTCGAGGCAGGCTTCGTCGTTGGGCTCGCGGTAGTCGATGGTGCCGCTGATTTCGGCGTGCATCCGCGCGCCGCCGAGTTCTTCGCTCGTCGCGACCTGGCCAATGGCGCTTTTGACGAGCGCGGGGCCCGCGAGGT
>CAZUBB010000285.1:2839-3708 GCA_964618485.1 uncultured Pirellulales bacterium
GCAGCGGACGGGCAGGTAGCCGCCGCCGGCGACGCAATTGCCCATGATCGCGGCGACCTGACCCAGGCCTGCGGCCGAGATGACGGCGTTGTTGCGAAAGATGCGGCCGAAATCGTCTTCGTCCGGGAAGACATCTTCCTGCAGCGGCAGGAACACGCCGGCGGAATCGACGAGATAGATGAGCGGCAGCCGGTTCTGCCAGGCGATGCGCTGCGCGCGGAGGACTTTTTTCGTGGTGGCCGGAAAGAACGCGCCGGCTTTCACCGTGGCGTCGTTGGCGATGATCATCTGGCGCCGCCCGGCGACGATGCCTACCCCGGTGACGACGCCAGCCGACGGCGCGCCGCCCCACTCGGTGTACATCTCGTGCGCGGCCCAGAGGTTGAGCTCAAGAAATTCCGTGGCTGGATCGAGCAGGCGCGCGATGCGCTCGCGCGCGGTGAGGCGGCCTTTGGCGTGCTGGCGCTCGATGGCCTTCGCGCCGCCGCCTGCGTGAATGAGCGCGGCGGTGGCTTCGATTTCTTTCCAGCGGGTGTGAAGGTCACCGGGGGTGGGGGAAGGCATGAGCAGGGTAGCGCGCGAAATGGTGGGTGGCGTGGCGAGTTAAGTGTACCTTTTCGCGCACCTCGGACGAGGCACGAAGTTCAGGGGCGCCCATCGAAGGACAGGCGAGAATTGTGGGTAGCGATTCACCCGCCTCGGGAATAAATCGGCGGTTCGTGCATCTATTCATTCGGAGTGAAGGTCGTTTCCCTATGCACTGGCCCTGGATGGAGACGTGCCCATGAACGCCCGAAGCTGGTTGGCTCTTTCTACGGCAGCGGTGTTTCTCATCCCATCGGCGCCTTTACCTCCGATTCTGGCCTGTG
>CAZUBB010000286.1:0-3688 GCA_964618485.1 uncultured Pirellulales bacterium
GCCGGTGAGCAGCAAGCTGTTCGCAACCGGTACGGGATCGTCGATGGCGTGCACGAGAAACATCGGCGGCGTTTGCGAGGCGACCTTCACGTACGGCTTGAGCGTCGCGTTGTCTTTCTCGGCCAAGCCGCCTGCATAGATGAGGACCGCGAAGTCCGGGCGCGAAGAAACGGCGTCGACGTCGTCGATTTTGTCGTACTGCCGTTCTTCGAAGATCGCCGTCAGGCCGGCGGTTTCGCCGCCGGCGGAGAAGCCGAGGATGCCGATGCGCGCGGGATCGATTTTCCACTCTTCGGATTTCGAGCGCACAAGGCTCACGGCGCGCTGCGCGTCTTGCACCGCGGCGAGCCAGCGCCGATCGGGATCGCGGGCCGGCACGCGGTACTTGAGCACGATGCCGGTGACGCCGATCGAGTTGAGCCACTCGGCGACTTCGGTGCCTTCCAGGTCGTAGGCCAAGATGTGATGGCCGCCACCGGGGCAGATCACGACCGCGGCGCCGGTGTCTTTATCGGGAGCGGGGCGATAGATCGCCAGGGTGGGCGTCGAAACGTTGCCGATGCGCTGCAGGCGGCGGCCTGCGATCAGGTTGTCGGTGTCTTTTGTTAGATCCGCTTCGGCGGGGAGTTCGACGGCTTTGCCCGGCGGTTGGTCGGGCCAGACGTTCAGGGTTTCGGAAGGCTCGACGGCGGTGGCGCTGCGCAGCATGCCGAACAGCAGGGCGATGGCGAAGAGACTCGTGGCGCGCATGGAAACACCTGGGTGGGCGGTGCGGATTGGAACGGGGCTAGGCTACCACCTGGCGGGGCCGAATTCCAGCCGCGGATTGCAAATCGCCGGGCGTCACCCATGTTTGCGAAGAAGGCTTCGCCCCCGATTTCGCGATGGGATCACCGCCATGCTGACTCTGGAACAAGAACCGCAGATTCATTCGCTGGACGACGCGTTCGATCGCGACCGCTTTCTGATGGTGCAGAAGCGTCTGGCCCTCACGCATAAGTACTACATCTCCGACGAGCAGAATCAGCGTCTGCTCTACGTGGAGCGCGAGCTGCAGATGATGCAGCAACTGTTGACCCACCTGGCGACGACCTCGGTGGTGCTTCTGTTCGGCGTCGGCGGCGTGGCCGCCAGCGTGTCGCTCGATAACCTCCCGGTGGCGATCCGAGTCGTAGCCGCGTTTTGCGCCGTGCTGCTGGCCGCGATCGCGGGGTTCTTGGTTTTCTCACGGCTGAACCCGCTGCGGCACATCACTTTCTATCG
Source organism: uncultured Pirellulales bacterium (assembly GCA_964618485.1). GTDB lineage: Bacteria > Planctomycetota > Planctomycetia > Pirellulales > JALHLM01 > JALHLM01. Next base: position 1,264 of record CAZUBB010000286.1, read on the forward strand.
CGACGAGACGCGCGGCGCGGCGCTGCTGTCGATCACGCAGGATAATCGCGTGCAATCGATCTTCGCGAACTTTACCGTGCTCGACGCCGACGGCGAACCGCTCGCCAAACTCAAGAAAAACCAGCTCACCAACTTGTTCCGCAAACGCTGGGAATGCATGTTTCCCGACGGTACGCCGATGTGCGTGGCGATGGAAGACTCGATCGTCCTTTCCGTGTTGCGCCGGCTGTTGGGCCCGATGATGGGCCTGTTGCGCACACACTTCATTCTGCTGGCCGGCACGGGCTTTCCCGAGCGGCTGCTTGGCAAGTTCGATCGGCAATTCACGCTCTTCGATAAGTACGTGTTCGACCTGTCGAGCGACCCAACGCGCGAAGTTGACCGCCGCGTGGCGCTGGCGATCGGCGTATTGCTGGATACCGGAGAGCGGCGGTGAGTTGGGGGAGATTCACCACAGAGGCACGGAGGACACGGAGGTAGGAGAGAGGGGGATGCGATGGAAACGCGGAGGCGCAGAGACGCGGAGGGAAGTGCAGAGAGGTGAGTGCCGAGTGGTGAGTGTAGGATGATGAGGGAGTTGCGAGCGGCGGGCCTCGGTGAGTGGCGTCGCATGCTGGTCAGACGGCGCTGCGCCTTTCGAATAGAGCGATTGATCGTTGGCGCCGGCCCGCCCTACGGTGCTCATCACTCATCACTTCCTCCCTCCGCCCTCCGTGTACTCTGTGCCTTTGTGGTGAATCTCCGTCGTGAATCTCCCTCGGGACGGCGTGCAAATCTGACGGCGGGATGGTCTATTAGTCGGCGGTTTCTCGTTTGGGGGAGATTGCCGTGCTGGATGCGCCGTCCACTGTTGCGCTCGAATACTTGCCGAAGTTGCCGCGGGATCGTTCGCCGCGGATTGGGTGTATCGGCGCTGGGTTTATCATGGCGGATTGCCACCTCGTGGCCTACCGCGCCGCCGGGTTTCAGCCTTGGGCGATTTCCGCGCGGCGGCCCGAGCAAGCCGAGGAAGTCGCGCGGCGCCATGAGATTCCGCACGTCTACGCCACGTATCAGGAGTTGCTCCGCGACGAGCGCGTCGAGGTGGTCGATATCGCCGTGCCGCCGGATGTGCAGCTCGATGTGATTCGCGACGTGGTTCAACATGCCGATCACATCCGCGGAGTGCTGGCGCAGAAGCCGCTGGGGGTGAATTACGCGCAGGCGCGGGAGATCGTGCGGCTGTGCGACGAGGCCGGCATCACACTGGCGGTGAATCAGAATATGCGCTACGACCAGTCGATCCGCGCGCTGAAGTCGCTGCTGGCGAGCGGCGAGCTCGGCGAGCCGGTGCTGGCGACGATCGACATGCGGGCCGTGCCGCATTGGATGCCGTGGCAGCAGCGCCAGGGCTGGGTGACGTTGCGGATCATGAGCATTCACCACTTGGACACGTTTCGTTATTGGTTCGGCGATCCCGAACGCGTCTATGCGAGCGTGCGGACCGATCCGCGCACCGACCGCAAGTTCGCGCATCGCGACGGCATCGCGCTGTACATCCTGGAGTACGAAAACGGCTTGCGGGCTTCGTCGTGGGACGACGTGTGGGCCGGTCCGGATGAGTGCCTCACGTCGGAAGACACATCGGTTCGCTGGCGCGTCGAAGGGACGCGCGGGCTGGCGCGCGGGACGATCGGGTGGCCGGGCTACCCGGCGCGCGTGCAGAGCACGATGGATTTTTCCATTGCCTCGCGGCCTGGAAGATGGTTTCAACCTCGCTGGGATGAGGTTTGGTTCCCGGATGCGTTCGTGGGTCCGATGGCGCAATTGCTGTGCGCGCTGGAAGACAACGCGGAACCGGAGATCAGCGGCCGGGATAATTTAGGAACGATGGCGCTGGTCGAGGCGTGCTATCGAAGCGTGGAGGAGAAGCGGGCGGTGCGGATTGGCGAAGTGAGAAGGTAAGAATGTGAGGAGGTGAGAAGTTGAGAAGGTCGGAATTGCGTTGACTCATGCAGCTTCGTGGCAACGCTCCAGTCGCGGCATGGTTTGCCGACGTTTTGGAGACCTTCGGTCGGGGCGGTGGCGAGGTCGGGAGACCTCGTCACAACAGGCGACCCTGCTACACCACGGGCTTCTTACCTTCTCACCTTCTCACCTACTCACCTACTCAATTCTCCACTTCCCCTCACACCTCATACACAATCCGCCCATGCTGCTGGCCGCGGGAGATTCGGTCGGTTGCGTAGAGGCCCGCCAGGACGAATTCCACGCATGAGGCTCTGACCGCGGGGTCGGAGGAGGCGTTGACTTCGAAGGCTTTGTCCCAGGCTGGCGGGACGCGCTTGAGGCGGTCGGCGTATGCGGATGAAGGGAGCAGGTCGCCGACTTCGATCTTCACGCCGGAGGTGAAGATTTTGCCGATTTCGTCGAGTCCGTGGCGATC
>CAZUBB010000287.1:0-3670 GCA_964618485.1 uncultured Pirellulales bacterium
GCCGCTCGGCATGACGAGCATCGCCGCGCCGGCTTTCTGCGGGGTCGACCCCCGGGTAGCGACCAGCCGGCAGACCGCGACGGGAATCCCCTCGGCAACCTGGGCAAACAAGGTAGGCAGCAAATCGCGCATGGCTGGTCGAAATTCCCTAGATGAGCCTCTCCCCCACGTTAACCCGAAGCCCCATGGAGAGGGAGAGGCGTTCGGATCGCATTTTCATGCGACGTGCCGCGGCTTGCGCGGCCTACCGGGGCGTCCTTAACGATCGTCCTGCAGGTGAACTCGGTCTTGCGTCCGTTATTTTTAGCAAAGTCCGCCACTTGGAGACCCGAATTGCTAGAAATCGCGTCGCGTGCGCCCGGTGACTGCGCGCTGTTAGAACAGGGGAACTGCACAATGTACGAGACGTTTTTCGGCCTGCGTGAGAGGCCTTTTACCGCCGTTCCGCGAGCGGACCGCTACTTTCCGGCGGCTTCGATCGAGGCGGCCCGGCGGACCATCGAACGCTGCGTCGATCGGGCCGAGGGGATTTCGCTGCTGATCGGCGCGCCGGGCTCGGGCAAGTCAATGGTCGGCCACTTGCTGGTCAAACGTTTCCAGACGTCACTGTCCGTGGCATTCTTGCAGCATGGGCGTTTTCGCAATCGGAAGGCGCTCTTGCAGGCGATTCTGTTCGAGCTGCGCCTTCCTTATCGCGACCTGGATGAGGGCGAGCTGCGGCTGGCGCTCCAGGAGTATCTCCGCACGCCGGAGCGTTGTCCGCAGGGGTTGCTGCTCGTGGTCGATGAGGCGCATTCGCTGACGTCGGCGCAGATTGAAGAGCTGCACATGCTCTCTCTGACGACCGGCAATGGGCAGGCGCGCGTGCGGCTGGTGCTGTTGGGCGCGGCGTCGCTGGAAGAGAAACTAACCAACCCGCGGCTGGATGCATTCAGTCAGCGGGTCGTGGCGCGCTGCTACCTCGATTCGTTGACCCCGGACGAGACGGTGAGCTACGTCCGCGCGCAGCTGGCGGCGGTCGGCGGATCGCCAGCGCTGTTCACCGCGGACGCCGTGACCAGTCTCCACCAGGCGACCGATGGCATCCCGCGGCTGGTGAACCAGGTTTGCGATCACGCTTTCGTGCTGGCGTTCGCGGGGGGCCGCAAAAAAATTGATGCGGCGGTCGTGGAAGAAGCCTGGGCCGACTTGCAGCAGCTTCCGACGCCGTGGAGTCATGGCCGCCGCGGCGTGGAAGGAGATGCCGCCGTGGTGGCGCCGACGATCATTGAGTTCGGGCGGCTCGACGAAGAGGAAGTGCTCGTCGCAGAAGCAGAAGCGCCGCTGGCGCTGCAACCGGCGCTGCATGCGTGGCATGGTGATTTGGAGCAGGACGAACCGGTCGAGACGCTCAACGCGATCGAGCATCATCTGCACGAGTTGGAAGAGACCTTTCACACGACGCCCGCCAGCGCGCCGGCCGCGACGGCGACGACGCAGGATCCCTTTGGCGAATCCTTCGCGGACGAGGAAGTCGTGCTCGATCGGTTCGCCTCGTTGGGGGACATCGGGTTTCGTACCGAGCAAATGGTCACGAGCGCGATGAGCGGCGAGATCTCGCGGCTCTTGCAACCGTACGATCGGGGCGAGGCGCGTCCGGAATACAAAGTCGTCGCGCCGCCGACTTCGTCTACGCCGACGATGATCACGGTCGAATCCGGGCCGGCGGTCGCGCAGCTCACCGATCCGGTGCAGCCGGAAGAGCCCGAGTTAATTGTTTTGGAAGACAACCCGGACGAAACCGCGCCGCCGATCCACTCGATCGCCAAGCGGCAGGATTACCGCCAGTTGTTCGCGAAGCTGCGGAGAGGGTAGGAGGCTTCAGGCTTCAGACGTCAGGCTTCAGGCCACAGTAGGGCGAACTCCGAACTCCGTGCTTCGTGCTCCGAACTTCCTCCTCCCATGAGCCGCATCCTCAAAGCACTCGCGACGATCGAATCGAAGGGAGCGACGCTGACGCTGTCGCTGCCGCGCGAGGCGTCGTTGCAGCAGCCGAAGCGGCGTGAGGGCGAGCGTCGAGCGGAGTTGAGCCTGGCGTCGTTGGAAGCGTACTTGCAGGCGGCGCTATCGGCGGAACAGCCGTTGATGCTGGAGGCCGAGGTCGACGAGGCGGTTGCGCTCTACTGTACGCCGGGCGACAACGGGCCCACGATCGGTGCGCCGGATTTAGCCGCGGCGGAAGTGGATGAGTCGAGTGCCGTCACCGAATGGGTGCGCCGCGAAACCGGACCCGCGGCGCGCTTTACGTTTGTCGATCGCGAGCTGACTGACCTGAGTTGGGACGAGCTGGCGGAAGAATCGTTGCGCGCGGACCTCGCGTCGGACGATCTCGCGGCGTTCGATCTCACCGCGACTCCGGCCAGCGAGATTCTCGAAACAGCGGAAGCAGAGTTCCTGGATTGGAGCGATGCGGTTTACGACCTTGCGTCCGCGCCGGTCGAGACGCCTGCGCCGGCCGTCGCGGAAGTTGAGGTAGTTAGCGAGCCCGTTGTTGAGACGATCATCGAGAATCTCGATTCGCTGATCTTCGAGCTCACCGGCGAATTGGATATCGAGGCATGTGGCTTCGTTGCCGAGACGCCGGCGGCGGAATCGGTCGAGTGTGTAACGCCGATGGCGTTGCCGGGCTGGCCCGAGGCGTTTCCGACGGAATCGCCGCCGGCGCCGCTTCCTGAGGTCGATGTCAACGCGGCCACGTGGTTGGTAGCGCCGGCGGAATTCGGTTGGCTGACTGGCTATGACCTGACGCCGGCCGAGGCGCTGGAACAGCAGTTGTTGGCCGCGCCGGACTGGGTTGAAGTGGATGCGGCGATCGAGGCGTTGCCGCTGGTGGTGGAGACGCCGCTCGCCGCGCCACCTCCGCAGGTCGAGCCCCCGCCGGTCGCGCCGCCGCCCGTGCGGAATCGCCGGCGATTGACCTCGCGGGACCTGTTGCCGGACGAGTATGCCTGGGCGGAATGCCGGGCGATTGCCGATGCGATTCGCGAATCTCGGCTGGGGAGCAAGCCGGCGAACTATTTGCTCGTGGAACTCGACCCCGCCGCGGGAAGAACGCCGTTGGTGGCTCCGCTCGCGGCGATGCTGGCCGAGACGACTGGCGAGCGAATCTTACTGGTGGATACCGATTGCTGGCGCTCCGACGCGGTCGACCAATTGAGCGGTGAGACGGTTCGCGGCTTTGCGGATTTGTACCGAAGCCCGAATGACTGGCCGGCGCTGGTGCTTCGTTCGGCGGTGTCGCGGCTGGACGTGTTGCCGGCCGGCAGCGGGGTGGCTCAGGCGGAGCGGCGGGAGGGGGATTTTTCGCCGGCGGACTGGCTGGCGATGTTATCGCGCTCCTATGATCTGGTGCTGCTGCACGCCAGTTGGCCGGGGGACGGTTCGCTCGCCACGCTGGCCACGGCGGCTGACGCCACGCTGATCGTGGCGCCGCTAGGGAACCTGGCGGAGGACACCGCCCACGCGGCGCTCGATCGATTGCGCCGCTGGGGAGCGCGGGTCGAGGGGTGTATTGTGGTGGGGGGAGGAGAATAGGAGAAAAGGAGAAAAGAAGATGTGCTAAACTCGCGGAAATGCGGCTCTGTGCCTTCTTTTGTTCTCTTCTCCTTTTCTTCTTTTCTCCTCATGCGCA
>CAZUBB010000288.1:0-3637 GCA_964618485.1 uncultured Pirellulales bacterium
GCCTCGAGACGGCCGACGAAAAGATCGTTCGCTTGACCTGCCGGCTGGCAGATGCGGAGACCGTGAAGGCAGCTACATCGACGTGAGCGTACGAGGCAATTTTCTACATTGCCTGTAGACAATACGAATAATTAATATTTTATCACAAATTTTCTGGACACCCCATTTTGGGTAGATAGACTCGGAAATGCGATTAGGGATGTTTCGTCAGGTGCGGTTCTCGCGCCGGCCATCCCGAGTTGGTCTCGCGAGTGACGAGTCCTGAAAAAAACGTGTTGGGGGGGAATCATGCTTATGAGAGCGGCATCTGCGATTCGAAAAGCGGTGCTTTGCCTGGCCGGGACGCTGTCGTGCGCCGGGCTGGCGAGCGCCGGAAGTTTGTCGACCGACTTTGAGAGCGGTCTGCCACCGGGGACGAGTCTCGCCGGCAACGCCAGCATCGTGGGGGGCGTGTTGCAATTGACCGACGCCGCGAATAGCCAGGTCGGTTCGTTCTCGACCGGCGCGCTGGACGCTGGCCCGGTCGGTTCGTTCGTCGCCACGTTCCAGATGCGGATCAGCGATCAGACGTGTTGCGGCGAAACGGGGCCGAACGGTCCGGCTGACGGAATGAGCTTCAATTTCTCGCATGACGTCGCGGACCCGCCGTTCGGCGCCGCGGTGCCGGAAGAAGGGCTGCCGATCGGGTTGTCGGTGAACTTCGACACGTGGGACAATGGCGCCGCCGAAGCCCCGGCGATCGACGTGAAGATGGATGGCGTTTCCAAGGGGAGTTTTTCGATTTTCCCCTATACAGGCCCGCGATTCGTCGACGTGAGTATTGTGCTCGACCCGGATGGAACGCTGGACGTAGACTTTGACGGACAAGACATCTTCACCGACCTGCAAACCGGCCACACGGAGACCGAAGGCGCGACGTTTGTGTTCGGCGCCCGCACCGGCGGCGCCAACTCGAAGCACCTTGTCGACAATCTCAGCATCACGACGCGGCCGGTTCCAGAACCGTCGTCGATCGCGCTGGGATTGCTGGTGCTGGGCGGACTGATTGCCGGAGGAAAGCGTTGGGGCCGTCGTAACTCGTAATGAGCGCGACTCGCAAAGGGATGTTTCCACGTGACGCTCGGTTGGGGCGCGACTCGCGCCCTGGCCGGGCGTCACATTTTTTTTGGTCCGCTGCGCTGCTCGCATCGCTGACCGCTTGCAGCGGCAAGCAGTCTTCGACGGAACCCGTCCCGACTTCCGCAGAGCTAACCACGGTGGCGAGCGTTCCGCGCTCGGTTTCCGCGCCATGGTTCGAGGACGCAACGGAACGGCTGCAACTCGCGTTTACGCATGACGCGGGACCAGTGCCGGAGGGGGCGAATTACCCGATGCCGCAGAGCATGGGCTCCGGGTGCGCGCTGTTGGATTTCGACAACGACGGCCGGCTCGATATCTATCTGTTGCATAACGGTGGGCCGCGAGGAAGAAAGAATCAACTCTTGCGGCAGAACGCGGCAGGACACTTTGAGGATGCAAGCGCGGGGTCGGGGCTGGACATCGCGGGTTTCGGCATGGGGGCGACGGCCGGCGATGTGAACAATGACGGGCGCGTGGACATGGTCGTGACGGAATACGGTGCGACGCGATTGTTGCTCAATACGGGCGAAGGAAAATTCGTTGACTGCAGCGCGGCGGCGGGGATTGATAACCCGGGCTGGGGAACTTCCGCGTCGTTCCTCGATTACGACCGAGATGGCTGGCTGGATCTCGTGGTGGCGAACTACGTCGACTACGACCCGACGAAGCACTGCCAGGATGCCGACGGACGCTATGACTATTGCAGCCCGCAGGCGTTTCCAGCATCGCTGACGCGGTTGTTTCGCAACACGTCGGGAGAGCCGCCGGGCGATGGCGCACCCGACGTGCGATTCGTTGACGTGACGGTCGAGTCGGGACTTTCCAAGCGGCCGGGTCCGGGGCTGGGCGTGATCTGCGCGGATTTCAATCGCGATCGCTGGCCCGACATTCTAATTGCGGACGACGGGCAGCCGAATCGGTTGTGGTTGAATCGGCAGGACGGGACGTTCGTTGAATCTGGCCTGAGCGCCGGGCTGGCGTATAACCGCATGGGAGACGCCGAAGCGAACATGGGGATCGCGATCGGCGACGTCGACGGCGACGGGGCGTTCGATGTGTTTATCACGCACCTGACGCATGAGACGCCGACCTTGTGGCGCCAAGGCGCAGAGGGATTGTTTGAGGATTGCACGCCGCAAGCGGGGCTTTCGCGCACCTTTTGGCGCGGCACCGGGTTCGGAACGGCCTTTGCGGATTTCGATTGTGACGGCGATCTCGACCTGGCGGCGGTGAATGGCCGCGTGCGGCGCGCGCCGGCGCCGGTGGGGAGCAAGCCGAACAACGACTTCTGGGCGGCGTACGCGGAGCGCAATCAATTGTTTGCGAACGGCGGCGAGGGGGATTTCAGCGATGTGTCGCCGGACAACGCGGCGTTTTGCCGGGAGCCAAGGGTGGGGCGCGCATTGGCCGTGGGAGACATCGACAACGACGGCGCGGTGGATCTCGTAGCGACGTACGTGGCGGGGCCGGCGCGGGTTTACAAGAATATCGCCACGAAGCGCGGGCATTGGCTTACCGTGCGAGCGCTGTTGCCGGAGCAGCAGCGGGACGCTTATGGCGCGACGATTGACGTGTATGCACAAGGCCGGCGCTGGACGCGCTATGTGTTGCCGGCGGGGAGTTATTTGACGAGCCATGACTCGCGGGCGCACTTTGGATTGGGGGACGCGGAGCGCGTGGATGAAGTGCGCGTCGTCTGGCCGGATGGGAGCGAGGAGGCGTTTGCGGGAGGGGCGGTCGATCAGGAGCTTGTGCTGCGGCGTGGGGAAGGGAGCATCCCGGGGAAGCGCCCCACGGTGGCGGACGCGCGGCGCGATGATGCGAGCGATTCTGCTTCGGAGGCGGAGGTCGCTGCGATTCGCGACGTCGACGCCGTTGTTGTGGCGCTCGATGCGCCGCCGCGCGTGGATATGAGCGGCGTGGATCAGGCGGTGATGAAAGCGATCGCGGCGCGACAGGAGCGGGTGCTTGCAGCGTTGGATTCGGCGGATGCCTGGGGTGAGTTGGGGATGGTGCTGATGGCGCACGAGTTTACGCCCGCGGCGCAGCAGTGCTTTGAACAGGCGGAGCGGCTGGGGCCTGACGATGCGCGGTGGCCTTATTATCAGGGGATCGCGCTCGCGGCGTACGATGCATTGGACGCGATGACGAAGCTGGCGCGCGCGGCGGAGTTAGATGGCGACCAGAACGACGCGGTGCGATTGCGGTTGGCGGAGTTGCAGCTCGCGGAGGGGCTCGTTGATGCCGCGCTTGGCAACTTCCGGAAAACCCTGGCACGGCAACCTGAGAATGCGCGGGCGTGGCTCGGGGTGGCCAAGGCGGAGTCTCGGGGCGGTGATGAAATTCTCGCGGTCGCGCATGCGCGTCGGGCGATGGCTGATCCGCGGACACGGCGCGCGGCGGCGGTGTTGTTGGCGCAGCTTGCAGCACGACATGGCAATCCGTCCGGAGCGGAAGCGGCGCGAGCGCAGGTGGCGAAGCTTCCGGCGGATGCCGCGTGGCCGGATGCACTGTATCA
>CAZUBB010000289.1:0-707 GCA_964618485.1 uncultured Pirellulales bacterium
GCAGCGGCAGCGCGCCATCGTTGTTGCCGTAATTCGGTACGCGGCCGGTCGACGGCTCCATCATCTGATAGATGAACTCGGCCGCTCGCTGTACGCGGTCGTAGACGCTCCGGTCGAAGGGCTCCTCGGCGACTTCCGCCAGCCGCAGGGCGAATGTCGCGATGTTCAGCATGACGCGGTGGTAGTTCATCGACTGCTGAACGTAAGCACCGTCGGGGTAGACCTGGCGGTGGAGTTCCTGCGCGAGGATGCGCCTGCCGATCTTTCGCCACGCGGGCGATTCGCGGAACTCGGGGAAGAGCTGCGACACGAGCAGCAGGCCGCACGCTTCGCTGAGGGCGTGGTTGTTCTTCTGCGAGACGGCGTAATTGATGTGGTGCGCGACGCGGTGGCCCGTGATCCACGCGAGCCGTGCGAATTTCAGCCAGCGCTCGGGCGTCGTCGCGGCGTCGAGGCCGTGCGACCAGAGGCCGATCGCCAGCGCGATCAGGCGGACCGACGCTTCCTGGCCGCATTTCCACTGGAAGCCGACGTGCGGGGGGCAGGCGTCGATGAAGGACTCGACCCAGCGCCAGTAGAGCCCCGCCGCGTCGAGCTCGAAGCCATGCGGGCGGGCGCGGGCGAGGTCGATCGCCCACGCGGCGCGGGCGGCCTCCCACATCGTGCGGATGTCGCCGGATTCCGGGTCCCAGTCGGGGATTTCGTGC
>CAZUBB010000289.1:717-1947 GCA_964618485.1 uncultured Pirellulales bacterium
GGTGAGCGGGTTGTGGTACCAGTCGATCGGCTCGGGCGAAACCATGCGGAAGAAGAAGACACAGCGATCCTGTTCGAGCAGCTTCAAGCGCTCGGCGAGCGGCGGTTGACGGTCGGCGAGCGGCGGCTGGCGATCGGCGGACGGGGACTGGCGGTCGGTGGTCCTGGTGGGTAGGTCGGCAGGACCGCGCCGAATCGCGTCCGGCAGCGTCGGCGGCTTGCCCAGCGGGAACAGGAAGGGAAGCTGCGCGGCCCGCTTGAAGTCGGCGTAGGTCGCGGCGTCGTGCGGAGCCGCCTCGCCGACCATTTCGCCGAGCGAGATCGAATCCCACGGGCGGATCGGGTAATGCCTGGCCGTGCGGCCAAGGGCCTTGCTTGCATAAATGCCGGCGCGGAGCCAGACAATGCGCGGCCCGAGGTGTTTGAGGATGTACCAGGCTTTGAGTGCGGGGTTCATGTTGTCGGTTCACGCTTCAATTGGAGAGTGTGGAACCGGCCAACGGCCGGGTTCGTTCGGCACCGCTCGCAAGCAATGGAGTGTCGAACAGCTTTGCCACCTCGTGTTCTCAGCACCGCCGTGACGCCCGGGGAAGTCGATTCTCGCTCGATCGCGTTTCGAGGGTGCTGAAGACACGAGGTACAATTCCGGGCCGAAATTCGAAGAACCCTCGAGGGTGCTGAAATCGCACCGGCCATTGGCCGGTGCCACACTTTCCAAACGGACGGAGACTCAGTTTTTCGGGTCGAGGATTGACTCGCGGGACTCACTTCGTCCCTTCATCGCGGGGACGTCCTGCGTCGTGCAACGTCGGCGTGCCGCACTCCGGGCAGATCCCCGAGACGTTGCCGTAGAGGTTGTATCCGCAGGACTGGCAGTAACCCATCGCCTTCTTGAGTTCCTCGCGTCGGGCCGGGCCGCGAAGAAACAGCGCCGACAGAAGATAGATCCCGGCTCCGATCGCGGCGAGCATAAGGACCAAGCCGATACAGCCAATCGCGAACAATGTCTGACTGGCCGGTGCAAAATCAAAAACGTCTTCTCGTTCCACTACGCATCAATGATGGGTGTACCGCATTCGGGGCAGATTCCCGAGACGTTGCCGCGCAGACAATACTGGCACTTTCTGCAATATCCCGTCGAGTTGCTCTTCTTCCTCTCCTGCCGGTTGCGCAGTATTGCCGAAATCACGTAGAAACCGATCACGAACAGGAAGAACAGCGCGCCGCAGAC
>CAZUBB010000289.1:1957-3623 GCA_964618485.1 uncultured Pirellulales bacterium
AGGGAATTGTCCCAGTCAAACTCGCCTGCGCGATTCATTGTCGGCGCGTCCCATCTACGAGTTCCGCATCGCCGCCAGTCGCCGCTCAACGATCGGCAGCATCGGTGCCGCCATGATGAAATACTGTTTGCCGGCCGATCTGTCTTGCGGCGTCGGCGTGAAATCGGACTGGGCGACCATTTCGACGGCTTCGAGCAGCGTCACAACCGAAAGGCGCGTGCCCCAGCCGCGGAGCGTGGGCACGTCGACGCAGGGTTCGAGCGGGATCGGCTTTTCGAGCACGATCGGGCCGGTGTCGATGCCGGCGTCGAGAAAGATCACGCAGACGCTCGGGGGGACGCCGTGCAGGACCGACCACTCGGCCGCGTTCATGCCGCGGAAGCGCGGCAGCGGGCCGCCGTGGGCGTTCAGCACGCCGATTCGCGGCGTTTCGAGAAAGGGCTTGCGGACAATGCCGCCGCCGGCGTAGACGACGAGGTCGGGGCGGTAGCTCTTCAACTCCGCGATCGCGGCGGGGCTGTTGAGGTCGGCGACGTTGACGAGCTTTGTGCCGCTGGCGCGACAGGCATCCGGCACATTCGTCTCTTCGATGCGATTTTCGCGCATCCAATCTCGCATCGGCTCAATTTCGCCCCGTCCGGCGGTTTTTGGTGCGGCATCAGCGCGCGTGCGGCTGCGGAACTTCCCCCAAAGTCGCCGCCACCCGAGCTGACGGGCGTAGAACCGCAGCCGCCCGGCACTGAGCAGGCGGACATTCAGGCAGAGGCCGACGTCGTGCCCGGCACGCTTCAGCGCGATGATAAGCGCGGCCGCGTGGAGGCTTTTCGAGTATCCGCTGGTGACGGCGATTCGCATTGTTTTGTCATTACGTTCGCGGATCCGGCCGCGCTAGCTCCGGCTCGATCGTGAGGTGTTCCTTATTCAAGTCCATCTTGAGCCAACATGTTTCATTTTCTGCGGGAAGGAGCGCGGCCCAGTCGACTTGTTCCGATCCCGTACTCAGCTTTCGAAGCGAGAGTCGAAAACCCCAATCTTGCTGGTTCATCCCGTGAACCATCCAGACCCAGCCGGTTACTTCGCGTTTTTTGTGATCGACGATCCACGGTCGAAAGCCGTCACACCACCAGGAACGCCACGTGGGATCGCTCATCGCGGCGAGTTCACTGCAGATACGCCGTTCGAGCTTCGTCCAAAACTCCGATTCTTCCATTAAGTGAAATCCACCCTACGAATTCAGCCGCGCCAGCGCCGCGTCGCCATCCATCAGCGCATCGACGAAAAACTTCGCCGCCCAGTTTGGGTAGCGCATGAATAGATACCGGCCGTAGAGGGGTTTTGAGCCGCCGATTGCGCCGCGGACATTCGGATCGACCGAGCGGATTCGCTGGGCGTCGATGACGACGTCCAGGGCCTTGAGCGCGACGCTGAGGAATCGCGGGTCGTCGTGCAGCTCCGCGAGGCAGATCCAGACGCTCGCCATCTGGCAGTTGCCGGTGAGACAGGCGTACCAGTACTCGCCGTTCCAGTCGAGGTCGAAGGCCGCCGCGAGCCGGCCGCGAAGTTCGGTCTTCCGCAACATGACCTCGGCCGTGCGCGTGGCGACGGCGATGTATCGGTCAGCGGCGGCGCCATGCCCGCCGACTTCGCGCAGCACGCGGGCTGACTC
>CAZUBB010000290.1:0-3513 GCA_964618485.1 uncultured Pirellulales bacterium
TGCAGCGGATAACGCATTGCAGGTTAGGAATAGCCGCGAAAAACGCAAAAGGCACGAAGAAGGAGGGAATGCCGGATCGAGAGATGCGTGTTGGCGCTGGGCAGTTCACAAAGTAAGTGCCATTGCGCTAACGCTTCCGGCTCACTGAGTTGCGCTTCGAAGCTACTTACTCTCCGCATTCGCCGAAGTCACGCAGCGAAACCCCACGTGCGACATCCCCGAGTCCGGCGTGGAGCCATGCCGCGCACTCGGACGGTAGCGCGAGCAGTACTGATCGCAGCACAAGAACGATCCGCCGCGCTGCACGCGCTGCGGCGCGAAGTTGTGCCCATCGGTCACCGGGTCGGCGGGCCCCTGCGGATTGACCGCCACGCCCAGATCGCGCCGCTTCTTGTAGAGCCCGCGATCGTACCAGTCAGAGCACCACTCCCAGACGTTGCCCGCCATGTCGTGCAGCCCGTAACCATTGGCCGGAAATGTTTTTACGGGCGCCGTGCGATAGAAACCATCCTCTTCGGAGTTTTCAAAAGGAAAGCTTCCCTGCCAGATGTTCGCGCGCTGCGGCGTGAGCGGTTCGTCGCCCCACGTGAACGGTTTCTCCTGCAGCCCGCCGCGCGAAGCGAATTCCCATTCCGCCTCCGTCGGAAGTCGTTTGCCGGCCCATTGGGCGTAGGCCACGGCGTCGTCCCACGAGACTTGCACGACCGGATGTTGCGCGCGCCCCTGGATATCGCTGCCAGGCCCTTCGGGATGCCGCCAATCAGCCCCCGGCGTCCAGCGCCACCACTGACGAAAATCATCCAACCTCACCGCCGACTCGGTCGGCGTGAACACGAGCGACCCCGCCACCAGTTTCTCCGGCGGCGGAGGAGGAGTTCCCGGCGGAACCTGCTTCATGATCTCTTCGAGCGTCGGCGCTCGTTCGGCCGTCGTTTGATAGCCCGTCGCCTCGACGAACTTTGCAAACTCCTCGTTCGTCACTTCGGCGGCGTCGATGAAAAAGCCATCCACGCGCACGCGATGCGCCGGCCGCTCCTCCGGCCACGCCTCCTGGTCATTCGTCCCCATGACAAACTCGCCGCCAGGAATCCACACCATGCCGTCCGGTGCCTCGGTCGGCGCTTCGGTCGTCACCTTCGCGGGCGCTTTGTGAGTCGCGGGAGCACTCACCTTCGAATCGCGATCGTCCGACGCGATCGCAGTCTTCGGCGTCGCAGCGCCCTCGCGCCATTTGACAACGCCAAATACGCCGCCAAACGCCGCGGCAAAAAGGAGAATCAACCAGGCTGCATTTCGCATGGGGACCGTCGGGGGAGCACTCTGCGGAGGGGGGAGACCTGCGGTCGGAGCGGTGGCACGGTCCGGAGGCCGTGCCACAACTCCAGATGAACTTTGATGTGGCGCGGTCTCCTGACCGTGCCACAATTCGCCAATTCTGTTGTGGCCCGGTCTCCTGACCGGGCCACGACGCTAACTGAACTACCATTTCGTGAAACGTTTCAACTACTGCTGCGGTGTCGCGGCAGCCGCTTCGCCTTCCGGTTCTTTCAGCCGCACGAGCGTCCGCGTCTGCGGATTGTCCTGACCGACATACAGCAAAGCGGGCGCCTCATCGTTGGTGAGGTTGTACAAGCCGGTCTCAAGCAAGAACTGATCGTTCCCTTCGAGCTTAATCGCCACGCGTTGCGATTCCTTGTCGATCGATCCGATCACCGGCAACACCTGGTCCGTCGTCAGATCCTGGTAATTGCCACGGATTTGCCCAGCTTTATTCACGGCCAACTGTAACAGCTTCTCGGCCTGCGTCTGGCCATCGGAAATCACGCCGAACACGCCGAGCGGCAACCAACTTTCGTCAGTGGCTTGGGCCCCCTGCGCCGCGAGCTGATCGGCCTGCTGGTAATACTCCTCATTCGTCGCGACCGGCTGGTCATCGTAATAGATGTTCTCGCCGTCGCTGTAAACGCTCTCGCCGTAGTCGTAGTACACCGGCTCGCCATAGCAGCCGCAATAGCCGCCGGCGACCCACCACGTGGCGGTCGCCCAGGCGGTCGTCGCGAGGGCCCATTTGCCCGGCCACCACGCGCCGGGGTAGTTGTTGTGCCAGCCGGGGCCGAAGCTGTTCCAGTGCGTGAAGTTTCCATTCACCGCGCCCCAGTTGTTGCCGCCCACGAACTGCCCGTTCACAAAGCTCGCGCCGCGCCCGCCAGCAAGCGTATTCCCACCCGGCCCGCGAATGGCCGTCGCGCCGCCGACTTGTGTGAAGTCGCCATTCGAGCGCGCCCCACGCGCGTTGACCGCGGTGTATCCATTCCGCCCCTGCACGCCGGTCGCGCCGGCGATGCCGCGGTTACCAGCGGTATCCGCGTAACCGCCGCGCACATTCGCCGCGGAGTTTCCGCCAGCGCCTCGGATGCCGGTCGCGCTCCCGGCCGCGATGGCCGAGTTCGCCCCGTCGGTGGCGCCGATGGCGCCCTTCCCTTTCACAAACGTGTTTCCGCCGGCGCCTTCGACCTTGACGCCCACGCCCGCGCCCCCGACCGTCGCGCCCCCCGCGGTTTCACGAGAACCGCTCCCGCCGCCGACGGTAATCGTCGTACCGCGATCGGTCGTGTAAGAACGCGATCCGCTGCCGTCTCCGGCGGCGCTGCGGTTACCGGCCGTCGCCGAGCGATTGCCGGAAAAACTCCCCGCGCCTCCGGACGATTGCGGCATCCCCAGGAAATCATTCAATTGCCCTTGGCTCGGGCGACTGAAATTCCCTTGCGACTCGAAGGCCCCGCGCCCGCTGGCAATCTGCCCGCCGCCGGCGCGATTGAGATTCCCTGCGTTCGCGCGATTGACATTCCCCGCCCCGCCGCGATTCACGCTGCCGGCGCTGCCGCGCGACAGGTTTGCACTCGACGGACGGTTCGCGCCGGAAGGTCGGGCCGCCGCCGAGGGACGACTCGCGCTGGGGCGCGAAAGATTCGCCGAGGAAGGCCGCGACGCACTCGGCCGCGATTGCGGCATCGAGCGGCTCATCGATGGCGCACGCGACATTCCGCCCCCACCACCACCGCGCGACATGCCCCCTCCGCCGCCGCCGCGCCCGCCTCCTCCACCACCGCCACGTCCGCCGCGAGCGAAGGTCACGTCCACATGGAGCAGCATCGCGAAGAGCGCGAGCACGGTAGCCAGTCTTCGAAACATGGAAGATTCCTCGTGTGAGCTGTGGGTTCCGGCCTGGGTCCTGAATTACTTACCGGGCGTGGCTTCCGTTTCCGGCGCAGGCGGCGTTGAATTCGCCTCCGGCGCGCGGACGATTTTCACGTCGTCAACGTTCGGCAGCGGCTCGCCATCCACCGTGCGGTTGAACGAATGCCACAGAAAGCTGTTCTCGTCGACGATCGTGTACACGTTCGTCGCGGTCGCCTGGCGGCCGTCCGGCAACGTCTGGCGGAAGGCGACGACCCAGCGGTCGTTGTCTTTCATCCAATCTCCTTCGCCAAATCCGCCGTCGGAATCAAACAT
>CAZUBB010000291.1:0-1794 GCA_964618485.1 uncultured Pirellulales bacterium
AAGATGAACGCCCACGTGCGGAAGTACGCGGCGGGGGAGTACGCCAAAGAATCGCAGGCGTTGCTCAATGAGCTGGCCCGCGCCATGCTCTGCCTCACCGACCTGACGCGGAAGGCCGAATACGACGCGTCGCTCGGGCGGAAGGATCAACAGGCCGGCGGCAAGCGGACCCTGGAACAGATTCTGATCGGCCGCAAGCTGCTCGAATCGGCGCAATTGGACAAAGCGCGGCAATACGCCCAGGTCGTGGGCGTCGAAATGCGCGATGCGCTCGTGCAGCAGAAACTGCTCCCCTGGGAAGTGGTGATGCCGGCGTACGCGGAATCGCAAGGCGTGCCCTATATCGACCTCAACGACCTGGGGATCGACGAGAATCTTGTCCCCAAGGTCCCTGCGGTGACCGCGCGGCAGTACTCGCTGGTGCCGGTGATGGTCGCCGACGGCCGCGCAATCCTGGGCTCCCCCAACTTCGTCCCGCCCGAGGTGGAAGACGATCTCCGCATTCGTATCGGCCTGCCGACGCGATTGGTGCTCTGCACGCCGCCGCAAATCAACGCGGCCATGGACAAGTATTTCCCGAAGAGCGCCGCGACGGCCGAGATGACCGCTCGCGGAGGCGCCGGCGCGAAACCGGCCACCGCCGCCACGCCCGGCGCACCGGCCGCGAGCGCGGCGCCGCTCTCCTCCGAGCAACGCGCGGAGAAAAAGAAGGACCAGCTCTTGAAGACCATGATGGCCTTCGGCATGACGGTCATCGCGGTGATGCTCGCCTGCCAGTTTCTAATGCCGAATGCGGCGTACTTGCCGTATGCCCTGGCGCTTGGGCTGGCGTCGATCACGAGCGGCGCGACTTGGGTCATCCTCGGCAAGTAAGTCGCGCGCCGTGCCGCGGAATAAAATTGGAGCCGGACGCGTAAGCGCAATGGCACTTACTTTGCAAATTGCGCAGTGCCAATGCGCATCGCTCAATGCAGTATTCCCTCCTTCTTTGTGCCTTTTTGCGTTTTTCGCGGCTATTCCTTCCTGCAGCGAACAACGCATTGCAGCTTAGGAATAGCCGCGAAAAACGCAAGAAGTCGCCAAGAAGGACGGGGGTAAGCTAGAGATCTTTGAATTCCACGCCCGTTTCACAAAGTAAGTGCCATTGAGCGTCAGCGCCCGGAGTCACGGCCGCTTTCGCGACAGAGCCGTTTCGTTCTCCCAGCGCGTCCGCTCAGGTGGATTCATCCACCGGCGCCGGCGGCAGGACCTGCTTCCCCGCCTCGAAGACGCGCTCCGGCAGGCGCAAGCGACACACGAGCGGTTCGCCGATCGCAAGTTTCACGATTTGCCCGCGACGGCCGAAGACTTTGCGCACTTCTTCGACGCGCATTTCGGTCCAAGGGATAAAGAGCGGTGCGTGGCCGAAGTTGAAGACCGGCCAGAGCGCGATGTGCAGGCCTTCCGCGTCGACTACGTAGGTGACGCAGCCGTTGTACTCGGCCCAGCCGACGGCGATCCAGGTCGCGCGGACCTTCACTCCCTGCGACGCATCGGACTCGGGATAGCGCTTGGCCAGTCGCGTCCAGCCAGTGGACCAGGCCAGGAAACGCAACACGGCGCACCAGATGACGACGAAGATCAGCGGCAATAAGAGCAGGCTGAAATTCATGGGACTGGTTTCTGCCCAGTGGCGAGTCGTTCCATCTCCTGTCGTCGCGTGGCCGCGAGTTTTAGATCGGCGTGCGGCGTAATGTCGTCGAGTTGGATGGCCTTCGCCGCGTGCGGCCGCGCTTCGTCGGTTCTTCCTGCCAG
>CAZUBB010000291.1:1804-3491 GCA_964618485.1 uncultured Pirellulales bacterium
CCGCGGAGTTCGGGTACAGCCGCGCCGCCGTGGTGAATGCCTCGATGGCCTGGTCGAGGATCGCGGCGTCGCGCAATTGCTCGTACGCCTTGCGGCGCCATTCCCCCGCATGCGCCCAGGCCACGGCCGATTGCGGGACGCGTTTCAGATCCTCGCGCATGGCGTCGTCGACCGCCTTCCAATTCGCGGCGGTCGGATCGCGCTGCCAGCGCTCATAGCGCCACGCGGCGAGTCCTCGCCAAGGCATAGCGGACCAATCGTCCGCCGCTGTTGCTTCCAGAAGGTGCTGCTCTGCGCGGCGGCGATCGCTATCCGCGGCTTGATGCGCCGCCTGAACCGCGGTCATGGGCCGGAACGACAGGAAATAGGCGGCGACGAGCGCGATGCCCATGGCCACGGTCCACGCCGCCGGATACCAGGCGGTGCGCCGCGCTTCCGGCGCGACCATCGGCGGCTGCGCGCACAGCGCGACGAGCAGCCAAAGCGTGCCGGAAACCGCCGGGATGCCGATCCCGCCGGCGGCAAGCAGATTCACAAGCAGCGCCGCGGCGGCGATGAGCGGCAGGTGGCGGTCGAACTTGCCGTACGTTCCCCAGGCGTGCCAGAGGCCCAGCGCCACGAACAGAGCCAAGAAGGAAACGATGAACGTCGTCAACGACGGCATCGAATACGCCAGGAGGCCAATCGGAATCGCCAGGATCACGCCGAGCAATCCCCCGCCGATGATCCACTTCGCCGCCGGCGACGGCGCCTCAACGACCGTCGCGTCGGGCACATGCTTCAGCGAGCACGACCATTCCATCACGGCGCACGCGAAGAACATGAGCAGCAGCACGAGCGCCGGCAAGCCTGAAGTGGCGGCGACTTCCAGCAGGAAGTTGTGGGGATCGGCGACCACCTCACTGGCCGTCGGCGCTTTGTACTGCGTGTAGATCGTCTGAAACTGCCCCGGACCGACGCCGAAGAGCGGGTGATCGGCGACCATCTCCGTGGAGGCCTGCCAATATTGCCCGCGATACCCGAGCGATTTCCCGGCCTCGGTGACAATCTCTTGATCGAGCCCCCCGAACTTCCCGCCGATTGCCGCGAGCAAGCCGACGACGGCGACGCCGGCCAGCAGCCATCGCCCGCGCAGCAGCGACCGCATGGCGGGAAGCAACAAGATTCCGAGCACGGCGCCAGCGGTCACAGCCAGGTAGGCGCTACGGCTCTTCGTAAGCAACAAGCAAAGTACAATGGGCACGCTCGTCAGTAGTGGTCCGAGCCAGATCCACAGCCGATCGGAGCGGGCCGCGAAGCCTTGCCAGGCCGTGAACGCGCTCACCAGCAGCCACGGCGTGAGAAATCCCGCCAGCGAGTTGGTCAGCGCAAACGTGGCGAACGGTTCCGAACTTTCGAGCCGCTGCTCGAAGAGGATACGTTCCCGCGCGTCGGGGGCGGTCGGAATGTTCAATTGGCGGAGCGCCGCTTCCGGATTCGCGCGATAGGCCGCACGGGTCAAAGGCATCTCGATCGCGAATTGCTCGATTCCTACGGCGCTCACGGCGCACGCCAGGCTGACCATCAACGCCACGGCGGCGCGTTGTTCGACATGCGTTTGCAGAAGCCGCCGCAACGAAAAATAAGCGGCCGCATAACCAATCCACATCAAGGCTGCGTTCAACGCCGGACGGGGCGAGCCAGTTCG
>CAZUBB010000292.1:0-3479 GCA_964618485.1 uncultured Pirellulales bacterium
ATTGACCGGCCGCGAACGCGTCGGCACGGTGCGGGGAACTGACGGCGATGGCCACGCTGGCTTCCTCCAACTCCAGCCGGCCGAGGCGATGGACGATCGCGCACCCGATGATCGGCCAACGCCGCCGCGCTTCGGTTTCCAACTCGGCGAGCTTTGCCTCGGCCATATCCGCGTAGCACTCATAGTTCAACGCGGCCGTTTGGCGCCCGCCGGTGAACTCCCGCGTCACGCCAAGAAACAGCACGACCGCGCCGGCGCGCGGAGACGACACGCGAGCGAGCAGCGCGGGGACGTCGATCGGCTGGTCGGTGAGCATGCGGGGTGAGGAGTCAGGGGTTTGAAGTACGGAGTATGGAGAACGGAGTGACGAAAAATCCGACCGCCTCCGGCCTATCGCCTCCCGCCTGCCCGTCATCCTCCGCTGACCGGCGGGATGCAGGCGATTTCGGCAAGGTCCGGGATCGGCGCGTTATCGGCGGCGTAGTCGTTGTTGATGGCGAAACGGAGTAGTGAGCCCATCGGCGCTAATGCTGGCAAGTGCACGAGAAGCGCCGTGCGCAAGTCGGCGACGGTGGCATTGTCCTCCAGCGCGATCTCGACCGCTTCGGCCCCGGCTACGGCCCGCGCCACGGCAAATAGTCTCACTCGCACCAAACGCCCCATCAAGTATCCTCCTCCCGCCTCCAGCCTGCAGCCTATGGCCTGCTAAGTCACCACCAACTCGCGCGACCGGGCCGTGAGCAACTTCGCGACGTCGGGCATAATCCCATATGCCAGTGCGAGCAGTTTCAGCGGGTGCATCGTCGGCTTCGTAGCGCCTTGTTCCATTTGCATCTTACAGGTGCAGCATTCTGTGACGCCAATCTGCCAGGCGCCGCCACGGACCGCGGAGATCAATCGCCAACCGGCGCGGAGGCTGGTGCGATAATTCGCCCGCTTCATGCCATAAATGCCGGCCATGCCGGAGCAGCCCTGTTCCAGTCGATGAACCGTGAGCCCCGGGATGAGCCGCAACAAGTTCTCGCCCGGCGCTCCGATGCGCAAAGCTCGTTGGTGGCAAGGCTGATGGTAGCCGACCTCGACATTGATCGGTTTCATATCGAGCCGCAGCTTGCCTTCGAGGTGCAGTTGCCAGAGGTACGCGCAGGCGTCGCTGGTGTTATCGGCGACGAGCCCGGCCTCTTCGTCGCTCATCAACTGGCGATACTCGTGCGACAGGCAGAGCGTCGCTGCGGGCTCCGTGGAAACAATCGTATAACCTTGCCGGACCGCTTCGGCTAATAGCGCCACGTTTTGCGCGGCGACGCGCTTGGCGACGTCGATCGAACCGCTGGCGATGAGCGGCATGCCCGCGGCGATCTGTCCCGGCGGCACGTAAACGGCGATGCCGTTGTGCTCCATCACCGCGACGAGCGCCTCGGCGAGTTGCGGATCGTGATAGTTGGCGTAGGTATCGACGAAGTAGAGCACCTTGCGATCGGTCCGGCGCGTGGGACGCGTTAAGCGGCGGCGCGCGGCGCGGCGCAGAAAGCTACGCGACGACCATCGCGGCAATTTGCGCCCCCGCGCGATGCCGAACGATTTTTCCAGCAGCCAGCGCGTGGCGTGATTGCTGATCGCCCAATTCGCCACCGTGCTGAACGACGACGCCAGCGCGCTCACCTGGTCGATGCGGCTGAGGAGCCAGTCGGACACTTTGAGTCCGTTATTGACTACGTACGCGCCGCGGGCCTCGAGCATCAGCTTCGGGATGTCAACGCCCGCCGCACATTCCAGCCGGCACATATGACAATGCACGCAGAGGTCGACGACCTGCTTCAAGTCTTCTTGCAGGAGCGTCCCCGGAGGTAATTCGTTGGCCAGCACGCCACGGAGCAAATTTGCCTTGGCGCGGGGCGACGCTTCTTCGCTCGGGACCGCGCGGAAGATGGGGCACATCCGCAATTCGGACTCTTGCGACCGGCACGCCGCGCAACCGTTGCAGTTGCCCGCGGCGTCGGAGATCTCCGTGCGATTCCACGTAAGCTGCAAAGCAAACACGTCACGCGGCGGCGCGTTGGCCGCTGGAGCCTCGGCCGAAGTAGGCGCAGGGACCGGCGCGGGAACAGAACCGGACGGTCTCAGGTGCTCGCTCAACGGAGGCGGGAAATCGAGCAGCACCTTGCCGGGATTGAGCAATCGATGTGGATCGAAGATGTTCTTCAAATCGCCAAAAACATCGCACAGCGCGCCGTACTGCCGCCGCAAGTACGGCGTGCGGCTCAGGCCGTCGCCATGCTCGCCGCTGATCGTGCCGCCGACGGCCCAGACCGCTTCGTAGAGGTCGCCCGCGAGTTTCTCCAACGTCGCGACCTGCTCGGGATTGGCGAGGTCCATGAACGGGCGCAAGTGAATTTGCCCGTGCCCCGCGTGCGCGAATAGCGATGCCGTGACCTGATGTTGCTTGAGGACGTTCTGCATCGTGACGAGAAAACTCGGCAGCACGCCGACCGGCACGGCGAAGTCTTCCACGTACGGCACAGGCCGTGTCGCGCCGCGCAGGCGGTACAGCGTCGGCACGACGTTCCGCGCGAGCTTCCAATAGACTTCGCTCTCTTCGGCCTCGACGGTCTGGCGGTAGCCGAACGCCAGCTTCCACTGCCGGCAGACGCGGTCGACGACCTGCCGCAGATGATCGAGCACCTCGGCCTGCGTGGCGCCGTCGTGTTCGACGAGTAGCACCGCCTCGGCCGCCGGCGGAACGAGCAGGTCGAAGCGCACGTCGGTCTCGCGGGCCAGACTCAAGTGCCGGCGATCCATCAGGTCGCATGCCGCGGGACTCAACGTCAGCACTTCCTGCACCGCGCGCGCGGCGTTTTCCAATCGATCGAAGAGCAGCAGTACGACGCCGCGATGTGCGGGGATGACATCGGTGACGACCGTCGCCTCGGTCACGAAGGCGAGCGTTCCTTCGCTACCGACGAGTAGTTGCGCCAGCCGCAATTGCAGCGGGTCGAACGTGTCCCAGAGATGGTAGCCGCTGCGATTCACGAGGCTTCGCGGCCGATGCGTTTCGATCAATTCTCGATTGCGCGCAATCAAATCCGCGACGCGATTGACGAATTCCCGCTTCTCCTCATTCGGATCCTGGCTGCGGCCGACCGTGAGCGGTTCGTCGCCGACGCGCAGCACGCGGCCGTCGCCGAGGACGACCTCCAGCTCACGCACGCGTCCCCGCGCGGATCCGTAGCGCAGCCAGTGGCTGCCGCCGGAATCGACGCCAATCACGCCCCCCAACGTCGTCACCGCCTGCGTGACCGGATCGGGCCCGAACATGCGGCGTTTAGGTTGCAACATCGCGTTCAAGCGGCCGAGCACGACGCCCGGCTGCAAGCGCACAAAGTCATCGCCGATCTCTATCACGCGGCGCATGTGGCGCGAGAAATCGACGATCAGGCCTGGCCCGAGCGATTCGCCGGCGAGCCCAGTTCCCGCGCCGC
>CAZUBB010000293.1:0-3468 GCA_964618485.1 uncultured Pirellulales bacterium
ATTCTCTGCGAGTCGCCGCCGATTCTGCCGGAGCATCTGCCCAGCCGTTTCGAGAGTCGCAAGCTTCGCCCTGCGATCACGCGGTTTGCGCCGGCGATGACGCTGCGCGAACTGGAAATGCAGGCGATTCACCAGGCGCTGGAGCGGCAGCAGGGAAACAAATCGCGCGCTGCGGAGGAACTCGGCATCAGCCTGAAGACGCTCTACAACAAGCTGAATCAGGAAGCCGAGCTGGATAAATCGGCATAACGGCGCACCACGATCCCCGCAGCGCCGATCAACGCGAGCGCCAGCGTGCCGGGCTCCGGCACGGGCGTTGGGTAGGTCCGGCCGAAGTTATTGCGGACCTGATTGAGGTCGTAAAGACTGACCTTACCGTCGAAGGGATCGGTATCGCCGAGGACTGGATCGCCCGTGGCGCCGAAGTTGTTCCGCACGTTGTTCAGGTCGATCAGGTCGACGACGCCGTCGTCGTTGGTGTCGCCGAGACGGATTCCATATTTTCGCCACGGCGACAGAATGTAATCGAAGACGTAGCCCCCTTCCTCGTCGCTGCGGGCGATGTTGGCCAGGAAGTACGGCAACGGCTCGGGCGAAGCGGCCGCGAAGAGCGTGAACACTGCGGACTCGCCCGGCGCCAGCGCTTCAGCCGCCTCGCTCTGAAACGCCAACTCGAAGGTTTCTTCCTCCGGGGCGTAATCGACGAGCCAACCCTTCGGCGCGGTGATTTCCATGTCGATGCCGGGACCGGTATCGAGCAGAAAGGTGTCGAGCAGAAACTCGCTTTCCAGCGCGTTGGTGAGCGTGTAGTCGTACCGGGTCCGGCCGTCCTCCACGAGCTCGTATTCCAGCGACAGGCTCGCCACCAGGGCCGCCTGGGCCGGCTGCGAGCACGCGAAGAAGATCAGCCCTACGCCAAGAATTCTGCCGAACATGGATCCCACCAGTATTTTTGCCGCGACCGCCCCTGACGCTAGGCTAATCGCTGGCACGGTTTCCGGCAAATGAACGGCGCTGATAGGCTACGCTGGCGAGCCGGAAGCGTGAGCGCCCGGAGTAACGCTCGTTTCGCGACCCGGGCCTCTCGCCGCTCACGGACCCCCGCCCATGCCTTGTAAATCGCGGCCCGGACCTTACGATTCCTGAGGAGCATTGACAACTTCCGCGAGGGCTCGATTCTGGTGGCGCACACCGAACCCGACGACTTTCCACCGGCCGATTTGGCCGTCATCGAGCGGATCACCCAGGAGGTTGGCCGCCAGCTACTCCGCGCCGCGGCCGGACGGCAGCCGAACGTCCTGGAACGCCGCTGGTGGGAAGACCGGATCATGTCCTGGGCCATGCAGGACGAGTCGGTCAAGGTGCAGATGTTCCGGTTTATCGACGTGTTGCCGATGCTCGACTCGAGCAACGCGATTCTGCGGCACCTGCACGAGTATTTCGACGAAGTACGCCAGTTCCTCCCCTCGGCGGCGCGGCTGGGACTCGCGGTGGCGACGCCCGATTCGATCCCCGGGCGGGCCTTGGCGATGGCGGCGCGGCGGAACGCGATGTCGCACGCGCGGCGGTTCATCGCCGGCACGAACGCCGACGAAGTGCTGGCCGCGGCGATTCGGCAGCGTAAGCAGCGGCGGGCATTCACGCTCGATCTCCTCGGCGAAGCGGTCACCAGTGAAAAGGAGGCCGAGCGCTATCTGCAGGAGTACCTGCGGCTGATCGAGTCGATCGCTCCGGTCGCCAACAGTTGGCCCGAAGCGCCGCAAGTCGATCGCAGCGACAAAGGGCTTCTGCCGCGGATGAATGTTTCCGTGAAACTCTCCGCGCTCGATAGCCGCTTCGACGCCATCGACCCCGAGGGGACGACGCGGCGCGTCGGTGAGCGCCTCCGCCGGCTGCTGCGCACGGCGCGAGAGCACCGCGCGTACGTGCATGTCGATATGGAGTCGTACGCCACGAAGGACCTCACGCTGGCGATCTTCCAGACGATTCTGATGGAAGACGAATTCCGCGACACGCCGGACGTAGGCATCGTGATTCAATGCTATTTGCACGATGCGATGGCCGACCTCGTGAAGCTGCGCGACTGGGCCGAGAAGCGCGGTACGCCGGTCTGGGTGCGGCTCGTCAAAGGGGCCTACTGGGATTACGAAACCATTCACTCCCAGGCGACCGATTGGCCAATTCCGGTCTTTCAAGAAAAATGGCAGTCGGACGCCTGCTTCGAGCAGGCCACGCGTTTCGCCTTGCGAAATCGGCAATGGCTGCGGCCGGCGCTCGGGAGCCACAACTTGCGCTCGCTGGCACATGGCATCGCGGTGGCGCGCCATTTGGGGCTGCCGACCAACGCCCTCGAAATGCAGATGCTCTTCGGCATGGGAGACGCCGAGAAGGACGCCCTCGTGCAGATGGGATACCGCATGCGCGTGTATATGCCGTTCGGCGAGCTCATTCCCGGCATGGCGTACCTGGTGCGGCGACTGTTGGAAAACACGTCGAACGATTCCTTCCTGAAGGCGAGCTTCGCGGAACAAGTCTCGCCGGAGAAGCTACTGATGAACCCTTTGGATATGGCAAGCAACTCCAAGCCGTCGAGTTCGATTCCTGTTCGCGTCGATGCGCCGCGCCCATTTGCGCCCCGTTTCCGCAACGAGCCGCCAAGCGACTTCGGAACGGCGGCGGCGCGCGATGCGATGTCGGCCGCGCTCGCCGCGGTGTGGCGGCAATTCGGCGGGCATTACCCGCTGGTGATCGGCGGGCGGCAGATCGACACGGCCGCGCGCATCACGTCGCGCGATCCCTCGCATAAGCACGAGGTCGTTGGCACGACCGCGTCCGGCGACGCCACGCATGCCGCGCAGGCGGCCGCCGCGGCCCGCGCGGCGTGGAACGATTGGGCGGCTCTCGGCGCGGAAAAACGCGCCGATCATCTCCGCGCCGCCGCGGCAGCGATGCGCCATCGGCGTTTCGAGCTCTCGGCATGGATCGTTCACGAAACCGGCAAGGGTTGGCGCGAGGCCGACGCGGACGTCTGCGAGGCGATCGACTTCTGCGAGTTCTACGCGCAGCAAGCCATCTACCTGGAAAGCGCCCAGGGCGTCGATGTTCCCGGCGAAGAGAATCGTTTCGTCTATGAGCCGCGGGGCGTCACCGCGGTGATCGCTCCGTGGAATTTTCCCCTCGCGATCCTGACCGGCATGACCGTCGCGGCGCTCGCTACGGGCAACACCGTCGTCATGAAACCGGCCGAGCAATCGCCGGTCGTCGCCGCGAAGCTCATGGAGATTTTCACCGCCGCGGAATTCCCGACCGGCGTGGTGAACTTTTTGCCGGGGGACGGCGCCGTCGTCGGCGCGGCGCTCGTCGAGCATCCGGAAGTGGCGGTGATCGCCTTCACTGGCTCGCGCGCCGTGGGCCTGGCAATTCACACCAAGGCGGCGGAGACTTCGGCCCGCGCGACCGGCGGCGATC
>CAZUBB010000294.1:0-3447 GCA_964618485.1 uncultured Pirellulales bacterium
TTCCATCCAAGTGATCGTTCGCGATCAACAAGGCCTGGAAACGTCGCGTTCGTTCACCGTGCGCGTGCTGGAACCGACGGGATGCGATGGCGTGCTCGGCGACACGAACGGCGACGGCGTCGTTATGTTGGACGACCTCAACAATGTCCGCAACGCGATCGGTCAAACCGGCGTCGGTTTACTGGGCGACGTCGATTGCGATGGCGAGGTCGGCCTCGAAGACCTGAATATCGTGCGCAATCAGTTTGGCCTGGAGAATGTCGAGGATGCCGACGGATTGTTCCTGCCAGATGCGTCCGATGCGGCCTGGAACGCTTTCGACGTTGTCGACTGGTCCAGCGAGAATCGTCTCCAAGCCCTGCATGCCCAATGGCTCGTGCTCGACGAACTCTTCAGTTCCTGGGGAACGACGGCGAGCCGACTCCGCGACCGCGTCGCGCGGTCCACGGCTTGGACGTAGTATTGTCGCGAGTCCGTGGCAAAGACAGCTGATCTTTGTCAGGAAGCTACGGATCCCTAGCTCCTCGATCCGCCCCGTTCGTCGGCCCGTTATTCGGGTCGGACGCGCGAATCAGGTCAAGCCAGTCCAGGTACGATTCAATTTCATGGAGCGGCATTCCCAACTTGAGGGCCGCTTCGACGGCGCGTCCACGATCGGGGAGGGTTTTGCCTTGCTCTAATAAGATCTTGGCGATTTCATGCGCCATGATACGCCGCCCGCACCGACTCCTTACGGCCGCTGTGCAGGAGTATAGCAGCGACCGCCTGACGGCCGAAAGCACCACAGGCAGTCGACGCGAAGCACTGAGCGATGCGACCGGCGCCGCGATGTGTTCCGGGGAAGAGGCGGCTCGGGAAAGCCATGCTGACGCCTTCATCGCCGTAGCTATTCTTCGCGATGTCGGTCATCAAGGCAAACGCTCGCCGAAAAACTCCTGCGTTCGAGCAGCCGATCCGGCGGAAGCGAAGGCGCCTCCGCCGAGACCGGCGACTCTCTCATCTTGCGTGGGGAATCAAGGCGGCTCAGCTATACTCCTGATATTCCAAGCTGCCGATCAGCGCGGCCTGGATCTGGTGCTGCGGCACCCCTTGTTTGAGGTGGCTCAACCAGAACTGGGCTCCCGAGGAATCCGTGGACCGATCGAGGAATTCCACGTACCAAGAGTTGATCATGCCGAGCCGATACTCGTCGCTCGTCAAGAAGCCGAGGGCGACATTTGCCAGCGGCGTATGGTTGATGACGCCGCTCCAATAGGCGACGTCCGCGGCCGAGGCGGTCCGGCCCAGGATATCCTGGTACAGCCCGCGGATGACGCCTTCGGAGGTGCCGCCCTGGGCCTCGGCGTACTCGCCCGACCCAATCAGCCCGGCGCGAACGACTTCGGGACCTTGCGTTTGTTCCCAGACGCCGAGCCAGAAATCGAGGCCTGCCGGATCGACGCTACGACCGAGGTAGTCGTTGTAGTACTCGCCGATGAAACCGGCGCGGCGTTCGCGGCTGGTCAAGAAGGCGGAGGCGATGGTTTCCATGCCTGCGCCAGCGTCGATCACATTGATCCAGTAGTCGGTCTCCGCGGTCACTGGCGAACGCTTCAAGAGATCGGAGTACAGGTTCTCGACCCATCTACGGCGACGCGTGTTCGTCGTGTTGTCCACGGCGATGGACACCGTGGCCTCGTTCGACAAGGCGCCCTGGTTGTCGCGGACGCGATAGCGGATCGTATCCGTGCCCGTGTACGCGCCGTTGGATCTGTAATAGATCCGGCCCGTGGCGGTATCGATCGAGTAGGCGCCCTGGCTCGGTCCGGCCGTCACTTGGACCGACGAGGCATTGAGGAACCCGTCCGGATCGGAATCGTTCGCCAGGACGTTGATTCCGACCTCCTTCTTGCCGCTGGCGCTCGACTGATCGTTCGCGGCAATCGGCGAACTGTTCGATCCCGACGCGTTCGTGGTGAACGTGAAGTTGCCGGAAGTGGCGAGGTTGCCGGCGGCATCGCGCGACCTAACGCGGTAGTGGTACACCGTGTTCGCGGCCAGGCCGGTCAGCGTTGCGCTGTGGCTGGTGACCATCGAGCTGTTGAGCGCCGTCGAGCTTCCGTACGATGTGGTCAATCCGTATTCCACCTGCGTGTTGGAGGCCTCGTTCGTCGTCCAATTGATGGTGGCGCCGCTGGTCGTCAGGTTTCCGGCGGCTACAGACGTGATCGTCGGCGCCGTCGTGTCGGGCGGTGCGCTCGTCGTGAATGTGAAGTTGCCGGAGGTCGCGAGGTTCCCGGCGGCGTCGCGCGACTTGACGCGGTAGTGGTAGACCGTGCTGGCGTTCAAGCCGGAGATGACGGCGCTGTGGCTGGTCAGCATCGTGCTGTTGAGCGTCGTCGAACTACCGTACGCGGTGGTCAGGCCATACTCCACTTGCGTGTTGGAGGCCTCGTTCGTCGTCCAGGTAATCGTGGCGCCGTTGGCGGTCAGGCTGCCGGCGGCGACCGACGAAATCGTTGGCGCCGTGGTGTCTGGGGCGGCCGACGTCGTGAAGGTGCGGTTGCCCGAAGTCGCCAGGTTCCCGGCGGCGTCGCGCGATTTGACGCGATAGTTGTAGACGGTGTTGGCGGCCAGGCCGCTCAGCGCCGCGCTGTGGCTCGTGACCATCGAACTATTGATCGTCGTCGAGCTGCCGTACGCCGTAGTGAGGCCGTACTCAACTTGCGTGTTCGAGGCTTCATTCGTCGTCCACGTGATCGTTGCGCCGCTGGAACTAAGGCCGCTCGCCGCCACCGCGGAGATTGTCGGCGGAGTGGTGTCCGGCGGCGCGGCAGTGGAGAAGGTGAAGTTGGCGGACGTCGCCAGGTTTCCGGCGGCGTCGCGCGACTTGACCCGGTAATGATAGAGCGTGCCGGCGGCGAGACCGGAGATGGTGGCGCTGTGGCTGGTGACCATCGAGCTATTGAGCGTCGTGGAGCTGCCGTACGACGTGGTGAGGCCGTATTCCACTTGCGTGTTCGAGGCTTCGTTCGTGGTCCAGGTGATCGTCGCGCCGCTCGTGGTCAGACTGCCGGAGACGACGGCGGAGATCGTAGGAGGCGTGGTGTCGGCGGGGGCGGACGTGGTGAAGGTGAAGTCGGCAGAGATTGCCAGGTTGCCGGCGGCGTCTCTCGATCTCACTCTGTAGTGGTAAAGCGTGCTGGCGCTCAGCCCGGTGATCGCCGCGCTATGGCTGGTGACCATGGAGCTATTGAGCGTCGTCGAGTTGCCGTACGAAGTGGTGAGACCGTACTCGATCTGCGTGTCCGACGCTTCGTTGGTCGTCCACGTGATCGTGGCGCCGCTCGTGGTCAGACTGCCCGAGGCAACCGACGAGATGGTCGGCGCCGTGGTGTCGGCGGCGCCGGCGTATTCATCCGCGCCGACGTCGGCGGTGCTGCCGCGGGACTGGCCGTCGATATCGGT
>CAZUBB010000295.1:0-3362 GCA_964618485.1 uncultured Pirellulales bacterium
GGGTAGTGATACCGTCTTAATCCCTTCTTCATCAGGGCAGTGATCGGTTCGACAACATCATCGACAGCCGGGACGTGATCGGTCTTAATCCCTTCTTCATCAGGGCAGTGATCGGTTCATCGCTCTCGATGTGTATGCTGCAATAAAAAGGTCTTAATCCCTTCTTCATCAGGGCAGTGATCGGTTCCCTGTAATTGAAACAGAAATGACGATCGACTTTGGTCTTAATCCCTTCTTCATCAGGGCAGTGATCGGTTCTCGTTGTTTCGGCTATATCCAACCGATCCAGAAAGTCTTAATCCCTTCTTCATCAGGGCAGTGATCGGTTCGATCATCCGTCGCATCTACATCATTGCATCGACGTCTTAATCCCTTCTTCATCAGGGCAGTGATCGGTTCCGGTGTCCAGCCAGCGGCCGACGGCATTCGTCGTCTTAATCCCTTCTTCATCAGGGCAGTGATCGGTTCGGAGACCTAGCGAGCTATCGCGCGGAGGTTCGCGTCTTAA
The DNA here is from genome assembly GCA_964618485.1 of uncultured Pirellulales bacterium. Lineage (GTDB taxonomy): Bacteria > Planctomycetota > Planctomycetia > Pirellulales > JALHLM01 > JALHLM01. Next base: position 509 of record CAZUBB010000295.1, read on the forward strand.
TCCCTTCTTCATCAGGGCAGTGATCGGTTCACGAGGCGCGAATAGGGAGCGGGTAAGCCGCACCGTCTTAATCCCTTCTTCATCAGGGCAGTGATCGGTTCTCTGGGAATGCTCAGGTATCCGGGAATGCTCAGGGTCTTAATCCCTTCTTCATCAGGGCAGTGATCGGTTCATCCTCTTCTCCGAAACATTCCCCATCTCTTGCTCGTCTTAATCCCTTCTTCATCAGGGCAGTGATCGGTTCCTCTTTGTCAACGTAAAGAGAATTGGTTTGAATTTGTCTTAATCCCTTCTTCATCAGGGCAGTGATCGGTTCACGAAAGGAAAATTGGTTCCAATTCAACATCAAAGTCTTAATCCCTTCTTCATCAGGGCAGTGATCGGTTCCAATTGGCGACTTAAAGCACTTCGTACATCGGTCTTAATCCCTTCTTCATCAGGGCAGTGATCGGTTCCGAGTTTGGGACGTTAGCAAAGAAGCACGCCGCGTCTTAATCCCTTCTTCATCAGGGCAGTGATCGGTTCAATGGGGTCTGGAAAGAACAACCGCACTTGGAGTCTTAATCCCTTCTTCATCAGGGCAGTGATCGGTTCCCCTGAACTCTTCTCATTCGACGGCTCTTTCGGGTCTTAATCCCTTCTTCATCAGGGCAGTGATCGGTTCTCAGGTATTCGGATATGCTCAGGTATCTGGAGAGTCTTAATCCCTTCTTCATCAGGGCAGTGATCGGTTCTTCAAATCCAACGGAGTGTGGAAAGAACAACCACGTCTTAATCCCTTCTTCATCAGGGCAGTGATCGGTTCACGTGGCTCTCGAAGACTTGCCCGAGTGGGCAAGGGTCTTAATCCCTTCTTCATCAGGGCAGTGATCGGTTCCCGGGCGGGATGTTCGGGGGTAGTCCCCGCGCATGTCTTAATCCCTTCTTCATCAGGGCAGTGATCGGTTCGTCATAGATGCCATGGAAGGGCTCGTGAAGAAGTCTTAATCCCTTCTTCATCAGGGCAGTGATCGGTTCGGGCGCCGGAGAAAGCCTGTCCGAAGACAGGGTCTTAATCCCTTCTTCATCAGGGCAGTGATCGGTTCGTCAAGCTCGGGGACAGGGTCAAGCTCGGGAACTGGGTCTTAATCCCTTCTTCATCAGGGCAGTGATCGGTTCGCTGCGCGCCAATATGGGCTCGCGGTCTCGACGTCTTAATCCCTTCTTCATCAGGGCAGTGATCGGTTCCGGAGGTCTGGTGATGAACGTCGATCCAGGAAAGTCTTAATCCCTTCTTCATCAGGGCAGTGATCGGTTCATTTAGCGGTCGCCTGTCATGCACGATTGAACAGTCTTAATCCCTTCTTCATCAGGGCAGTGATCGGTTCCGACCTGGCGAGCTATCGCGCGGAGGTTCGCGCGGTCTTAATCCGTTCTTCATCAGGGCAGTGATCGGTTCACGAACCTCCGCCAGTACCAAGTCGATGCACTGTCTTAATCCCTTCTTCATCAGGGCAGTGATCGGTTCAACATCACCCGCATTGCAGAACTGCTCGCCGATGGGTCTTAATCCCTTCTTCATCAGGGCAGTGATCGGTTCCGCACGCGCCGGAAAGTACCGATACTCCATAGCCTTGCGCTCGGGGTTGACGAGCGTACGCGGATTTCCAAGGCAGTGTCGGCAGCGTGCTGCATTTCGATCGGTGTAGCGCCCTATATATTAACGATTCCCGACGAGGTGCGGCAGGGTTGCGTTGACTGCCGACTGAATCAGGACGCCTTCGGGAAGGCTTCGCGCGCCCAGCCCCTCGAAATGCGGCTGCTCGGGCAACTGGTAGACCCGGACGTCGTCGGCCTTGCGGTCGATCCTCGATTCGATCTCGCGCACCAGCCGGCCGAGTTGCGCGGCGCTGCCTTGGTAGCAGAAAACCGAATACTGAATCGGCACCGCGTGACTCTTGAGGAACCGGTGAAGGCGAGACAGACGCCGATTGTCGCGGATGTCGTAGCAGATGAGCCATCCGCGCACCTGATTCAGAGCCATGAGTCGACCGCTCGCGCCACGTGCATCCGAAGCCGGGCCAGGTGGTCTTGCAACTCATGCTCCCGTTCCGCCGCGCCCGACTCGAACGCCATCGGCACCGCTTCTGGCTCGAGGGTCCCCGCCAGGAGGCCGCCGTACCGGAAGGCGAGCCCAGCCCAGGTGAGCGTCGTCAGATCCTGCGCCAGTTCCAGTGCTTCGCCGTCGTAGCCGTAGTATCGCGAACGCAGACCCTTGGCGGCGAGTCGCGCAACGACCGCGGCACGGCACCAGGCGTGTAGCTCGGGAGCGAGCGGGCTGTGCAGTTCGGCCTTGAAGACGAACTCCCGCTTGTGTGCCTCCCACTCCGTCGGCTCGACCGGATTTCCTTCGTCGAGGCGACGCCTCGCGAACCGGATGAGTACGCTCATCCGTTGCCTCCGCAGCCAGTTCGCGTAGCCGAAACGCCACTCGGGAGTCTCCACGTACAACTCGAGCGCGTCGTGGAAACCGCCCCGACGAGCAAGCCGCGGGGTGCAGTCCCCGATCGGGTGACCGCCCGGCGCGACCCAGGTTACGGTGATGCCGCGGGCAAGGCAAAGCGTGAGGGCTTCGCCCGTCCAGTCGGCGCGAGCACCACAGACGATGCGATCGATCCGTACGACGGGGAAGCGCTGGCAGCCTCCCGGATCGCGGCTCACGACGAGACTCTCGCCCTCGGCGCGCACCCGCAGTCTCGCCCTCGTGGCGAGATAGAGGGGCTTGCGCGCGGGTCTTTCCGCGATGGCGCAATTCAGCGAGTGCTGCACGTCAGAACTCCTCATCCGCGTCGGTGCAGAGGAGTGCCTCGCCCTG
>CAZUBB010000296.1:0-3355 GCA_964618485.1 uncultured Pirellulales bacterium
CCCGCCCGCGGCCTGGCAATGCTCCGCACTACCTGACTTTGCAGTTGTCCTGCGGTCGACGTGGCGACGCTCGCCAGATCCAGTTTCGGAGGCTGCTGTCCCCAAGACGGCGCACTTACCCCGTCGTGAGCTAACTCTAGCACGCGCAGGAGGTTGCCCACGCAAACAAGGAGACGGCTCCCCACCGTTGGGTTCGGGGCTGCGAGCGACTTGCTCCGTGAAATCCGATTGTAAGTTTGATGCCGCCCTTCCGGCCGCGCCGAAGAAAGGATAGCCTCCATCCGCCGGTCCGCGCGCCGCGGAGATTTGGGAACTCTAGAAAAGGATGTCGACTATGCCCCTGGTTCGCCGCCGCCCTTGGCTCGCCGGATCCCTGTTCCTTTCGTTGCCGGCGCTGGCCGGCGTGGCGAGCGCGGATGCTCCCTCGGTGGAGCAGGCCCTCAAGTTGGCGCCGGTCCAGAAGAACGCCGAATACGACCGCGTCTCGCCGGAAGAAGCGGCCAAGTGCACCATCAAGGCCGAGAAACAGGCGGGCGAGACCGGCTGGATCGTCCGCGACCCCGCGGGGCAAATGCTCCGCCGCTTCGCCGACACCAACGGCGATAACGTCGTCGACCTGTGGTGCTACTACCAGAACGGCATCGAGGTGTACCGCGACATCGATTCCCAGAAAAACGGCAGCAAGGCGGACCAATACCGCTGGCTCAACACCGCCGGCAGCCGCTGGGGACTCGATAGCGACGAAAACGGCGTGATCGACTCCTGGAAGCAGATCTCCGCCGAAGAAGTCACTGCGGAAGCGGTCGCGGCGCTCGCCACCGGCGACGCGCAACGCTTTGCACGAGTGCTACTGACCAAAGAAGAGCTGACCGGCCTGGGGCTTGGCCCGGAACGCACCGCTGAACTCACGGCGCGTCTGGCCGATGCGCCGAAAGCGTTCGTCGAACAGGCCAAGGCGCAAAAGACGCTCTCGGCCGCGACCAAGTGGTTGCACTTCGGCGGTTCGCGCCCTGGCGTCGTGCCAGCGGGAACGGACGGTTCCACGAGCGACATGACCGTGTACGAGAATGTCCTGGCGATGGTCGACACCGACGGCAAAGATGGCCAGGTGCAGATCGGCACGCTGGTGCTCGTCGGCGATAACTGGCGGTTGATCGACGCGCCGACGCTGCCGCCTCCTGGCGAGCAAATCGCCTCGACCGGCTTCTTCTTCCAGCCGTCGCTGCCGCCGCGCACCGAGGGCTCGACCGAGACCGCCGCCGGCGCTCCGAGCGATGAAGTGCAGAAGATGCTCGATAAGCTGCAAGAGATCGACGGCGCGCTCGCCCAGGCTGCCACGACCGAGGAACAAAACAAGATCAACGACGAGCGCTCCGCGCTGCTCGAACAACTGGCCGCCGCCAGCACGACGCCGGAAGACCGCGCCCAGTGGGTTCGGCAACTCGCCGATACCGCGAGCGCCGCGGTCCAGGCCGGCTCCTATTCCGGCGGCGCGGACCGCTTGAAGGCCCTCAGCGAGAAGCTTGCTCAATCAGGCGACGACGACGAGCTCGCGGCCTACGTGGAATTCCGCTACCTGATGGCCGACTACGGCGCGGCGGTCCAGAAGCCGAACGTCGACTTCCCAGCGGTGCAAACCAAGTGGCTGGAGAGCCTGGAAAAATTCGTCGAGGCCCACCCCAAGAGCCCCGACGCCGCCGAAGCGATGCTTCAGCTCGGCATCGCGCAGGAATACGCCGGGCAGGATGAAGAAGCCAAGGCCTGGTACCAGAAGATCGTGACCGATTTCCCGTCAGCGTCGAATACCGCAAAGGCGGCCGGCGCCGCGCGGCGGCTGGATTCCGTCGGCAAGCCGATGACGCTCCGAGCGAAGGGCATCAACGTCAACGGCGTGGTCGACCTCGCCAGCTTCAAGAACAAGTACGTGCTGGTCCACTACTGGGCCACCTGGTGCGAGCCGTGCAAGAACGACATCGAAGAGATTCAAGACCTGATGGCGCGCTACGGCAGTAACAAGAGCTTCGCGGCGATCGGCGTCAATCTCGACAGCAAGCAAGAGGAACTCACGGCGTTCCTCAAGCAAAACCGCCTCGCCTGGCCGCAGGTGTTCGAACCGGGCGGACTCGACAGCCGCCTGGCCAACGAAATGGGCATCCTCACACTGCCGACGATGATCCTGATCGATCCCAAGGGGAACGTCGTCAACCGCAACGCCCAGATCAACGACGTGCAAAAACTGCTGAAGGCGAACGCCAAGCAATAAGGCGAGGCGTCAATCGGTTTGAACCGCGGAGACGCAGAGGCGCGGAAGAGTGAAGAGTGAAGAGTGCGGAAGGTTGAATGAAGCATCGAGAGCAATGTACGAATCAAAAAGTGCGGATCACCTCTCCAGTGCGCTCCGCACTCCGTTCATCACTCTGCACTCTGCACTTCCCTCCCCCCTCCGCGTCTCGGCGCCTCCGCGGTTCAAACGAAAAAAACCTCACCGTGCAAACAGCCGCCGGTGTTCCCGGTCGGCGTAGCGGTCGGTCATGCCGGCGAGGTAATCGCCGACCGTGCGCTCCAGGCCGTCGATCTCAACGCGGGCGAGGTAGCGCTCCGGCATCAAATCGGGTGAGGCGAGGTAGCCCTCGAACATCGTCTTGAGCGACGCCTGCGCCTCGTCGCGCAAGCGCAACACGTCGGGATGCCGGTAAACGCGGTCGAACAGGAATTGCTCCAGCTCGACCTTCTGTTCCGCAAGCGGACTGCTGGCGCGGACGATCGTCGGCGCGCTTCGGGCTGCGTCCGGACTGACGAGACTATGCTCCATCACGCCCCACTTGGCCTGCGCGATGAGGTCGCCGATCTGGTAGTCGATCAACTCGTGCAGCAGCGCTCGGCGCAGGGTCTTGCCGCGCAGATTGTCGTAGCGGCGTTGCAGTCGCGCGGCGGCGTCGGCCCAGAGCGGAATCTCCAGCAACTCGTCCAGCGTCAGTAGCCCCAGCTCCAACGCATCGTCGGCGTCGTGCGTATCGTAGGCGACGCTATCCGCCGCCTCGACCACCTGCACTTCGACGAGATTTCCAGCGTCGTGGCGTTTGTCGATCCGCGCCCCGTGCCCCTCGAGCACCTCGGCCGAGAGATTCAAACCGGGGAATTCCGGGTACCGCTGCTCCAGCGTCTCCAGTACCCGCAGGCCCTGCCGGTTGTGAGAGAACCCGCCATGCGCCGCCAGGCATTCGTGGAGCGCGTCCTCTCCGGCGTGCCCGTAAGGCGGGTGCCCCAGGTCGTGCGCCAGGGCCAGCGATTCGACCAAATCCTCATTCAGCCGCAGCGCCCGAGCTAAGGTTCGGGCGACCGTCGCGACCTCGAG
>CAZUBB010000297.1:0-3302 GCA_964618485.1 uncultured Pirellulales bacterium
GGGAATCGAACCCGCACGGTGGTTACCCACCCCGGGATTTTAAGTCCCGTGCGTCTGCCTATTTCGCCACTCGGCCGGGAGGGCGCTGATCTGAGTTGTTGCTCAATCGTATCGGTGGGATGCCTGGCTGCCAACGACTGATGTGGCTGGCCCAGGAACAATCAAGGTTCTCGGACCCGCAACCGGCCGGGTTCTCGCCGACAGCCGCCGTGCGCTAACTGTTTTCACGAATTTTTTTCTCGCGGTCGAGGGTGGCGCCGGCAGCGAATCCGTGCGATTGGTTGCATTCTGTGCCGGTTGAGCCGGCGACGGATGGGTTGTGTGCTCTCGCGATCGATGCCCCCAAATGATTGACCGTCTCGGTTTCGCGGTCAAAATGAAAGGGGGAACGCGTTTCTCCAGGGACGAACCGGAACGGGGAGGGAGCGAATGCGGCGATCTCTTCACTTGGGCGCGGCGATCGTCTGCTTGCTGGCGACGATCTTCAGCGGCGGCGTGCGCGGCGCGACCTTCGTTTTACAAGATGGCCGGATTCTCGAAGGGCGCTCCGTGCAGTTTAAGAGCGTCGCGCAGACCGCGCCGCCAGGGCCGGAGGATCTGACGCCGATTCTGGTGATCGACGACGGCCTCCATCGCTACTTTATTCCGAAAACGATGGTCAAAGACCTCCGCCCCAATGACGGCGCCGGGGTCGAGCAGTTCCTCATCAAGCAGCCCGTGCCGAGCCGCGGTCAACGCGTGGGGGCCGTGGGCGTCATGATCGGCGCGACGGAGTTCGACGCTTTCGGCCGGCGAACCGTGACGATGAACATGGCCCGGGGAGCGACGCCCATCATCCAGGGAATCACCGTGGTGAATCCCAAGTGGACCAAGGTCGAAGCGGTCCGCGACTACCTATGGGAAATGAGTATCGCCACGAGTTCGGTTCCTTTGGAGACGCTGCGTCAAATCCTCTCCAAGGAAATCGATCAGAACAAACCGACCGAGCGGTTGCGGCTGGTGCGATTCCTGCTACAGGCCGATCGCGAGGCGGAAGCCAAGAAGGAGCTCGACGCAATCTTCGCCGAGTTTCCGCAGGTCGTGGATGAGCTCCGCCCCGCGGCCCAAGAATTGACGCAACAAACCGCACGCCGCGTCCTCCGCGAGGCCAAGCTGCGCGGCGAAGCGGGTCAGCACCAGTTGGCCCACGCAATGCTCGACAAATTCCCAGCCGACAACGTGGCCGGGGAATTGCTGCAAGAGGTTCGCGAGAACCTCGAAGCCTACGAGCAGCGGATCGATCGCGGGAAGGCGATCCTCGAGCAACTCAAGTCGCTCGAGGCGGAGTTGAAAGACGACGCCCTCGCTAAACAGCTCGAACCGCTGCGCGCGGAAGTCGAACGCGAGCTGAATTTCAATACGCTCGACCGCATGGCGCCCTTTGAACTGTTGCTCAAAGACACTGAAGTCAGCCCCCGCGAAAAACTCGCCCTGGCCTATACCGGCTGGCTCCTCGGTTCGGACGGCGCCGTCCGCCAGATGACCCAGGCGCTTTCGGGCTATCGCGTCCGCAAGATTCTACTGGAATACCTCAACGAACCGACGAAGATCAACCGAGTGCGGATGCTCACGCCGCTACAGTCCGAAGAAGCCGCCTCGGTCGAGACGATTGCCAAACTGATCGCCAACCTGAAGCCGCCGCTCGAACCACCACCGGCCGTGGAGGGCGTTTCGGGCCTCTTCGCGATGCAAGTCGACGGCCTTCCCGGCGAACCGCCGATCGACTATTACGTCCAGTTGCCGCCCGAATACGATCCCTACCGGCGCTATCCGGCGGTCGTCGCGCTCCATCCCGGCGGCGTGCCGGCCGAGGAAAACCTGGAGTGGTGGTGCGGCGAAGTCAACGACCAAGGCGCCCGCACCGGCCACGCGGGGCGCAACGGTTATATCGTCATCTCGCCGGAATGGACCATCCCGCATCAATCGAAGTACGAATACAGCGCCAAGGAGCACGCCGCAGTGCTCAATGCGCTCCGCGACGCTTGCCGCCGCTTTTCGATCGATACTGATCGCGTGTTTCTCTCCGGTCATTCCATCGGCGCCGACGCCGCTTGGGACATCGGCTTCGCCCACCCCGACCTGTGGGCCGGCGTGATTCCGATCGCCGCGCAGGGGGAACGATACGTCTCGCACTACGCCGAGAATGCCCGCCGCCTACCGATGTATTTCGTTTGCGGCGAACTCGACGGCGATAAGATGATCCAGAACGCCAAGGAATGGGATAAGTATCTGCGCTATCGCTACGACGTCACGGTGGCCGAGTTCCGCGGCCGCGGTCACGAGCATTTCTACGATGAAATCATCACGATCTTCGACTGGATGGGACGCCGTAAGCGCGACTTCGTCCCGGCGGAGTTCAAAGCCAACTCCATGCGCGAGGAAGATAGCTTTTTCTGGTGGGTGGAAGTCGCCAACCTGCCGCCGCCCACGATCGTTCCCCCGGCGCAGTGGCCGCCGCCACGTAATTTTCTACCGGCCGGCATCGAGGCCAAGCGCACTGCGAATAACGGACTTCTGGTAAAGACCGGCGCGGCCGACGCGACGGTCTGGCTCACTCCCGGCTTGATCGACTTCAGCCGCGATGCGACCGTCACCATCAATCGCACGAAGTACCGGGGCGACGATTTGAAGCCGAGCGTGGAAGTGCTGCTCGAAGACGTCCGCTCCCGCGGCGACCGGCAGCATCCCTTCTGGGCCTGCGTGCCGTCGGCAAAAGCCGTCGAACGAGGCCCGGAAGCTCGCGTCGGCCGCACGACGCCGCGCAAATAGCCGTCGACGCTGCTCACGTTTCCGGGCCAATTGCATCGCGAACCCCCTTCGGAGATGATACGAGCTTCGCTTTATCACACCTTGGGAACGGGCAAGCGATGTCGGCAAGTTCGGGCGATTCGCCGCTGGTGGGCGTGATCATGGGGAGCAAGTCCGATTGGGACACGCTCCGCCACGCTTCCGAAGTATTACGCGAGTTCGGCATCCCGCACGAGTGCCACGTCGTCTCCGCTCATCGTACGCCGGAACTGATGAACCAATACGCTGGCGAAGCAGCCGGTCGCGGTCTGGCCCTCATTATCGCCGGCGCGGGTGGCGCCGCTCACCTGCCGGGCATGGTCGCCGCACAAACCTCGCTTCCGGTGCTAGGCGTGCCGGTCCAAAGCCGGGCGCTGTCGGGGCTCGATTCGCTCCTTTCCATCGTGCAAATGCCGGCGGGCGTGCCGGTCGGAACACTGGCAATCGGCGAAGCCGGCGCGAAGAACGCCGCGCTC
>CAZUBB010000298.1:0-3242 GCA_964618485.1 uncultured Pirellulales bacterium
CGGACTGTGCCACTGCCGGCGAGGGTGCCGAGGGCGCGGTGCATCAACGGGGCACAATGTAACCCGGCGCGGGTTTGGATTCCGTAGGCGCAATCGAGCAGCGTCGCCAGCTCTTGCGGATTGTAACCCTGGAGGTTGAAGCTGACGACGCCCACTCGACGGGTGGGATCGAGGGGGCCGTAAAGGGTGAGGCCGGGGATGGATTGAAGGCGCGCGATCAGGCGCGCGGTGACGTCGACTTCGTGGCGGCGGGTTTCGGCGAGCGTTTCGTTGAGGAGAAACGCAGCGCCGGCGCCGAGACCAATGAGGCCGGGCACGTTGTGGTTGCCGGATTCGTAACGCTCGGGCAGGCGCGCGGGTTGCGTGTCTTCGTCGCTGGAGGTGCCGGTGCCGCCTTGGCGAAGGGGGATTACTTCGGTTTCCATGCCGGGGCGGAGGTAGAGGAGGCCCGTGCCGAGAGGGCCGAGGAGGCCTTTGTGGCCGGGGGCGGCGACGAGGTCGATCGGCAGGTCGCGATAGGAAGTGTCGAGATGGCCGAGCGATTGGGCGGCGTCGACGAGGAAGCGAATGCCGCGGCGGCTGGTGATCTCGCTGATTTCTTCGATGGGTTGAATCGCGCCGGTGACGTTCGAGGCGTGGGCGACGGCGACGAGACGCGTTTCGTTGGTGAGTGCGTCGGCGATGCTCGATGGGCTTACGACGCCGGCCGCGTCGCAGGGGACGTGCGTTACGGAGATGCCGATGCGCTCCTGCAAAAACTTGAGCGGGCGGAGGACAGAGTTGTGTTCGACGACCGTGGTGACGACGTGGTCGCCGGGGCGGAGGAGGCCGTGGAGCGCTAGGTTGAGCGCGTCGGTGCCGTTGAAACAAAAGGCGATTTGCCGAGGCTCGACGCCGCCGAGCAGCTTGGCGATGGATTGGCGGCAGCGGCGCATGGCGTCGTCGACCGCGGCGCCGTGGCGATACGCGCCGCGCCCGGCGGCCGCGCCGTTTTCGCGTTGATAGCGATCGACGGCGTCGTAGACGGCCGGGGGCTTGGGCCAGCTGGTGGCGGCGTTGTCGAGGTAGATGCGCTGGGACTCAAGGGCGGACATACCCTAATTGTATGAGCCGCGGTGGCGCGAGGGTATCGCCCGAGAGAGCGGCGCACCAGTTTGCAATTCAGCGGTGGGCGATTAACAATGCGGCAAGACAACTCCCGCCGAATGAGTTCGAGATGAAGTTCTCAATTCTCACATTGTTCGCCGCGACCGGTTACTTTGCGCTCGTTTTCGTGGCGCTTACGCAGCCTAGCTCTTTATGGAAATATGTCGCCGGGATCGCGTGGTTGGCGATCCTCGCTTACTTGCTCATCCTCGCGACCGACACGATCGATCGCGCCTCCTCGCGTTTTGGTCGCGTCGCGCTCGCTTGCATTGTCGTGTATTTCGCGCTGACGGCGCTCGGTCTAATCACCAGGGAGACGGAACCGCGACGATTGTGGAGCGTTTTGCCACATCAGTGGGCAACATTTCAATGGACCAATTCGGCGTACTACAAGAGTACGAAGAGTGCTGACCGCATATTGTCAGTGCGAACGCCTATCAACACGATTGAGCCGCTTATTGCCTACAACACCGCGCTTCTTTTCGGACTTGCCACCGGAACAGTATCGGCCATTCGCCACCGACGGCAATTGCGCCAAGCGAGCTCCCAATCTCCAGTTCGCGAAAGCAACGCAAAATAACCACGGCTCATTGCTTCGCCTTCCCCAACTCCAAGCTCCGCCAGCAATACCAACTCGCCACGCTCGCATACGGTCGCCACGGCGTGCCGATCTCCGTCGCTTCGGCTTCCGACGGCGTTTTGGCGAGGCCGTACAGGTTCCGCATGGCCGCGCGGATGCCCAAGTCGCCGACTGGCAACACGTCCGGCCTGCCGAGGGAGAACATGAGGAACATTTGCGCGGTCCAACGGCCGATGCCTTTGACTTGGATCAGCTCGGCGATGACCGCTTCGTCGTCTTTGCGGCCGATCTTTGGCAGCGCGATCCGGCCATCGACGGAGGCCGCGGCGAGGTCGTGCAGGAAGTTGGCTTTGTTGCGGGAAAGTCCGACGCCGCGAAGTTGTTCGTGCGAGAGCGCGGCGATGTGCTCGGGGAGCAGCTCCGTTTCGGTGAGCGCGACGAGGCGGTTGCGAATCGTTAGCGCGGCCTTCGTGGAAAGTTGTTGCGAGATGATCGAGAAGGCGAGCATCTTGAAACGATTGCGATCGGTCTTCAGCCGATACGGGCCGACCTGGCGGATCAACGCGCCGATGACGGGGTCGGAGCGCTTGAGGTGTGCCGTGGCGGCCTTGGCGGTGTCGCTTTGCGTGGGCATGCGGGACAGTCTAGGGGCGGGATATATTTGGTGGAAGGGTTGGGGGCAGAGTAGGGAGTTCGGAGTACGGAGTTCGGAGCAAGGAGTCAGGAGTACGGTCTGATGATTTGTGTGGATGAAGCGCTTGCGTTGGTGTTGGGAGAGGTGGGGGCTGCGCGCTTGGAGGGCGTGGCGTTGGAATGTGCGCTGGGGCGGGTGTTGGGGGAAGGGGTGGTGAGTGATGTGGATTCGCCGCCGCATGATAAGGCGATTGTGGATGGGTTTGCGCTGCGCTCGACGGATCTCGTGGAGGGCGTTGCGGAGTTGACGGTTGTGGAAGAAATCATGGCGGGGATGACGCCGACTCGCGCGGTGGGGCGCGGCGAGGCGGCGCGGATTATGACCGGGGCGCCGATTCCTGAGGGGGCGGATTGCGTGGCGATGGTGGAGCGTTCGACGGCGATCTCCGAGCGGCGGGTGCGGATTGATGACGCCGGGTTGCGGGGCGGCCAGAATATTGTCCGACGCGCCGCATCGATGAAGGCGGGCGAGACGGTCATTGCCGCTGGGACGAGTTTGCGCGCGATTGAAGTGGGTTTGCTCGCGGAAGTCGGTTGCGCGGACGTGCGCGTGGCGGCGCGGCCCGTGGTGGCGGTGCTGTCAACGGGGAATGAGCTCGTGCCGTGCGGCGAGCGGCCTGAGGCGGGGCAGATTCGCAATTCGAATGGGCCGATGCTGGTGGCGGCGATCGAACGGGCCGGCGGCGTGGCGCGGGATTTGGGGATCGGGCGCGATGATCCCGTGACGTTGCGGGAGTGCATCCGAGCGGGGTTTGACGCCGACGTGCTGCTGGTTTCGGGGGGCGTGTCGATGGGGGATCTCGACCTTGCGCCGGGATTGTTC
>CAZUBB010000299.1:0-947 GCA_964618485.1 uncultured Pirellulales bacterium
ACTTCGCCCCCGCCTACGACGCCTGCCGGGGGCTCTGGGAGGCCGCCCAGCGCGTGGGCGCGTTCTCGATCTGGACCTACATCGGGCCCGGCATCCAGAGCTACGCCGGCCAGCTCGTGAGCCCGCCGAAGGCCGACCTGCGCGCGCTCGAGAATGCCATCGTGGCGCTCGGGCTCTCGCCGTGGGGGCAGGCGTGGCTCACGCACCCGGAGAATCGCACCCGCGTCGCCCCGGCCTACTGCCGGCGCTTCGGGGTCAAGCCCGTGGAGCGCAAGCCCGACGGCACGCTGCACGAGTACGAGTGAACCGCAAGCGCCGGGCGCCAGCCGCTCGGCGCCTCCTGCCCGCGCTACCGCCCCTCGCGGTGCTGGGCGAGGACTTCAGCCTGCTCGTGAGGGTCCGGCGCGTCCGGTGCGCGCGGGGCCGCGTGCGGGTGCTTTCGTGAATTCCCGTGCCATGCCCCGCAAGATGTGCCGCGAGCGCCGCCGAAGTCGCGCCAGATTTAGCGAAAGGTTCCGCGTGGAACCGCCGCCGAATCATGGGCTTGTGGTAAGATGCGCGCGGGCTTTGCGCTCGATGGCGGCGCGAATTTCAGCGTCGCATTCTTCGCCGCGCAGGTAATCGAAGTTATCGCCAAGTCCGGAGCAAATCATCGGGCCGTCATCGTCGTCTCCCGTCCCCGCCTCGTCTCGCAGGTAGCGATAGAACCGCGCATCCTCCGCCTCGCGCGATTGCGCTTCGAGGCGGAACGCCTGGGCCTCCCGCACGATCCCCTCTAGCTCCTCGATGCGGTCGGCGGCTTCCTCGGCAATGTCGTCTGCCGTCATGTTGTAGTGGACGCGCAGCCGCTCGACTAGATCGCTCATTTCCCCTCCAGCTTCGACCGCGCTTCCCACAGCGCAGTAATCACGGTGTAGATGTGCGCGGCCACCCCCTGCGGATCGTCC
>CAZUBB010000299.1:957-3197 GCA_964618485.1 uncultured Pirellulales bacterium
CTCTACCAGCGTTAGGTTTCCCTGCTCCAGAGCGCCGGCAATGTCGTGCAGGTAGCGCGACGCGCCGCATGTGTTGGACGGAAACTTGCGCGCCTTGTTCGCCGCTCGACGGAGGGCGGATAGGTTGGTAGTCTCGCTCATCACTACCCCTCGCATCCCATTTGGTAATGTTCCCCGCACTTTTCTGAGCAAAATTCCATTGTTCGCTCGCGCACATACTGGCGCCTGGAAATGCTGTCCCAGCCCCGGTCGATGATCGTTCGCAATACCGGAGATTCGATCAGCTTCCAGCATTGCGGGCACTTCTTGTTGGTCGTCTCTTTCATTCTCCGATCTCCTTGAGGATGGCGGCCTCTACCGCCAGGACCGCCGAGAACTCCGGTTCGCTATCGAACGGGCGCTCTGCCATCGTTCCCGCCATTGCCGCCGCCCTCCGCAGTCCTTCCTTGATGCCCTCGGCCTTGCCGGCGGCAAATCCTCTGTCGTATAGCTCGCGGCGAAGTAGAGCGCTGGTTTTTCCGTTTGTGTCCATCACGGGGCTCCAGCTAGCTCGTGCGTGTAGGGGACGCGGAATCCGCTGGCATTGCGGTGCCCGCCGCCGCCGTATTGCTTTGCTATCTCGCTAACATCAATCCCCGCGTCCGTTGACCGGAGAGAGTAGACGCGACCGGCCGGCGTGTCCCAATAGCAAGCCGCGAACGGCTCGCCCTCGGCCATCAAATGCCCCGCGTCGGAGGTAAGCGTGTAAGGGAGGTTCGACACCGGCACGTTATAACCGCCGATGGTTCTGCGGTGCTTGAACGCAGCAACTAATTCGGCGATGTCCTTGAAGTGCTTGCGCTCGATGGCTTTGCCCTCTGCCACAAGGTCTTCAATCGGTGCGTACATGAGCTTGTCCCATACGTCGAAATCGTATGGGTGCGAAAACACGTTGGCTTGAATCTCGCGCGTGTGCGGCAGGGCGAAGCGCCACAGATCACGGTCTTCAATGTGACGCAGCAGCGGCGGGGGCTCTGCATCGCCCTTGATGAATTGCCACGCCAACATCGCGCCGGAATGATCTACCCCACAATGACAGCGCATCCGACTCATGATTGGCGCAAGATCGTCAAGCGCGGTCTTGTGGTGGTCGATCAGGGTGACACTCTTGGCCGATTCCAACATCGCCTCAGCTACGGGGCGCTTGTAGGAAAAATCCAACAGGTACACCTCTCGCTCGGCCACTTCTGGCGGCGCGTCCTGATACACACCGGGATGAAAGTCCATCGCGTCTGGCGAGAACCGCGAGAACACCCATGCGGCTCCGAATCCGTCAGCACAGTTACCGTGATAAATGCACAGCGGCTTAGCGTCCATCACTTCCTCCGCGCGGCGTCGATGGCTTCGTTCGGGTCCCAATGCTCGGGCAGGAACAGCGCGATCGCTGGCGATCCGTCTTCCATTTCGTAGCCCGCCTCGAACAGCAGTTCGGCCGCTCTCCACCGCTCCGCATCCTCCTGATTCCTGTCAGCCCTCTCGCGCTCGGCGGTGAGTTCGGCTTCGGCGCGTTCGGCGCGGTCCAAGGCGTCACGGCAATACGACGCCCACTCAACATACGATGTATCGGTTCCACGCCTTCGCAGCGCTACCTTGATTCGCTCGGTTACGGCAACGTGAGTGTCACGCTCCGCCCTCAGCCTCGCGTTCTCCTCCAGCGCGTCGGCGTGGGCGCGGAGTAGGTCGGGATCGTTCATAATCGGGTCGCCGAACTTGTCGTTTATTGCGGCCTCCTCACGGCACGATTGGGCGGTGTAGGTCATGGCTTCACCTTGTCGGCTTTCGCCTCATCGTTTAGGCAGGCAACAATGTCAGAGCAGTAGGCGTTCGGGTTGTCATTCAACAGGCGCACCATCCGCAGCACTTCCGCCGCCAGCCCGTTGCGCTCGCGTTCGAGGCGGCTGGCGTGATCGCGCAACTCTCGGTAGTGTTTTGCTTCTATCGACTGCGCCAAGTCGTAAGCATCCGGCACTAACCTAGGATCGCGTGGCCATACGAGTTCAGTAAGATGCTTTAACATCAGCGCATCCGTCTCCAGCGTCGTCCCATCGGACGCCTCAGCAGCGGCGAGGAGCGACAGGGCGCGGAGGATGGTGTCTCTTTCGGCAACCAGGTGCGCCAGCAATCCCGGCTGCCCGAAACATTTGACCAGTTCCTTCGCGTCCATCATCACTCCTCCATCGGTGCGGCTGCAAAGTGGTTAT
>CAZUBB010000300.1:0-3059 GCA_964618485.1 uncultured Pirellulales bacterium
CGGTGCACTTCGGCCGAGCGCTGGCTCGACCCGGCGAAGACGGTGATGTGGAGGGTCATTCGGGCGAGGAGCGTACCGGTTCCGCAAGCCGGCGCCGGCCCGATCCGGGGACTCCCTGGAATCGGAGCCGGTGACGATTCGGAATCGGGTAGGATCGCGCTCCGTGACCCGCGCGCTCGCCCTCCTGCTCACGGTCTTCACCGGCTTTTCGGGTCTCGTCTACGAGGTCGCGTGGCAGCGCTACCTGGCGACGCTGCTCGGCTCGCACAGCGAGGCCACGGCAGCGATCCTCGGGATCTTTCTCGGCGGCCTTTCGCTCGGCTACGCAGTCTTCGGAGCGCTCGTGCGCCGGATCCTCGCGAGGGCTTCCGCGGCGGGGCGCAAGCCGAGGCTGCTCCTGCTCTACGGAGGCGTCGAGGCCTCGATCGGTGTCTACGGGCTCGCCTTCCCCTGGCTCTTCGGCGCCGTGCAGTCGCTCTCGGTGGCGATCCCTCACGGGGCAGACGGAGCGGGCTTCGCTCTCGACGTTGCGCTCACTGCACTCCTCGTCGGCCCTCCCACGGTGCTCATGGGGGGGACGATCCCCGTCCTCACGCAGGCGCTCGCGAACGATCTCGAAGACGCCACCCGCTTCCACGCCTTCGTCTACGCGTCGAACACGGCAGGTGCCTTCGCCGGCGCGCTCCTTGCGGGGTTCGTCCTCGTTCCCTGGCTCGGCCTCGTCGTCGTCGTCCGGGCGATGGGAGCGATCAACCTCGTGGCCGGTGCGCTCTTCGCGGCGATCGGCAGCCTCGAGAGCGAGGCCACTGCGGCGGTCCCCGTGCCTCCTCTTCACGGCGATTCCCGCGCGCCTTCGGTGGCGGCCTACGCGGCGGTCGCGCTTCTCGCCGGCTTCTCGATGATGGCGATCCAGACGGTGCTCAACCGCATCGGCGCACTCTCGTTCGGTGCGTCGCAATTCACCTTCTCGATGGTGGTGGCGGTCTTCGTGCTCTGCATCGCGCTCGGAAGCCTCGCGGTCTCGCTCCTGCCGAGGATTCCACCGTGGCTCGTCGTCGTCTCGCAGGCACTCCTCGTCGCTTTCCTGCTCGCTCTCTACGGGCAGGTCGAGAACGCCCCGTGGGCCGTCCACGCGCTCCGGAGCGTGTTTCGCGACGACCCTGCGAGCTTCTTCCCCTATTGGACGAGCGCGTTCGTCGGGCTCCTGCTGCTTCTCGCGGCGCCGATCGGGCTGTCCGGAGCGCTGCTTCCCTTGCTCTTCCACCACCTGCGCCATCGCCACGCCGATCTCGGCTCCGTCGCAGGACGCCTCTACGCGTGGAACACGCTCGGCTCGCTCGCCGGAGCGCTGCTCGGTGGCTATGCGCTCCTGTTCTGGCTCGACCTCCATCACGTCTTCCGGATCGCCGTCGCGGGCCTCGCGATCGCAACGGCAATCCTCGCGGTCACGGTGCTGCGCGTCGCGCCGCTCGCTGCTGCCGGCGTGCTCGCTCTCGCGCTCGCCGGGATCGCGCTGCTCCCGGCCTGGCGGCCCGACCGCATCACCGCGGGTGCGTTCCGCAGCCGCCAGTCGATCGAGCAGACCTGGAAGGGCCCGGAGGCCTTCTACACCGCGCTCGGGACCCGCTGGCGGACCGAGTTCCACGACGACGATCCGATCTCGACCGTGAGCGTCACCCGGCTCGATGTCCCGGCCGGAACGACCCGCGCGATCCTCACCAACGGCAAGGTCGACGGCAACGTCCCCGGCGACAACCCGACCGTGATCCTCGCCGCCGTGCTCCCGCTGCTCTACGTCGATCCGGCGAGGAGCGCCTTCGTGATCGGCTACGGCACCGGGATGACGGCCGGAGTGTTGGCATCGATTCCGGAGGTCGACCGCGTGGTCGTCGCCGAGATCTCGCCGGGCGTGATCGCCGCGGCGCCGCTCTTCGATTTTGCGAACCAGAAGGCCTCGCAAAGCCCGAAGCTCGAGATCGTCCGAAGCGATGCATACCGTGCTCTGCTTCGCAGCGAGGAGCGCTTCGACGTGATCGTTTCCGAGCCGAGCAACCCCTGGGTGGTCGGCGTCGAGATGCTCTTCAGCGAGGAGTTCCTGCGCGCCGCGAGGAGTCGCCTCGGACCGAAGGGCGTCTTCGCGCAGTGGCTTCAAGCCTACGAGACCGACGACGCGAGCCTCGGAACGGTGCTCCGCACCTACTCGTCCGTGTTTCCGAAGGTGGCGGTCTGGTACGGGCTGAGCTCGGACTTGATCCTGCTCGGACTGAACGACCCGCAGGCCGGCGTTTCGATCGAGGGCATCGAGGCTCGAATCGAAGAGCCCGCAATCGCGTCGGCGTTGCGCCTCACGGGAATCGACGGCCTCGCAGCGCTCGTCGCACACGAGGTCCTGCCGAAAGGAGTACTCGCCGAGATGCGACTCGAAGGAGATCGCCACACGCTGCTCCACCCCGTCCTCTCCGACCGCGCAGCGCGAGCATTTTTCGTCGGAGCGGAAGCGAGTGTCCCCGCGCCGACGAACCGGGCCGCGCTCGACGCGAGCGTCGAGGCGTCGCTCATCCGGCGCCTCGCGGCGCGCAGCGGCGGAAGGCTCGACGACGATCTCCGCCACGGTGTTGCGAAGCAGTGGTGCCGGGGAGGCCTCGCGCGCTGCGCGACGCTCGTCGCGGACTGGAAACGCGACGATCCGGATCCTCCGGGCCTCCGGCGGCTCTTCGAGGATCTCGAAATCGACCCCGCGCGGCCTCCGGAAGGGCTCCGACCCGAGGTTCTCGATCGCCTGGAACGGCTCTTCGATCTCGACGCGTCGGACGGGACACCGACCTTCGACGAGCTCGAACGCATGACCGAGGACTTCGACCGTTTCTGGACCCCCGCGGCTCCCTTCGACCCGCGCGTGCTGCTCGCGCTCTGGCAGCGCTGTGCGGCGGCGGGCGATCTGCGCTGCGTCGAACGCGGCGAGCGGCTGCGGCGCCGCTTCGAGGCGGGTCGCGTCGGCGCTTAGCGCCGCCGCCGTCGCCGGCGTACCGGAGGCCGATCGGCATCGTCGTCGCGGGGGC
>CAZUBB010000301.1:0-3019 GCA_964618485.1 uncultured Pirellulales bacterium
ACGAGGCGATGCTGCAACTGGTCCGCGGCAGCCGCAACCCAGCGTCGATCCTGCAAGCGCACAGCCTGCTGGAAGACATCTACGGCAACGACGGCGTGACGGGAACGGTGGTGCGGTACGGCGATAACGTTCCGCTCCGCGCGAATAACGGCAGCGGCGCGATCTTCGAGACCGAGATCACGATCGACCCGTTATACCTGCCCGCGCCGGCGAACGATCCCTTCGGGATGGTCTCGCGCTATACCCAGCATGGCTGTTTCAACGGCTGCGTGCTGACGATGTTGGACGGCCCATTGCGCGGCAAGAGCACGCGGATTGTCGATAGTGCGCCGCCCCCCGTAGGGCCGCCGCCATTACCTCCGCCGCCGGTCGGAGTGTTGCGGCTTCGCCTGCAATCGTTCGGCGACGGCCTCGACGCGCAGTACTCCGTCGCCGCCAACCAACGCTTCGTCATCAACGGGCGGGCATTCAACGGCACCGGCTTCGGGCTGGCGCGCTATTCGGGCGGGTCGCGGTTCAAGACCATGCCGATCACCAACAAGCTGCAGCCGTTGCTCGAGGTGCAAGACCAGGACTTGATGGCCTTGTTTCAGCCGTCAGGAAGCACCCGTGAATGGCCGCGCGCCTTGCTGCCGAACCACGTCATGGCCGCGATCGACAATTCGTACCACGGTCCGTACCCAACGCTGGCAGGCCAGTTCTTCTTCGACCCGGCCGGCCCCGGCGGCGCCGATGAACCGTACGACGCGGTCGACTACCAGAATTTGCACATGGCGATGCATTACTGGGACTTCTTGACCAACTCGATGCGCACGCCGCTGCCGTCGTTCCATCGGCCAGACTTGTTGAATTACCTATGGGGACCCGGGACCCGCTCTGGACCTGAGTTAAGGAATGATACTCTGCAACGCGTGATTCAACGCGCAATGGCCGAGCCAGGCAGGGCCGGCATTCTTCGCAAAGGAATGTTGCGCCCGAATGCGATTGATCACCCGAACTTTCCAGGTAACAATCCGGCGACGTTGCCTGCATTTCATCCAGTGTATGGCTACGGAACGATTGCGCAGCCAGAGTGGGATGTCGACAACGATAGTGACGGCAAGCGGGACAGCATTTGGATTGACATTGGGTTGCCGGCGCAGACGATGCCGGATGGGCGGTGGTATAAGCCGCTGGTGGCCGTGTTGTGCGTCGACATGGACGGGCGGCTCAACCTGAACGCCCACGGCAACGCGAACCACATCGCGCTGGCGAAACACTTCGAGACCTCGCCGACCGATCCCACGCTGGCGAATGTCGTCGGCCCCTTCGCGGGCACCTCTGGTTCGATCAACGCGCCAACGGCGTTGCTGGGCGGGCAGCGTTACGCATTGCATTTCGGCCAAGGCTACGGTCCCGCGGAAGTGAACTTACGGCGGGTGTTGCCGATCGACGCCAGCGGGGATCCGCTGATGAATCTGCTCGGCGGCAACCTGGGCCTCGACGGACGCTACGGCGAACTGAAGAGCAGTATGCGCGGCCCAACGTCGTTCATCCGTCCGGGCGTCACGAACGATTACGTGAATATCGGCTCGATTCCGGCCGGCCGGTTGACGAAGAACAACGTCGATCAGATGGACATGCCGGCGAAGTACGCCGACGCGCTGCTGAACCAGTTGACCGCCGATCCGTTGAACCGTCCCATGCTGGCGAACAATTATGGGACGCCGGCGGACCTGGATGGCGACGGCGTGTTGGCGCTCGACCATCGCGGCGTGCCGTTTTACGCCTCGGTGCCGACGATCTACCGCATCGGCCCGCATGGCGCCGGCGAAGATTTTGAGATGTTCAACGATCCGTATGAGTTGGACCTCTCGAAGATCAGCGGCGAAAACTGGTTGGCGCAGTCTGGGGGCGGCACGCATCCGTCGCTGACGCCGGTCGATGCGCCGTTCACGCCGGAAGAGCTGGAACGCTACCTGCGCGCCTACGACGCCGACACCGATTCGATCAACTCCGGCTCCGGTTCGACGATGCCTTCGCGGGCGTCGCGCATGGTGGAGCTCGCGCCGCGTTTGATCGCCGATCCGAGCATGCAGGCGCTCTTCACGACGACGAGCTGGGACGTCCCGGCGGCGGGGATCACGGTCGGCATCGATAACCTGGTGCAGATGAATGCGCCGGCGTCGCCCGACCCGAAGCGCTATCCCACGCCACGCGTGCAAGGCGCATCGATGGTGGACTTGTTGGCGGCGCGGCTGCGGGCGCGCAACCCGAGCATCACGGACGCGGCCATCAACACGGCGGCCAACGAGTTGCTGGCGCCGGAACTGTTAGCCGGCCGGAAGATGGATTTGAACCGGCCGTTTGGAAATGGTCGCGACGACAACGGCAACGGAATCGTCGACGAGCCGGATGAATATCAAAGCGAAAGCTCGATGTTCCCGACGCGCACCATGACGCGCGCCGGGGTCACGGCACAGTTGGACTTGAACTACGACGGCTCGATCGGCTCGTTCGACAAACTCGCGCGGCAAAACTACGCCAAGCACCTGTACGTGCTGATGATGCTGCTGATGGACGACCAGTTCCGGCAGACGCAGACCGCCTGGAGTGCACAGCAAGGCGCCAACGGCCCGCGCGAGGAAGTGGCGCGGCGCGTCGCCCAATGGGCGGTGAACGTGGTGGATTTCCGCGATCGCGATTCGATTATGACGGGGTTTGAGTTCGACGTTGATCCATTCGCCACCAACGCAGCGTCGACCGGCGTTACCGGCGCGTGGAATGTCGATGGCAACTTGGAGACGAACGACGGCAATCACCGGCTGGTCGTGTGGGGCACGGAGCGGCCGGAGTTGCTGATTACCGAAGTGATTGCCACGCACGACCGGCGGACCGAGGACACGACGGCGTTCGACGGACATAAGCAAGGAACCGGCGATCAAGACGACGACGACGAGGACTACGATCAGACGCGCCGTCCCGTCGGCACGTTGGCGATTGAGCTGTACAACCCGGGCGGCTTCTGGGATGCGACGTC
>CAZUBB010000302.1:0-2959 GCA_964618485.1 uncultured Pirellulales bacterium
CCGCCGACGCTTTGTCCGAGGGCTCGCCCGCCTGTGGAAAGGCGTACTTCATCAGCCAAGGCGCCCCGGTCAACTGCTGGCAATGGATCAACGACATCCTCGCGCTCGCCAAACTACCGTCGGTGAAAAAAGCCATCTCCGCCAAAACCGCCTGGCGCATCGGCGCAGCATTGGAAGGCGTTCACACACTCCTCCGCCGCCAATCCGAACCGCGCATGACCCGTTTCCTCGCGGCCCAACTCAGCACGTCCCACTACTTCAACATTGCAGCCGCCCAGCGCGACCTCAACTACGCCCCCGCCATCTCCACGGAAGAAGCCATGTCCCGCCTCGCCACGGCGCTCAACTCCTCCAGGCTCCAGGCTCCCGACTCCTGACTCCTTTCTCTCAAATCAACTGCCACGCCTCGGGATTCGGCGCCGTCAACACGTACAATCCCAACAGCGCGTTCGTCGTCATATGGGCCACGACGCAATCCCAGATGTTCTTGGTCTTCCAGTACAGCCAGACCATCATCGCGAACCATGCGGCGGCCGCAAAAATCTCTGGATGACTGAGCACCGGCAGCACGATCGCCGCCGCAGCCGCCAGCGGGGTCACCTTGCCGATCGGCACGTTCCACCACTCGCGGTCGATCACAAACCGCATCACGAAGCCGCGGTAGAACATCTCTTCAATCAGCGGCACCACCATCGCCAGACCAAACAGTCGCATCCCCATGAACGCGCTGGCCATCGCCCACGAATCCATCTCTTCGAACGGATTGAACGCGCTCCGCCGTCCCCCCATCCCCAGATTCGCCAGCAACGCGCGCAGTCCCAGCATCTTTTCCAAGTCAACGGTCCACAGCACAATCCACAGCACGGCGCCGACAAAGCCCACCGTGGTCGCCAGGAACCCCACGCGCATCGGCATCAGCGGCCGGTAGCCAGGCCACACAAAAAAAATCGCCGCCAACGTCGCCGCAATCTTCGCGGCGTAAATCACCGGATAGCGCCGATATTTGACCTCCGCCTCGGCAACCTCCGCCGGCGCCGGCGCATCAGGCTTTGCGATATTCTTGGCAACCTGCTCCGGCGGCGAAGGCTCGAACGAATTGCCGATCAGAAACACCGCAAACGGCAGAATGAACACGACCCAAGGGTTCGTGCGTAGCGAAGCAAGGGACGTGGACGAGTCAGTCATGACAGAGTGCGCGCGGAGGGACCTGAGAAAAAGATTCCCCGCAAGCATACGCCGAAATCCGGGGTCGACCTAGGACGCCTCGAACAGAAGCGGGAAGAACTGTCCCTGCATCTTCTCGCCGCTCGGCACCGGCGGCACGCCGGCCAGCAATTCGTCGTTCGACGCGGAACGCGTCCCGTCGCGAAACACGTTCAATACCGCCGCGCGGCGCGGAATCTCCGTGCTGTTGGCGAATGAACCATGCACCATCAGCGGATGATGAAACGACGCATAACCCGCCTTCATCTCGGCCGCGACCGGCTTCTTGAATTGCTCCCACTGCTCGTCGTTCAGCACGCCGCGGATCGCCTCCATATCGCCCGCCAGACCGGTGATCGGCAGCAATTCCCAATGGTGGCTGCCAGGCACATAGTACACGCAGCCGTTCGCCTTCGTGCTATCGTCGAGTCCGATCCAGCACGTCAGATGCGCCATCGGCTGCGTCCGCGTCCAATAGGAGTAATCCTGATGCCACGCCACGACGCCGCCATGCCGCGCCGGCTTGCAGAACAACTGGTCGTGCCAGAACCGCACCGAACCGCCGAGCAACTGGCTCGCCGCCATCAGGAACGCCGGATTCCACAGCAAGTCATGAAAGCCCGGCGTGATCCGCCACGCGCCGAGCGCATGGAACAGCACGCGACTGGGATCGGTCGATTCGTTCGTGTGGTACTCGTACCACAACTCGCGCCCGTCGTGCTGCGGATCGAACAATCCCTGCAACTCGCCCCGCAGCCGCTCAATCTGCCGCTCATCCAGCAACTTCACGCCGGCCAGATAGCCGTTCTCGCGATAAAACGCGACCTGCTCATCCGTCAAACGATACCGCTCCCACTCCTCGCGCGACTTCGGCCAGGAGAACAGGTCGCTCACCAATTCATGACGCGTGGAAAGATCGACAGCCATTTTCAAGCAACTCGAAGCTGTAGCCGGGGTCAGAGACTCCGACAAGGATGGGATGCGGAAACAAAAAAACCGAGGTCAAAGACCTCGGCTACAGAATAACACGTCTCCAATTGTTGCGGCACGGTCTCGGTTGCGGCGTTTGTTGTGGCACTTTGTTGTGGCACGGTCTCCCGACCGTGCCACTGCCCCGACCGCAGGTCTCAAGATTCCGCCGAAAGGTTACGCCAGCACGGCCTCAATCGGCGTCCCCTCCGCGATCTTAATCGGACGCCCAATCTCCGACTCGTTCGTCAGATCCGGATCGACCCCCACCGCCTTGCAGAGCGTCGCCAGCACATCGCCGACGCTCACTTTGCCGTCCTCGACCGTCATGCCGTCGGCGCTCGTCTTGCCGTGCGCCTGGCCTCCGCGAATGCCGCCGCCGGCCAGCACGCACGACCAGGCGTCCGGGAAGTGATCGCGGCCGGTGTTGCCGTTGATCTTCGGCGTGCGGCCGAACTCGCCCATCCACAGGATCGTCGTCGAATCGAGCAGCCCGCGATCGGCAAGCTCCGTCATCAACGTTCCCCAGCCGGCGTCGAGATCCTTAGAAAGCTTCTCGACCACATTGAAGTTATCCGCGTGCGTATCCCAGCCGACGCCGCCGTCAAAGCTGCCGAGCGAAACTTCGACGAACGGCACCCCGCGCTCGATCAAGCGCCGCGCCATCAAACAGCCCTGGCCAAAACGCCCGCGCCCGTACGCCTCGCGCACGACGTCCGGCTCTTCGCTCAAGTCGAATGCCTTGGCGGCCTCGCTCTCCATCATCCGCACGGCGCGGCGGTATACC
>CAZUBB010000303.1:0-2901 GCA_964618485.1 uncultured Pirellulales bacterium
CGTCGCCGACGATGTTCTGGTACTCCGATCCGGCGACCGCCGCGATGTAGTGCAACTGGTCCGCGTTCATACGAAGAGCCTTCCTTGTCGTGGATCGTCGAGCGGGTCGAGCTTCGGCAGTTGGTCGAGCGTGCGGACCTGCAACCGCGAAGCGAGGTAGTGTTCTTGCGTGGTGCGCATGCTGGCGTGGCCCAGTGCCATTTGCGCCACGAGCGGATTGAGCTCGGCCGTCTCGGTGGCAAACAGTTTGCGGAACCCGTGGAAACGGAACCGCCGATGCGCCGGCAGCCCGCTGGCGACGACGATCGCCGCGCACTGGTCGTACAGGGTTCCCTTGACGTGCGGCCAGGGGAACACGCGCTTGCGCACGGGGTGCGTGATCGCCTCGATCACCTGCCGCGCCGCCGCGTTTAAGTAAAAGCGTTTCGGCTCGCTGCGCTTGTAGCCCAGCGGCGGCACGACCAGCCAATCCCCCTCGATCCAATCGAAATCGAGTTTCAAAAGCGTGCCGATGCGCAGCCCCGTGTACGACGCGAAGAGGAACACGCCGCGCCACCAGGTCGGCGCCGGCATTCCGTCGAGCCGCGGCAAGCGGGCCACCTGGCACGCGGTAACGATCTGCTGCGCTTCGGCCAGCGTGTACGCGTCTTCGGGCGGTTTCTTGTAGCCGCGCGGTCGGTCGATGAACGGCACGTCGGCCAAGAGCGAAAGACCGCGGCGATTGTGCGGACCGCGTGGCCCGGCGAGATCGAGGATCGGCTGCACGTGTCGGCAATGCTTCGCGACCGTGTTGCGCCCCATCTTCGCGCCGATCTTCTTGCCGCGCAGTTGGGCGAGCCCTTCGACGAACGCCAGCGTGTCGCGATCGGTGATCGACTCGAGGGGCGGGTCGCCGGTGAAGCGCACCCAATAGTCGATCGATTGCTGATACTCGTTGAGCGTCTCGGGCGTGACGCCGCGGGCCGCAAGGTAGATCGGCTTGTAGTGCTGCTGCCACAGCGCGGCAAGCGTCATCTGCGGCGTGAGTTGGTTCGTCGGGCGAAGCGGCTCGACGTTGGCGGGTTGAAAAAGTCGAACGGCGACGACGGGTTGCTCTTGTTGCTCGGCACGATGTGGCATGGCGGACCCCTGATGCTTGGGGCGCGTGCCTCGATCTCGCCGACGGGTCGAGCGTGCGACAACCGCGGTCATCCTTGTAGCCCTCCTGGCTCGCGTACCGGTCGGGCCGACGTGCTCGCCTCTGAGGGAACCGGGTGACACCGGGGGGCAGAAGCGAGGCGAGCACGTACGGCCGTTACGGTCGACGCGTGCGCGATCGCGCCCCATGGACAAGGCGGTCAGGCGCGCCGCGTCGTGTCAAGCTCGACGCCGCCGAGCGAGACCAAAGCAAGCGCTAACGGGTTTCGGGCCTGCCGGAACGCTGCGAGAAATGGGGGACGTGACACCCCAAACCGGCCGCGATCGGGAGGCTTTTGCGAGCTGCTCGATCGCGCTCGGCCCGACGTTCCCGCTAGCGCGTGCGCGCCAGTGAACGAGAGAAGGTCGACGGAGGACCGGGAAGCTCGCAGCGTTTTTCGAACACGTCGTAGAACGCCGCACGTACGGCGCTCACGTAAGCGGGGTCGATCCTAGCGTCGCGGCGTGGCGTGTCAATCAGATTGCATGAAACCCCAGCGCAAAAAAAACCGCCGCGCTGAGAAAACCCAGCGCGGCGGTAAGTGGGCGGGGCGTGTTGCTTACGTGACTACGACTCGAACGCTGCGAGCATAGAAACCACGCGACGCCACTTCCGCATATGGGGAGGCCGCCTTACTAGACCGGATAACTAGTCCGGTACAGCACGCGGCGCAAGTCGTTTCCTACCAACACAGCGAGGACGACGGGACTCGAACCCGCAACCACCGGATCGACAGCACGGTCTTGCGGGTTAGATAATCGGCGAAAGATGCGTCGATCCTACCTCTGAGGGGCCCGCTAAGGGGTTGCCCGGACCAACACGCCGACCGTCAAGGCGATGATCACCGCCATCGACAACGCACCGGCACAAAAGCCAGCGGCGAACGATTTGCACGAATCCCTTAGCGCCTCACGCAGAGCGTCCCGCCGAGCGCGATCGAGTTGCCGACGAACTCGCATACACGCTTCGACATAGGCCCGTGAGTCGGCGCGGAACACAATCGGGCTAGATTCTGGCCAGCGGGACGGGATTTGTTCGTCGCTCATCGTCGAGGCCCCAGGGGAAAATTTGCTTGCAACCATTCTACCGGCGGGACAAGATGCCCGGCGCTAGCAAACTCTCGGCCGCCGGCGTCGTCAGGATGTCAACGCCGCGGCTCTTTTCACCAGCGAGGGCCGACGCCGTGAGCGACGACCGATTCGCGGACAACCGCGAAGATCTACGATTCACGTCGAACGTCGCACGGCAGATGATAAACGCCCTGCTTTTCCTGGCGTTGTTCGTCTGCGCTCTAGTGTCGATCGGCGGAGCGGTGGCCGAATCCGGTTTCTATTTTGTGGGCGGGATCGTGTCGTTCCTGAACGTGCTCTTCTTCTGGGCGCTGGCACGTGTCGGCCTGGCCGCTGCCGCCGTGCTCGCCGACGTCTCGGCGTTCCTGCAGCTCGAGGCCGCCCGGCATCAGCCGACGCCGCCGAAAGCTACACCGCCCGCGCGAGCAGCAGATCCCAGTCGTTCGCCTTGAAGTGCTCGACGTAATCGGCCCGCTCGACCAGCCGCCGCGGAACGACGGGTGTCCAACCCGCGGCGGCGAGCTGCTCGGCCCACCACTCGAGCGACCGCACGCAGACGTGGGTCGGGTCCTCGTTCAAGATCGAGCGACCCTGCCGCTCGTAGAGCTCGGGCGTGTCGAGCGCCATCACGAGCCAGGCGCCGGGCCGAGCCAC
>CAZUBB010000304.1:0-2815 GCA_964618485.1 uncultured Pirellulales bacterium
CTTCTTCGGCGGCGCTCGCGCCGGCGGCGCTCCCCAAGGCCATGGCCGCCGAGGCGGCGATCAACGAGTCTTCCAAGAAGCGCCGACGGGAGAAGGGAGGCATTGCAATCGCTCCTGAAAAAAGCAGGTGGGAAGCGCGAGTAGGGAGTAGCGAGAAGGATCACCGTATTTTGATCGATCCCAACCGGAGAGTCTAGGAGACGCGACGAGTTTTCGGTTTTCAGTGGAGCGGTCTAGCGCAACCGATGAGATGTCCTACCTGGTCGATCCTGCCTAGCCCCACCAGATGCGACTTGAACTAACCAAGCCCGCCGCCCCGCCAGCCTCCCCCCTCCCGCCTGTCATAACAGCCTGATCTGCTGCACATCTCCCGAAAAATCCCGCCACACTTCGGCCAGGTCCAACGGGTCGCTCGGGTCCAATCGCCGCAGTTGATCGATCATCTCCAGCGCCGGCGCGTTCTGATTCAACTCCCGCAGGCAGTAAGCCAGCGCCTTCCCGGCCTCGAAAAACGTCCGATTCCCCGCTAGCGATGCCGGCAACGTGCCGCGCAGTCCCTCACTAGGAAACGTGGCCAGCGTAATCTGCACGACGTAGCCGAAGTGCCCCCGCGCCAGCGGAAAGTCCTTTTCCGCGAAGGCGATCTCGCCCAGCAGGCAATGCGCGTCGACGCAATCGGTGCAACCGTCGAGCAACCACCGCAGCTCGTCGCGGGCGATATCCAACTCCCCGGCTTCCAGCATCGCTCTCACTTCTTCCAGATCCTCGGCGCGATCGCGTGCCTCGCGGGGATGAACAATCTCCCACACCGGCGGCTCGGTCGTCCCGCGCCGCGCAATTCGGAGCGCCGTGCGTGGAGCGCTGGCGGGCTTCGGTTTGGAACCTCGCGAAGGCTTGCGCGGACGGCGGCGGGCGTGTTTCTTGGCGGACAAGCGAAAAATCTCTCAAGCGATCGCCGCGCGAGCCGACGATCGGCCGGTTGCAATTTTGGCTACGGCTTCCCCATGATTGTGCGCTGCACTCATCAGCCCTGGCAAGAAGTCGAGGCAAGGAACCACCGCGTGGAACCCACGAAGCCACACTCCGTCGCGGCCCCCTTCCGTCATGACGACGCCTGGCGGCGCACATTCCGCCGCCGTTTGCTCGCCTGGTACGCCCGTCACGCCCGCGACCTCCCCTGGCGGCGCACTCGCGACCCCTACCACGTCTGGCTGAGCGAAATCATGCTCCAGCAGACGCAGGTCGCCACGGTCATTCCGTACTTCGAGCGATTCACGCAAGCCCTGCCGACGATCGCCGCGCTGGCAGCCGCGCCCGAGGCCCAGGTGCTGCGGCTCTGGGAGGGCCTCGGCTATTACCGCCGCGCGCGGCAACTCCATCGCGCCGCTCACATCATCGTCGAGCGCCACGCCGGCGTCTTCCCCCGCAATTTAGCGCACATCCTGGACCTCCCTGGCGTCGGCCGTTACACCGCAGGCGCCATCGCCTCGATCGCCTTCGACGTCGCCGCGCCGATCCTCGAAGCTAACACCGTGCGACTCTTCAGCCGCTTATCGCGATTCGCGGACGACCCCAAGACCAGCGCCGGCCAGCAATTCCTCTGGAACGTCGCCGAAACCCTGCTGCCCCACCGCGGCGCCGGCCAACTCAACCAGGCGCTCATGGAACTCGGCGGCCAGGTCTGCCTGCCCCGCGCGCCGCTTTGTGGCGAGTGTCCCGTATCGCAACTCTGCCCCACGCGCGCCGCGGGCCTGCAGGACGCGATCCCGCGGCCGCATCGCAAGCCCGCTGCGACCGAAGTCCGGCAGTTGTTGATCGTAGTGCGTCGCGGAGCAAAACTCTTACTCCGGCGCGCCAACGACGACGAGCGCTGGGCCGGCCTATGGGATTTTCCCCGCTTCGAGTTCGCCGACTCCCACAACATCGCCGCCCAGGAAGCCGCTATCGCCCAGGAGCTTGGCCTGCGGATCGCGCTCGGCGAGCGACTCACGACGCTGCGCCACACCGTGACGCGCTTCCGTATCACGCTCGATTGTCGTCGCGGCCGCCTGGAGTCCGTAAAACCGACGCACGCATCGCGAACAGCGCTGGTTCACGTTAACCGAACTCGCCGAACTGCCGCTCAACGTCACCGGTCGCAAAGTTCACCGGCTGTTGTCGCAACGTGCCGCCACGCGTTCGCAAGCAGGCCTCAATCGCTGACCTCTGCTTCCTGCGCCCGCGACGCAAGTTCGCTCACGCGTAGCGACTCTTCCCGCTTCTCGAGCAACCGCGTCGCGGCCGCATACCGCGACTGCACCCCCGGCTGCGGAAACAATCCGCCGCCGAAAATAATCAAAGTCAGCGTCAGCACGGCGAAGTGTTCTCGGCGACGCGCGCCGAGCGAAACGTCCGTCACATGCCGCGTGCCGGTAAAGAGTCGCAAATACGTCTGCACGATCGCGATGCCGTTGAGCGCGCCGGCCACCACGACCGCGGCGCCAATGTACGGGTACGCGACCACGGCGCCGTCGACGAGCAACTCGGTGCCGACAAAACCAAACGTGCCCGGGAAACCGACGCACGCCAGACCTGTCGCCAGGTAGCACACGGCCAGCGACGGCGCGTGTTCGTACAGCCCGTGATACTCGGTCAGCGACAGCCGCCCGGTGCGAGCCTCCACCGCGCGAAGCGTCAGCCCGAACCCCGCGAGTGACAATCCCGCGGAGAGCCACACGCACAGCGCGCCGGCCAGACCGACCGGCGTCAGAATCTCAAGTCCCACGAGCACGAGCGCGGAATGACTCAGAAACAAGTAACAGAAGAAACGCCGTCC
>CAZUBB010000305.1:0-2740 GCA_964618485.1 uncultured Pirellulales bacterium
CGACGCTCAGTTGCTGATCCGCCGCACCGCCCCCGCCTTGAAGCCGGGGTTTTGCAGCATCGCGTTTTCGCTCGCTTGGCGGCTGTCGCGTCCCATCGCGACGACCACCATCGGCGGCTTCGGCACACCGCTCGGGAAGAGTTGCACTTCCCACATGCTGGTCACGCCGGCCTGCACCGCTTGCAGGTTCAACTGCATCAGCGCGATCTGCTGATTGAATTCCCGGTCGCGCTGATAGGCCTCGGCCTGCGCTTGCAGGTGGAACGAAGCGTCGTCCTGCAGCTCCGGGTCCTCATGGGCCGCGGCCCAGGTCTCCCAGCCGGGCTTAAGGACCGCCAGGTCCTCGTCCGAGAAGAAGAAAAACGGCACGCCGTATTCGTCGCCGTTTTCCAGTTCCATGATCACCCCTTCGCACTTGAAGGTCCGCGCCTCGCCGCGCTGCCGCATGACCCAGTTCTCGAAATCGGCCTGCCGCGCCATCGGAATCTGCTCGAAGTGCGCAACGATCAGCGGCACCATCTTCTGATAAATCTCAGGCAGGTTCGTAAACACGCGGTCGTTGACATAGATGCGTCCCCGGCGGCGCTGAATCGTCACGTCCTTCCGGACGTAATCGACCACGGTGCCAATGACCTTGATGCCGTTGGTGAATGTCCAGGTCTGCGGCTCCTTGTCGGCCTTCGGCGGCTCCTTTTCGAGCTTCGCCAGGAATTCGCGATCGGCCTCGCTCAGTTTGTCGAGCGGAATCGAGATCAATTCTTTCCCCTCGCGTTTCAGCACGACGTGCTCGTCGTTGAAGGCGATCAGTTCCGCCTCGGTCTTGTACTTGCCGGTGCTGTCAGTCCATTCCCGGGCGCTGAGGGCGCTGACCCCGGCGACGCAGAGCATCACCGCCAGCGCCTGGCGAACGAATTCGGAACGGAAGCGAATCGCGAACAGTTGCATGAATCACCAAGAAGCAGAAGGCTAGAGCCGCCAACGGGCGTTCGGCCGCAACATCTGGCGTACCGAAACGGCCGTGTACATAGTATAGCAGCTATGCCCCTCGACTCCATCGACAAGCCGGTTTTTCCGCCACGCTACCAGCCCCTGGTCGCGCTCGCCGGGGCGATGGCGGCCGGGATACTGTTCGATCGCTATTTCCCCCGCGGTCTCGCGCCGCCCGCGATATCCGGCTTCGTTTTTCTACTGGCGTGGTACGGATTTCGGCGACGGGAGCGCGACCGCACAGCCTGCATCGCGTTGCTGCTGGCGGTCGCCGCGGCCGGGGCCGCCTGGCATCATTTGCGGTGGAATTGCTTCCCCGCCGACGACGTGAGCACATTCGCCGGCGAGGAATATCAACCTGCAATTGTCGAAGCCATCGCCCGGGAAGCGCCGCGCCGGGTCGCCGCTCCGCCGCACGACCCGATGAACGCCATCCCTCGCGGCGAGCGGACGCGGCTGGAAATCGAGGCCGTCTCGCTACGCGACGGCAAACAGTGGCGTCCGGTGACCGGCCGCGCGCTGCTCACGGTCGACGGCGTGCTGACTGGCGTCCAAGCCGGGGACCGATTGCGCGTGACCGGCGCGATCGCCCTCCCCCCGCCGCCGTTGAACCCCGGCACGTTCAATTATCAGGAATATCTGCGCGCGGAGCGCATTCGCACCGTGCTCTTCGCGGAGCATCCGCAATCGGTCGAACGAATCGCCGTGGCGGAAGGTTTCCAGCCACGGCGCTGGCTCGGTCGAGTCCGCACCCTTGGCGAACAAGACTTACAGCGCCACCTTTCGCATGACGGTGCGAGCCTCGCCGCGGCGCTCCTGCTCAATGCGCGGGAGCAACTCGCGTCCTCGCGGACCGACGCGTTTTTGGAGACCGGCACAATCCATCATCTGGCGATCTCCGGCACGCACGTCGGCGTCCTGGCGGCGGCATTGTTCTTGGTGCTGCGGCTCGGGTTCTTGCCGCGGGCGTTGGCGTTACTTTTGATCGCGGCCGTCGTCACGCTCTATGCGCTGGTCACCGGCGGCGATCCCCCGGTGATCCGCGCACTGGTGCTCGTATTGATCGTCTGCCTGGCGTTGCAGCTCGGACGTCAGCCTCTCGGCTACAACTCGCTCGGCGCGGCGGCGATCGCGGCGCTCGCCTCGAATCCCGCCGACCTGTTCGACGTCGGCGCGCAGTTGTCGTTTCTCTCCGTGGCGGTGCTGATTTTCATGGCCCGCCGCTGGCAGCGTGATGAACCGGCCGATCCGCTCGATCGCCTGATTCTCGAAACCCGCCCCTGGCCGCTGCGCGCCTTGCGTTCCGGCGCGATCATTCTGTGGCGGATTACACAAGTCAGCTTCGCGGTGTGGCTCGTGACCATGCCGCTGATCATGGCCCGCTTCCACCTGGCATCGCCGATCTCCGTGGCGCTCAACCCGTTGCTCTGGGCGCCGGTCGCCGTGGCGCTTCTGTCCGGTTTCGCCACGCTCGTCCTCGGTTGGATTCCGCCTTTCGGTTGGCTCGCTGGCGGCCTCTGCGATCGCAGCCTTGCGGTCACGGAATGGTGCGTCCAGCGTATGAACGAGCTTCCCGGAGGTCACGTTTACGTGCCCGGCCCCGGCAACGCGTGGCTGGCGGGGTTTTATGCGATTTGCGTCGGCGTCGCGCTCTTTCCTCAGGTCTTAACCACCCCGCGGCGCATCGCGCTCTTCGCCGGCTGGATCGCCCTCGGTCTCGTGCCGGTGATCGCACAATCCTCGCGCGAGCAGC
>CAZUBB010000306.1:0-2734 GCA_964618485.1 uncultured Pirellulales bacterium
GACTTTGCAGTTGTCCTGGAGTGAGGGGGCAGAAGCAGGTAGTACGGAGAACGGAGAACGGAGAACGGAGAACGGAGAACGGAGCAGCCAGCGCCGCAAAGCCATCCTCATTCTTTTCTCCTTTTCTTCTCTTCTCCTTTTCTCGTCCCACTGAACACTGAAAACCGAACACTCACACTGACTCCGCTCGATGTATACTCTCTTAACCCTCCCGCTCCGCGCGAAATCCTCCCCGTGAAGCTCGTCAAAATCGCCGCCGGAATTCTCAACCAAACGCCGCTCGATTGGGACGGCAACCGTGCCCGCATCGAGCGCGCTATCGCCGAAGCCCGTGCCGCCGGCGCGAGCCTGCTTTGCCTTCCCGAGATGTGCATTTCCGGCTACGGCTGCGAAGACGCGTTCCTCTCGCCCGGCACGCAGCGCATGGCCTGGCAAGTGCTGCAAGAAATCCTCCCCAGCACCGCCGGCATGGTCGTCTCGCTCGGCCTGCCGCTCTTCCACAATAACGCCCTGTTCAACGCCGCGTGCCTCGCCGTCGACGGCCGCATCGCCGGCTTCGTCGCCAAACGTTTCCTCGCCGGCGACGGCATCCACTACGAACCGCGCTGGTTCAAACCGTGGCCGAACGATCGCCGCACGTCGATCAACGTGGATGGCGAGATCTATCCCCTCGGCGACATCTACTTCGACGTCGGCGGCGTCAAGATCGGCTTCGAAATCTGCGAAGACGCCTGGGTTGCCAACCGCCCCGGCGCGGAGCTCGCCCGGCGCGGCGTCGATCTGATCCTGAATCCCAGCGCCAGCCACTTCGCCTTCGGCAAAATCGACGTCCGTCTGCGTTTCGTCCTGGAAGGCTCCCGCGCGTTCGGCGTCAGCTACGTCTACGCCAACTTGCTCGGCAACGAAGCCGGCCGCGCCATCTACGACGGCGGCGCGTTGATCGCCACGGCCGGCCAACTCGTCGCCGCCGGCCCGCGTTTCTCCTACGCCGATCAACACGTCACCGCCGCGGTGATCGATATCGACAGCACGCGGATGACGCAATCGCGCACCGGCAGCTTCCAGCCCGATCTCACGCCCGGCGAAGATTGCGTCGTGATTCCCTTCACCTTTCCTACGATTCAACCCGAACGCCCGCGGATCGATCGCGCCGCCTGGGAAACCGGACCGCACATCAAGGAAGAAGAATTTACCCGCGCCGTCACGCTGGCGCTCTTCGATTACCTCCGTAAGAGCCGCTCGCGCGGGTTCGTCGTCTCCCTTAGCGGCGGCGCCGATTCCGCGGCCGTGTGCTGCCTCTGCGCCATGATGGTCCGCCGCGGCGTACACGAACTCGGCATCGAAGCATGGCTCGCGAAGCTCGATTACCTCACGGAACTCAAAGGAGTAACGACCGCCGAGGAAATCATCCACCGTCTCCTCGCGTGCGTCTATCAATCCACGCGCAACAGCGGCGACGTCACGCGCCACGCCGCGCGCACCGTGGCCGAAGCGATCTCCGCGGAATACCTCGAGTTCGACGTCGACGCCGTCGTGCAGGAATACCAGCGCCTGGTGAGCGCCGCCATCGGCCGCCCCTTCGATTGGCAGCGCGACGACCTGGCGCTGCAAAACATCCAGGCGCGCACCCGGTCCCCCAGCGTCTGGCTGCTGGCGAATCTGCGCAATGCGCTGCTACTCTCGACGAGCAATCGCTCGGAAGCCGCCGTCGGCTACGCCACCATGGACGGCGACACCTCGGGCGGCCTCTGCCCGATCGCCGGCATCGATAAGGCCTACTTGCGGCGCTGGCTCGTGTGGCTCGAAACCGCCGGTCCCGAAGGACTCGGGCCCATTCCGGCGCTTCGCGCTGTCAACGTCCAGCCCCCCACGGCCGAATTGCGGCCGCCGTCGGAACATCAAACCGACGAAGCCGACCTCATGCCCTACGAGTTGCTCGACGCCGTGGAACGCTCCGCCATCCGCGATAAACGCACGCCACTCGAAGTCCTGCAGCTCATGCGGATTGAATTTCCGCAGTACGAGTTGCGACAACTCGCCGCCTGGGTGGAACGCTTTTTTCGCCTCTGGTGCCGCAACCAATGGAAGCGCGAGAGGTACGCCCCGTCGTTCCACCTGGACGACGAGAATCTCGACCCCAAGACGTGGTGTCGCTTCCCGATCCTCTCCGGCGGTTACGTCCGCGAGCTGGCGGAAATGTGGCGCTACGTCGACGGGCAGTACGGATCGACGTAGCGCCTGAAGTTTCCGTGTTAGCGACGACGCGTGAACAGCAACGCGCCCGCGCCAAGCGCCAGCAGCACGAACGCCGACGGTTCCGGCACTCCGTAGATCTGCACTTCGCTCAGCCCCACGAAGTTGGCTTCGCCACTGTGGCCGACCAGGTTGTCGAGTTTCACATAGCGGGCCACGACGCCGCCCAGGTCTACCGACTGACCGAAATTGGAGTCATCCGTTCCCGGGGCCATGGCCAGTTCCAACCCGGTGATCAGCGGCGTGAACACCAAGTCGTCTCCCGCCACGAGCACGTCGGCCGTCTTCACACCGCGGCCCAGCAAATCGGCACGGTCGGGCAGGAACTCGTTGTAGTTCCAGACCACCATCTTTTCGAGCGACTTTGCCGAACCGACGTCAAAGACAATGTACGGATCGAGGTCGAACTGCTCCTCCGGCACGTTGCCAAACGTTCCCTGGTTCAACCACATTGTGCCCGTGGGCGTGCGGCTGTGCATCG
>CAZUBB010000307.1:0-2709 GCA_964618485.1 uncultured Pirellulales bacterium
CCGCGGTAGCGCCTGCAATCCCTAAAACTAATAATGCGGTAAACAAAAGCCTTAATTTCATGAAAGAATCCTCCCTACTTGGGTTGCTACTAAATTGCAAGACACGTGCCACCACAAAATATCTTTTATTTAAGGATGGTTAACTGCCTGGCGCCGCTTTCCATGCAGCAATCTGTATATATTGTAACCATAAACACGATGACTTTATGTCCAGATGTTTAAAATTTATACCCCGTGACAGTCCGGGATGGGCGGGGAGAGTCACTCCACTAACAAATACTACTTTAACTTGATGCTGACCGGTTTCGCAACGATTCAGGGCAATCGACCGGGCGAAACCCTCTACTCAGTCACCCGGCTTAATCCATTCCAAGACCGGATTATCTGAACGAGGGCGGACGAAATTCATTTAAAAAAATCACCGTTATAATATAATCCAAGTGCTATAGCACAATTCAAAGGAGGGGGCATGAATCCTTTCAGATATCTATTCGTGGCTTTGGCTTTGAGTTTTATCGCGGCTTTTCCTTATAAAGCGTATTCCCTTGAACACATACCTTTCTACGCCACGAACAATAGCGGCGAAGAGACGAGTATATGTTGCCATGGTCCGTGGAGGGCAGCCTGCGAATTGAACGCAAGTGAATCATGTAGTATAAGTGCGGGAGCCGTTGACTATAACTTTTATACGGTAGATGTCGATATATTCTCCCCCTACGGCACCTGGAAGTGTTGTCTGTCAAACGATGTTTCCGACTGCTCCGATCCTGTTCAATCGCCAACGCCGGTCGAGTGCATTGGGGGGAATTTTACGCTCGCAAAAGGCGATACCGCCGTATATCTCACGTTCACTGAGGATTCACTTACTGTGAGTCTGGATAATCCCTCCGACACATCGACCACGCAGGCCCGCGCCGTTGGGGTCTCCGATACGTCAACCACACAGGCAAACCTCGGGGATGACAACACCAGGCCGAGACGGGACCGTGATACATGGAGTTTCCAGGGCACGGAAGGAGAAAATGTAGTAATTACTCTTGAAAAAGTTCCCGAATCGGGGCATGCCGGTAAAGACGCTACCCTTATTCTTCAAAACGGGGGTTCCACGATAGAAACCATAACCGACGAGCTGCCTTTCGAAATCGCGGCGACTTTGCCGTCAACCGGCGAATACAAGCTCCTGGTCAGCCAGAACGACATCCCCGAAGACGTCAGGTTCAGGGGAAGATATTACCTCAGCGTAAAATCCTCCCTCGGGACCGTACAGGACATAAAGCCGTCTGAAGATGTCGAGCAGTAGTGAACCGCGGCTGCGTCTATTTCTCTTTTGCCTTGGTATTTAATCCCCCCTTAGGAAAAGGGGGGCCAGGGGGGATTTTTCCTTTCATTTTTTACCCACGCCCCTCAAGGAAGAGAGAAGAAGCAGGGATGCCGCATATGTAGTTTCTTCCCCCGAGGCGGGGGAAGGTCAGGATGGGGGTCCCTTCTAGCTGCCCAGCCCCTCCAGCACCGCCCGGCTTTCCTCGGCGAGGATCTCGACCAGCTCCGCCGCCGGATGTCTTCTCGACATCGGGGCCGCCTGCCCCGCCCAAAGAGACATAAACCTCGCGTCTCCCTTCGCTTTCGCGGCAGCCCTGATAGGCGCGGTAAGAGCATGCTGAACGGGATAGCGCGGCACTTCGGCCTCGATATTCGCCATATCCTCGAAAAAGCGGTTCTTTATACCCCGCGCGTATTTTCCTGTGTAGACCTTCGAAAGTACGGTGCTGGTATCGTCCGATTCCTCGATAGCCTTGAGCCACGCCTCAGGGATAGAAGTCTCTGCCGCGCTCAGAAAAGCCGTTCCCATCTGCACAGCCGACGCCCCGAGCGCGAGCGACGCCACAATCCCCCGCCCGTCCATTATCCCGCCCGACGCTACGACCGGGATCTTCACGGCGTCCGCGATCTGCGGCACGAGCGCTATCGTGCCGGTCATCGGCATATGCGGCGTATCGGGAAAAGTCCCCCTGTGCCCGCCGGCCTCTATCCCCTGCGCGACCACGGCCGAGCATCCGGCCTCTTCAAGCCTCCTGGCCTCGGCGACGGAAGTAGCCGTGCCCATAACGGCGACGCCTCTATTACGCAGCATTTCTATCTGCGAGGCGTCGGGCATCCCGAACGTGAAGCTGAAAACCGGCACGTCATTGTCCACCAGAACCGCGAGCTGCTCTTCGAAGGTATAGCTCTCTTTTGCAGGTGACCCCGGCCCGCTTGCGCCGACCTCTGCGGCCATATCCGAAAGCCTCTGCACCACCTTCGGCGATGGAGCCGCCGTGGGTGGCTTCTCCGGTATGAACAGATTCACGGAGAAGGGCCGGTCCGTAAGCTCTTTTATTTTCTTAATACCGGAATTAAGTGCGTCTGGTGTGATATACCCACCGGGATACGAGCCGAGTCCGCCGGCGTTCGACACTGCGGCCACAAGCTCCGGCGTAACGAGCCCGCCCGCCATCGGGGCCTGAATTATCGGGTGCTCGATGCCGAGCGTTTTACATAAATGCCGTGCGCCTTCCGGCCAGAATCTCTGAGACATATCGTCCTCCCGTCCCGGGTATATAGAGTTATTGTACCGGACGCGAGGTTCGACACTTTCATTACGGGCTCAGACCTGTGCGAACACCTCTATCATCTTCTTGTTAAACGCCGGAATGTCGTCGGGCTTGCGGC
>CAZUBB010000308.1:0-2676 GCA_964618485.1 uncultured Pirellulales bacterium
GATAGCTCCGTTGGCGGTAAGGTTGGAATTAATCTTTCGCGCTCGAAAAACATGGTCGGCGCCTTCTGGCAGCCGCGCGGCGTGTTGATCGACATCGAAACGCTGAGCACACTGCCTGATCGCGAATACCGTTCCGGCCTGGCCGAAGTGGTGAAGTACGGCGTGATCCTCGACGCCGAGTTTTTCGCCTACCTGGAAAGTCACACCGCGGAATTGAACGCCCGCGATGCTGCCACTCTCACGCATGTCGTCGCGCGCTGTTGCCGCCTCAAGGCCGACGTCGTGGAGCAAGACGAGCGCGAGGAAACCGGCCAGCGGGCCGTCTTGAACTACGGCCACACTTTCTGCCACGCCATCGAAACGCTCACCGGCTACGGCACGTACCTGCACGGCGAAGCGGTGGCGATCGGCATGGACTGCGCCGCCCGGCTGGCGGAACGTCTCGGTCGCGTCGATGCCAAATTCGTCGAGCGCCAGCGCGAACTGCTCGAAAAACTCGAACTCCCGATCGCCCTGCCCGACCTGGCGACGGAAGAGTTCCTGCAAGCTATGGCGCACGACAAAAAAACGGAGCACGGCCGCCTCCGCTTCGTCTTGCCCACACGACTAGGACACGTGGAAGTCGTCCCCGACGTCCCCACCGCGGACGTCGAGTCGGTCCTCAACGTCAAATAGCCGCGCGGCTTCGATTTGTTCTGCGGTACGTTCGGACTGCTTGCGGACGCCTCCGGCGGGTGTGAAAATAGGCAGCTTCCCAGGACAGCCAAGGCTGCTAGACACTCTTCACTGACATACGGGAGTTCGGAATGATCGTGCGAATTGGGCGGATGCTGTTGGCCGTAGCGATGTTGTGCGCCGTTTCCACGGCCCGCGCCGCGGAGGAAGGTTTGCCGACCTTTATTGATGCCGAGAAGGCGGGCCCCGATTTTGAGGTTCAGGGCGAGTACGCCGGCGAGGCCAAGACGCCCGAGGGTCCGGCCAAGTTCGGCGCTCAGATTCTCGCCCTGGGAGATGGAAAATTCCGCGTCGTGGTCTATCCCGGCGGCCTGCCGGGCGACGGCTGGAAGCGCGGCGACGACAAGCACGTCGCCGAAGGAAAGATGGAAGACGGCCTCGCCGTGTTCCGTGGCGACGGCGGCAAGGGCGTTGTGAAAGACGGCGCGCTGCACATCTCGCACGGCGACGGCACGGAAGAAATCGGCGTCCTCAAGAAGGTCGAACGCAAGAGCGAAACGCTCGGCAAGGAACCGCCGGCGGGCGCGATCGTGCTCTTCGACGGCAAGTCGGCCGATGAATTCGTCGGCGGCAAGATCGTCGAGGACGAGTTGCTGGCGCCCGGCTGCACCTCGAAGAAAGAACTGAAGGACCACACGCTGCACATCGAGTTTCGCACGCCGTTCATGCCGACCGCGACCGGTCAGGCCCGCGGCAACAGCGGCGTCTACTTGCAAGACCGCTACGAGATCCAGGTGCTCGATTCGTTCGCGCTCGAAGGCGAGAACAACGAGTGCGGCGGACTCTACAGCATGAAGGCCCCGGCCGTGAATATGTGCTACCCGCCGCTGGCGTGGCAGACCTACGACATCGACTTCACCGCGGCGAAGTTCGATAGCGCCGGCAACAAGACCAAGAACGCCCGCATGACCGTGCTGCACAACGGAGTGAAGATCTACGACGACATCGAATTGCCGTCGCACACGCCCGGCGGCGCCCCGCAAGAAGCGCCCGGCGTCGGCCCCCTCAAACTGCAAGACCACGGCAACCCGGTCGCCTTCCGCAACATCTGGGTCCTCGAAAAATAACCGAGCCGCCCCTGCAACAGTAGCAATCCCAAGCCCAGGGATGGCCGCCACCGACTCGCTTTCAAAACCGAGTCGCAAGCGGCCTTCCCTGGGTTTTTTTTATTTCACCCACGCAAACGCGCAACCATTCGCACCACCACAAGCCCCACGGCCATCAGCGCCAGCCCCATCCCCGCCGGCTCCGGCACTCCGTTCGCTTCGGAAACCCCCGCCCCGAAGTTGTTCCGCACTTCATTCAGGTCCGATAGATCCACCACGCCGTCAAAGCGGAACGTATCCCCCGGCGTGCCATACTCCCCATTTTCGCCGAAGTGGTTGCGGACGTTGTTCAGGTCGTAAAGATCGACCTTCCCATCGAACGGATACGTATCCCCCGGCACAAACGGGCCGAAGTCGAACGCATCCTCGTCGTTCGACGCAAACTTGTTGTCGAGCGCGTTCGGATGTAGCTGATACAAGTGCGTCGTGCCGTCGTCGGGATCTCCCAAACCGTCGGCCGCGAGCAGAAACGTCATCATGCCGTCGTGATCCAGCACGCCGTCGCCGAGCCCGTCGACAAAACCCGTGATCCGGTAACCGCCGTGTTCGCCGATTGTCGGATCAAACTGCGCGCCATCCTCGCCGAGCTCCGCGATGAACGTAAACGGATTCCCCGCCGTCTCATCGGAGCGAAAGTAGAACTCCATGATCGATGGCGGCAGCGTATCCGGGTACTGCACGGCCGGCAGCAAATTCTGTTCGCCCGGCACATCCGGCGCGGGGGCGTAATTGAAGCGCTCGCGATTGGCGATCTCGCCGCGAAATGACGCGAACCCAATGCCCGAGCGGTTCCGCATCCCGTGCTCGAGCCTGGAGCCGGCGCGGGCGCTGAAGG
>CAZUBB010000309.1:0-2638 GCA_964618485.1 uncultured Pirellulales bacterium
TGGCCGATGAAATCGCGCCAGAGCACTTGCACCTCGCGACCGAGAATGCCGAGGAGCTGTTGGAAAAGATTCCGCATGCCGGTGCGGCGTTTCTGGGGAACTACACGCCGGTGGCGCTCGGCGACTATGTCGCCGGACCTTCGCACGTGTTGCCAACGGGCGGCACGGCGCGCTTCGCCAGCGGGCTCTCGGCGAACGACTTTCTCCGCCGCACGAGCGTGATTCACTATACCGCCGCGGGGCTGGCGGCCGCCGCCGACGATGTCCGCGTGCTGGCCGACACCGAGGGATTAACCGCCCATCGCGCGAGCGTCGATATCCGCTGCGGCGAGGCGAAGCCTTGATGCGCCATGGCCGATAATCCTTATCGTTCGCCGGCGAGCATACCGGGAGCCCCTGAGGAAGCACCGAGCAAGACGCGTTCGCGACTCATGACATCGGTCCGCCCGGTGTTTATGTTGGCCGGCGGTGCGGTGAGCACGCTCTACGGCGTGACGCTTTTGACCACGTTGGTGCCGTTTCCGCGGAATCAAGTGGACTTGATCGTGGGGCTCGTGCTGGGATCGGCGGCGACGTTCGGTGGCGCGTTTCTTGCGATCTACTCCGCACGCCACCGCTAGCGTTAACGCGCGTGATGCACAAGAGCGCCTGCGCGATAATCACACGCATCAGCTAGCGCGCAAAGTGTGATTTGCGCTGGCAACATGCGCAAGAAAAAAACTCCCTTGGAGTGACCGGCGCGGCGTGCCTATAATGCGAAACGTGGTGAACGTGTTTGCCGTGCGATCGCGAATCGCACGCCTCGATAAGTGCCGAGCGAAAAGGAAATCTCGTGTTATCGGTTCGACCGAAGGTCGCTGAGTTGGTGTTTCAGCTCTATGGACGTGCCTTACATCCGGAGTTATTCGAGATTCACTCCAGCCGAACCGAGAAGCGGGGAGATTTCGAGGCCACGATCAGCATCACGAGCGCCGGACACCTCGTCACGTGGCGCTATCACGGCATCACGCTGACCGAGGTCGCCACCGCGGCGCACCATCCGCTGCCGCAGCGCCGGCGGTTGATGGCGTATCGCCTCAACGGCGAGCGGGCCGACCACATGGATTGTCGCGGCGGGGCCAGCTACCAGATGAATTTCTCGCTGGAACCGGTCGATCCCAAGGTCTTTTTTGCCTTCCAACACGAGCTTTCCTACGACGGCGACCGCCGCGGGATGCTCCA
Source organism: uncultured Pirellulales bacterium (assembly GCA_964618485.1). GTDB lineage: Bacteria > Planctomycetota > Planctomycetia > Pirellulales > JALHLM01 > JALHLM01. The sequence continues at coordinate 1,222 of CAZUBB010000309.1, forward strand.
CCGCTTCGATTCCAGCGGGCGGATGGCGCTCGGCGCGCTCAGCTACATCGACGTCGAGACGCGCAACCGCAGCTTGCGGGTGCGAGCGTTTCACACCTTTCCGGACGACTACGCGATCGTCCGCACGCAGTCGATCTTCCAAGTCCCGTAGCTTGCCAGCTCGCTTGGCTATTCTGCGTAGAATCGTATTGGCGCGCTGATTCGTCCGTCGCGCAGCAACGCGAACAGCCCGGCGGCCAGCAGGTCGGCCGTGGTTCCTGGGTTCCGGGCGTTTCCGTCCGAGCGTAGCCAGAAGTCCAAATCGGCAAGCCGATCCGCGTATTCTTCGTTCGAAGGGCCGCCAGCCGCTAGCACATGGGCGGCGCGGTCCGCAGCCTCCTGAGCGACAGCCTGCCCGCGCTTCCGGGCAATCAGGCTGTCCGGATGCGCGCTCATGAGTCGCAACTGGGCATGCACGACCGTCTCCAGGATGGTCCAGCCACGGGCGAGACCATCTGCAAGAAACGGCACGACTTCGCCGATCACTTCCGCGAAGCCATTGACATACTGCCGCGCGACGAGATCGCGCTCCGCCGCGAGACACATCGCGTAGAGCAGGTCCTCCGGCGGAGCGTCCGCCAGGTCGGCCTCCGGCGCTTTGCCCATCCCGCCGGGCTGTGCGAGTCGAATCGCGGCATAAACATCCGCGGCATCTTGGGGGGTGAGGCCGCGCAAAACGTCTTGAATCCCCGATTGAAGCGAAACTTCGCGCGGCACGCGGGCCTGCGGCGCCAGAAGCAACACCGTGCCGAGGTTCGTGTTTTTTCCGACCAGCGCTCGCGTCGCTTCGATCGCGGCCAGGGCCGTGGCGCCAACGCGCGCGCCTTGTGCCGCGGCGTCCATCGCCGGCACGATCGCCACGGCGCTCGCGAGAAAATCGGCAAAATTGAGATCCTCGAAATCGCTACCACGGTGGACATTGCCTGGCTTCGGCGCCGTGGCTTCGATCATGCAGGCCAGCGAAGCGCACTGTCCGATGGATAGCTGCGATGCCCGCTCCGGTCCCGTCATGGCGTACCACTCGCGCACGGCACGGCGGCTAGCGGATAGCGCGCCATAAAGGCCGCGACGATCGGCACGAGGTGTTCGTGTGCATCTTCAACCACGTAATGCCCTGCGTCCTCGAAACCATGCACTTCGGCGCGCGGGAAAAACTCCTGAAAACGCGCCAGCATCGGCGGCGTGAAGCACCAGTCGCGAAGCCCCCAGGCGATGGCAATTGGCTTTTTCGCCAGGGACGGCAGTCCGTTTTCGATCTTCATCAACCGCGAGTAGCTGGGGTGTGCTGGGTTCATCGGGATGTCCTCGACAAACCGCTGAATCGCCACCCGATGTGCCCAACTGTCATAGGGCGCTAGCAGTCCGCCCTTGACCGCGG
>CAZUBB010000310.1:0-1195 GCA_964618485.1 uncultured Pirellulales bacterium
CCGTCGGCCAGGGCAGGCCGGCCGTTGTCAACAGCATCCCCGTGCAGGTCTCGCCGACCGGTTCGCTGAGCTGCTACTGGCGGATGCCGTTTCAAAAGGCGGCCCGGATCGTCATTCGCAATGACAATCCCGATCGCGGCGCGGGGCTCTACTGGCAGATCGACTGGACGGAGGTGGAGTCGCTGCCCGAAGACACGCCGCGGTTCTTCGCGTCGTACCGGTGCGAGTTTCCGGCGAAGGCGGGTAGCGACTACCTGGTCGCCGACCTGGAGGGCCGGGGGCTGTACGTCGGCACGGTGATGTCGGTGACGCTCGGGCAGGACGGCTGGTTCGGCGAGGGTGATGATTTTTTCTATATAAACGGCGAGTCGACGCCGAGCCTTCAGGGAACCGGCACCGAGGATTACTTCAACGACGCGTGGGGATTCCGCGAGCGGACGACGCCCTGGTTCGGCCAGCCGCGCTGGCAGGGCGACGCCGCGGGCGACAGCGGCGTCTGCTATCGGTGGCATCTGCCCGATCCGGTGAATTTCTCGAGTTCGCTGAAACTGGCGATCGAGCACAAGGGCAACCGAGACGTTGATATCGAAGCGTTCTACATCGAGCGGCCGGATTTCTTCAGCAGCGTGGCGTTCTGGTACCAGACAGGCCGGCCGAAGGCGTTTCCGCCGCTGCCGGACTGGAAGAGCCGGCGCGTTCCGTGGCAGATCGCGCACTTCGTGAAGGCGTTTCAGAAAGTCGCGGTCGAGGGAGACGCGAAGCCGAAGATCGACACGTCGGGGCTGTTCGGCGCGCGGCCGGTGCTGCTCTGGCCGAACAAGACGCCGGGGGCGACGCTCACGATTCCGATCGGGGTTGAACAGGGCGGCCGGTGCGCGGTGCGGCTGGTCGCGGGGAGCGGGGCGGACTACGGCACGTTTGATATCGAGGTTGATTCGAAGCGGATCGCGACGCGGAACTTCCGATCCGCCGATCCGAACGAGCTGGACCTGCTGCTGGGGACGCATGAGCTGAGCGCCGGGCCGCATGGGCTCACGTTCCGCGCTTCAATGGACGCGGCGGCGGTCGGGCCGCTGGCCGTCGAGATGCTCCGCATCCTCGCGCTGCCGCCGGAGGCGAAACGCACGGTCCGCACGCACCACGAGGCGCATTTCATCCGCCTCGCGATCGGGCGGGCGGTGTACGCGTATCGGCT
>CAZUBB010000310.1:1205-2334 GCA_964618485.1 uncultured Pirellulales bacterium
TATGGCGAACTCCCCGATTCACTGGACACGCTGGTGGCCAGGGGCGTCATGGCCGAGCGCTACCTGCGCGACGAGAACGACCAGCCGCTGACGTCGCGGCGCGAGGGAGAATTCCTCGTGGTCGAGTCCAAGGGCGAGAAGGGCGAGCCGTGGACGCACCGCTGGCAGGGGCTGGACCCGCGGCGGTGAGCGTGGCTCGTTGTACTGACACGTTTGAGGGCACCCGGTGGCTTCACAGACTTTTGGTCCGCGCGGCGGTTCGATCACGATGCTCGCATTCTTCCGATCGACGCCGCCGGCGGGCGTTCCGGATGCGATGTGGGAGTTGATGGCGCCGCTGCGTTTGCGCGTGCGCGCGTACGCCGCGATCATGTTGGTCGCGGCGGTGTTTCCCCTGGTGGGGTTGGCTGTCGCGCCGTCCTGGATGTATCTGGCCCCGTTCTGGTTGAAGATGTTCGTGCCCTGCGTCGCGATCATCTTTGGGCGGCTTGTTACGCGGGCTCTGAAAAACTGGAAGAAGGAGATGTGCAGCCTCGCGGCGACTCGCGAATTCCGATTCTGTCTCGATTGCGGGTACAGCCTCGAAGGGTCCCCGGACGAATCGCGATGCCCCGAGTGCGGCGTCGCGTATCGCATCGAGGACATCCGGGCGAAGTGGCTGGAGTGGGCGAACCTTCCAGCCGATGGGTCGAAAGCGTTCTTTCAGCGCGACTGATGCTGAGCTTTGGCGGCGGTGGATTTGAGAATCGTCGCTGCGTGGTCGTCGTTTCAGTTGTGCCGCGATCGCGGAACCGGAAGCTCTGCATCGGCAGATCGAAACCGGCTACCGCAGGACGTTGATCGAGACGTTGCCGCCCGGGATGACGTCTGCTCGAAGCTCCATACCGCGGAGGAGCGCCATTCCGACGAGAGCTCCCGCTGACGACTCCAGGATCTCCACCGGGACGTCCCGGCCTGAGAGCGTGACGACGCCGAGGTAGACCGACAACGTGACGGTAGTTCCATCTCCAAGTGTCACTTGTGCGGGCGCCGCGAACTCGAGATCGAGCGATCTGATCAATTCAGGCGAGAGTGACAGAAAGCCGTTGAAGCCGGTATCGAGTACTGCTTGGACGCTGGCCAACACCCC
>CAZUBB010000310.1:2351-2569 GCA_964618485.1 uncultured Pirellulales bacterium
GCCGATCGTGATAACTGCCTCGAGCTCATCGGAAACGTGACCGACGATCATTGTGACCGAACCCGAACGTGCGCCCCGAGTCGGTAGGCGGTGGAGCGGCCGATGCGTAGGATGTAGAGCGCCGGGTTGGTATACCGCGCCTTCATCCGGCGGATCGCATCGACTGCGGCATCCGCGATTTCGTATTCGCCGGTGTCGATGTCGAGAACGAGGAAGCG
>CAZUBB010000311.1:0-2553 GCA_964618485.1 uncultured Pirellulales bacterium
AATGTCCCCAAGGCAAGCACTCCCGCCCGCCGCAATCGCCCAATGACAGATTTTGGTTCATGATAATTCCAATGTGAAGACTCGTCTGCATCGTCGCCGTATTTGTCGGTAAATTCCCGCCAGCCGCGCGCGCCGCTGTTTTCAAAAACCCATCGAACGGCGCCCTGCTCCGCATTGTCCAGGCTTTTCCATACGCGTTTGAAGGATTCGACATTTTGAATCTCCTCGACGATCTTGTCGATCAATTCGGCCTTTTTACCATAGGCAGTCAATCCCCACTCGCGGGCGACCGAACCAAGCACGTCGCGAGCGAGGCTGTTGAGTGTGACATGCAAACCAGAATCAACGTCTAGTTTCGTCCGAATGGCTTTGTTGCGCGCGCGCTGACGGCTTTCCTCTTGCCATTTTGCGAGCCATCCGCCCGCAAATATTTCTCCAAATCTCAGGCGCGAATCCCAGCCTTCCAGCATCGGGTCATCGGGGCGGAGGTCAAAGGCGATTTCATATTCCTTGCGGGCAGATTCAAAATCGTCGCGTTCGATTGCCAGTCGCATAAGCGTATAATGCGCGAGAAACGCGGTTTGGAGCGTGATCACGCGGGCTTTCGAAACTTTGCCGAGATACTCCATGGCAAGTTCGACATTGGGTTTTTCTTCTTGCGCCTCTAACATCGCCAAGTTTGCGTAAGCGAACATATAATTGGGATCAACCTCAACGGCGCGTCGGGCGAGTTTCAACCCTTCCTCTCTTTGACCGTTCTGAATCAACAGGATGCCCAGCATGTGAACCGCATAACCGCTTTTCGGATCTGCCTCCACAGCCTTGCGCCATAGATTTATTTTCTCTTCAATGTCATTTGTCTCGTGCGCTTTTTGAGCCCACGCCGCGGCTTTTTGAGAAATGTTCAAATCAAAATCATCGGACAGCATCTGCGTGTTGAAATCCACCTCCGCCCATTCGCCTCGTTCTTCGTTCCAAAATCGGATCGGGTTGGGAGGCATTGCCCTGCCCATTTGGGACAGCGCCGAAAGCACATTGAGTCGCAGTTGACTCGAGCCGGCATCGCCGAGGGCAAATGCAATTAGGCGCGCGTCAATGTCCGGTTTGTTGAATTGCGCTAACAAGGATGGGATGGCTTCCGCCGCGCCTGGTTCAAGAAGCAGGCGAAAGAGACCGTTGACAATGAACGGTCTTTTCTGAATGAATTCATCCAGTCTCTTTTGGATGTGGCGGGGCAGTTGTTCCTCCTGCATGTGACTCCCCAATAGATCGATCAATTCTTCTATGATCGAAGGCGGCAGTAAGAATCCAAGCGTTTGATACGCAGGCGGGACGGAAATGGTCTTTCCAGCCTTCAATGCCTTCCTGACCTCAATTGCCAGCGTCCCCGCTTGTTCGTCAGATTCCTCCGCTTTTTCAAGTAGCGTCTTCGCTTCCTTCAAGCGTCCCCGACGGATTGCGGCAACGCCCAGCGCGTACCATGAGGTTTCAAACAGATCGTCGGCGTTATTCTTCAAATATTTTTGCGCCAGCCCCCAAAGATTTTCATCGTCCTCCGCTAATGCCAATGCGGAAATAGCCACATCCGCCTGAGTATCGCCCGGCGGGAGGGATTGCAGACAGGCAACTATCCGCGCTGAATATTCACGCGCCTTGTCGTATTCATCGAAGCCGACGTGAAAAAGCGTAATATTTTTCAAGGCGTACAAATTATCCGGGGATTGCGCCAACACCGCTTGAGCCTCCGCGATTGCGTCTTGAACCCGGCCCATAAAGTAAAGGATGTAGGAATGGTTGTTACGCGGAGACGTCCAGCCGGGAATTTGGCGAACGGCTTCACGCGCCGCCTGCTCGGCAGGCGGCCATTGCCCGACGCTCATTTTCTCCTGCGCGGCTTCATGATACCAACTGGCTTTCTCCATCTTATCGTATGAAACGCCAAGCGAATCCGCCGACTCTTTGATCATCTGACGCGCGATCTTTTCCATGTTCCCCATTTCGGCTTCCGTTTCATCGTCCATCCTGCCCATTGAATGGAGTTTGTCCATCATTCGCATGGCATGAGCGGGAAAGGCATCCTCCATATACAACAATGCTTTATAAAAATACACCGGCCCAAACCTAGGGTGCGTTTTTTCAATCTCGTTGAGAACCGCCTTCCCTTCATCCCTATTTCCATTTTGCAATAAGCCCAACGCCTTGATCACCATATATTCCGGTTTACGCTGCCAGCGCGACGGCGCGCCATCTAGCGCTTCAAAGAACTCATCAGGATCATCGCCCTGGATTAGAACCTGCAAGCGCTCGAGAAAATCTTCATACGATTCGGATGTTGACTCCGGTCGCGAAACCGGGAACGGAGATTTCAATTGACTGCCGCGATTACGAAACATTTCATACCTCACGTAGGATGCCCTATTGTACCGTCTCCCGCCGATTCAGACCTCCGAGTTCTTGGAGAACTCGGAGGTCTTAGAATCCTTATAGTACAATCACGCCATGCCCACCGACGATGTCACTCCGATCCGCCAGCAATATCTTGAGATCAAACGC
>CAZUBB010000312.1:0-2541 GCA_964618485.1 uncultured Pirellulales bacterium
CGCCAATGCTGAACGTTCCCGCCGGGGTGAAGGAGTAGCTATAAGGTCTCCCGCCCCCAAATCCCCCCCCGCGGTATCCCTTTCCATCCAGGCAACTTGCGCCGCTTTCTATTGCCCCGACGCGAAGTCGCCTATAATGCACCGCGTGCAACCGGTCCGCCGCGGCATCCCGGGGAGGCGTTTCGATGGATTCCGAGTTTGAATCCCCTGCGTTTAGCCAGAACTCGTTCCAGCTTCCCGCCCCCGTCCCGCCGCCGCTCCCCTCGCAATCCGGAATCGCCCTGTCGCGCTTGTTGCTGGTCCTCGCGCTGCTCGTGGCCCTCGTCGCCGCCCCGCGTGTGATCGAAAGCGTCCAATACGCGCTCACCCGCGGCAAGCTGCGCGCCCAGGCCGAAGTGGCTGAAGAGCATCTCATCAAGTACGACAAAATCGCCGACCCCGCCGCGGCGTTCAAATGGGTCGCGCTCCGCATGGAACCGTGCGTGGTCCATATCAACACGCAGCGTAAGGCCCAGACGGCCCAGTTGCGCGACGACCATTCGTTCCTCTTCAGCGAGCCCACCCAGTACCAGGTCAGCGGCGAAGGCTCCGGCGTCGTCGTCGATCCCTCCGGTTACATCGTCACCAACTACCACGTCATCGCCGACGCCGACCAGGTCGAAGTCGTGCTCAGTGATGACCGCATCATCGATCCCCAGGACGTCGCCATCGTCGGCATCGATCCGATCTCCGATATCGCCGTCCTCAAGGTGAACGCCGGCGAACTCGTTGCCGCCAGTTGGGGCGTCAGCGACTCCCTCGACGTCGGCGACTGGGTCGTCGCCGTCGGCGCGCCGTTCGGCCTCGATCGAACCGTCACGGCCGGCATCGTGAGCGCCAAGCGCAAGAAATTCGTCGACCGCTCCGCCGCGCAAGACTACTTGCAGTCCGACGTCGCCGTGAACCCCGGCAATAGCGGCGGTCCCTTGGTCAATCTCAAAGGCGAGATCGTCGGCATCAACACGGCGATCGTCGGTAGCGCCTATCAGGGCATCAGCTTCGCCATCCCCAGCGACGTCGCCAAGTCGATCTACGAGCAAATCAAAGAGAACGGCCGCGCGGTCCGCGGCTGGCTCGGCGTCGGCATGGAAAAAGTCTCCATGGAGGACGCCCAGGCCGCGGGACTCGACACGCCTGCCGGCTCGCTCGTCACCGGCGTCGTGGTCGACTCCCCCGCCGACGAGGCCGGCATCGTCCGCGACGACATCGTCGTCTCCTGGGACGGAAGACCCATTAACAACCCGCGCGATCTCAGCGTCCTCGTCGCCGCAACCCCGATCGGCAAAGTTGTCCCCGCCGAAGTGATCCGCGGTGTAGAACGCCAAACCGTCCAAGTGAAAGTCGCCGATCGTCCCTTGACAGGCATTCGCATCCGCCCGTAAGCGAACCCCGGTAAGCTGCGTCGACCCCGCTTAACGTGATTTCAATCAACCACTTACGTCAAGTGCCGGCGACAAACGTTCGTGATTGACCCTAATCGCCCCCAGCACTATAATCCCCGCCCGCACCGGGAAATCTCGGACGAAGTAGTTGAGAATGTGAGAAGGTAAGAAGATGAGAACAGACCGCGAATCCGCACCCTTCTCACCTTCTTAACTCCTCACATTCTTACCTTCTTTCCCAGTGCTCTCCACGGACACGGAACCCCCTGTGACAGTCTCCACGGACGATCGGGAACGAGTGCGGGCCGCGGTCGACATTGTCGATCTCGTCGGCGGCTACTTCCCATTGCGCCGTGAGGGGCGTTACTTCAAAGCCATCTGTCCCTGGCACGACGACAGCCGCCCCAGCCTGTTCGTCAATCAGGAGCGGCAGAGCTATAAGTGCTTCGTCTGCAATCTCGGCGGCGACATTTTCAGCTTCGTGCAGAAGATGGAAGGGCTCGAATTCCCCGAGGCCCTCGAGTTCCTCGCCGAAAAGGCCGGCATCACGCTCGATCGCCGTCGCGGCGGCATGTCGTCCGACGACAAAAAAATCCTCTTCCAGGTCATGGCCTGGGCCGAGCAGCGCTATCACGACTATCTGCTGAAGTCCCCCGCGGCGCAAATCGGCCGCGACTATTTTGCTGGACGTGGTATCACCGCCGAAAGCGTCGCGCGATTCCGCCTCGGCTATGCCCCCGATCAATGGGACTGGCTCATCGGCCAATCTCGCGATACTCGCTTCGGCACCGCGCAACTGGAACGCGTCGGCCTGCTCCGCACGCGTCAACAAGGCGACGGCCACTACGACTGGTTCCGCAATCGCGTCCTGTTCTCGATCCGCGACGCCCAAGGCCGTCCGGTCGGACTCGGCGGCCGCGTCCTGCCGGGCCCCGACAGCGACAAGGTCGCCAAATACATCAACTCGCCGGAAACGCCGCTCTTCTCCAAGAGCCAGCTCCTCTACGGACTCGACCTGGCCCGCGAAGCAATCACCAAGAGCCGCACGGCCATGGTGATGGAAGGCTACACCGACGTCGTCGTCGCCCATCAATGCGGTTTCCAGAACGCGGTCGCCGTC
>CAZUBB010000313.1:0-2504 GCA_964618485.1 uncultured Pirellulales bacterium
AGAAATAGGCCACCAGCGACAGGATCACCTCCTGGCGCTTGCCGATGATCACCTTCTCGACGTTGGCAATAATTTTCTTCGCGGTCTGCGGCGCAGGGTTCATACCGGGCCCCCTTCCAGTGCTCTGTTCCTAAGCCTCCACAATTCGCAGATGGCCGGGCGGCATGCAAGCGGATTTCCCGGAGTTTTTCCGTTTCCCGAAGTCGCGTGGCGCCCGCCGGAGCCGCGATTTTTCCGTGGCCTAGACTTCATTGGGGAAACTATTGCCACGCCGCGCCGCCGGCAGATTCGATACCTTCCTAACTCTCTTGCCCGACCGCCGACGCGCATGGACACCACCTTGATCTTGCTGGCGATGGTGGCGCTGCTGGCGGCCGGCGGCTTGATGGAGTCGTGGACGCATCGGCGGCGGCTACGTAGCATTCCTATTCGGATTCACGTCAACGGCACGCGTGGCAAGTCGAGCGTGACGCGATTGATCGCCGCCGGACTCCGCGCCGGGGGGATTCGCACCTGCGCCAAGACGACCGGCACGCTCCCGCGGATGATCATGCCCGACGGCCGCGAGTTCCCCGTGTTTCGCCCGGCGAAGGCGAACGTCATCGAACAAGTCCGCATCGTCGAGGCCGCTTCCGCCTTCGACGCGGAAGCGCTGGTCATTGAGTGCATGGCGCTGCAGCCGACGTTACAGTGGCTCTGCGAATCTCGTTTCGTGCAGGCGACACACGGCGTGATCACCAATGCCCGTGAAGATCACCTCGACGTGATGGGCCCCACGGAGCGCGACGTCGCCCGGGCGCTCGCGGCCACGGCGCCGATTGGCGGTCGACTGTACACCGCGGAGCAACGGCATCTCGACGTCTTCCGTGAAGCGGCGCTCGATCGCCGTAGCACGCTGATCGCCGTCGAGCAGTCCGAAGTGAATCAGGTAACTGCCGACGACATGGCCGGGTTTTCCTACGTGGAACATGAGTCGAACGTCGCCTTGGCGCTGCGCGTGTGTAGCGACCTCGGCGTCGATCGCGCGACGGCGCTCGCGGGCATGTGGCGCGCGACGCCCGATCCCGGCGCGATGACTGCGCACGAAATCGAGTTCTTCGGCCGGCGGCTCTACTTCGTCAACGGTTTCGCGGCCAACGATCCGGAGTCGACCGAGCAGATCTGGAATCTGGCGATCGAACGCTTCCCGGACGTCGAACGGCGGATCGCGATTTTCAATTGCCGCGCCGACCGGCCCGATCGCTCCCGACAGTTGGCCAAGGCGTGCGCTCATTGGCAGCCGGCGGACCATTACGTACTGATCGGCGACGGCACGTACATCTTCCTCCGCGCCGCGGAAAAGGCGGGCATGAACCTCCTCAAGTTCACGTTCGCTGAAGACCGCCGCGTGGAAGAGATCTTCGAAACGATCGTCGAGCTCGCGGGCCGCTCGGCGCTCGTCATGGGCATGGCCAACATCGGCGGCCCGGGGCTGGACGTGGTGCGGTACTTTGCGAATCGAGGAGTACCGGCGCGAGGGACCGAGACGCACCGCGATGAGAAACAACTGTTGGCGGCAGCAGTGATGAGTGATGAGTGATGAGTGATGTGTGAGAAGTTGAGAAGTTGAGAAGTTGAGGATGTACGCCAAGCCCGGTGATGGCCACCACGGACTTGGAGTTCATCCACAAACTCGGAGCGGCCTTCCCTGGGATGTACTCAACGTCATCCCGGGGAAGGCCGCACCAGGTCCGTCAGAGATGGCTGACCGCGTGGCGGCCATCCCTGGGCTTGGTTTTGCTGTTGTTGATTGAACCTCCAGTTGATAATCCCCATGGAAACCGTCTCCCTAGCGATTGGCCTCGGCCTGGTCGTTAGCCTGTTATTCTCGGAACTTTTCGGACTGGCCGCCGGCGGGATGGTCGTGCCGGGGTATATCGCCCTGCGCCTCGGCTCGCCGATCGACGTGGCGCTGACGCTGGGGGCCGCCTTCGCGACGTACCTGATCGTGCACGCCTTGTCGACGATCATCATCATCTACGGCAAGCGCCGCACGGTGCTCATGGTGCTCGTCGGTTACTTGGTCGGCATGTTCTTGAGCCGCATTTCGTTCGGCGCGCTCGAGGTGCAACCTCTCTTCCACGGCGCGGAATTCGCCGTGATCGGCCATATCATCCCCGGCCTGATCGCCATCTGGATCGATCGCCAAGGCCTGCTGGAAACCTTGAGCACGCTCCTCACCGCGTCGGCGGTCGTGCGGCTGTCGTTAATCCTCGCCCTCGGTTCGGAGTTGGCGCTGTGAAGAAGATTTATTGGAAACCGCGCGCCATCTCGCGCCGCGCTTTGGCGCTCATCGCCGTACTGTCGCTGGCCGGCGTCGCTGTGGTGGAGCGTTTCCCCACCCGCTCAAGGCAGGCGAACTACGCCGAAAAACTCGCCGCCGCGGAACTCGCCTCCGACGCCTTTGTGGCCGTCAAGGAAGCGCGCATCGCCGCCGGGCATCCGGTCGATCTCTCCAGCGATCC
>CAZUBB010000314.1:0-861 GCA_964618485.1 uncultured Pirellulales bacterium
CACCAGCCTTGCCATTTGCTGGAAACTCACGCTGGTGGGTGGCACGGTGATGGGATTTACCGATCATACTTCCGATCTCACCATCAGCAGCCAGCTTTATAAGGCCGCCACCGGATTCTCCCCCACTAGCATCGAAACCAAGGACAGGTTCTCCGTCGATAATCTTGATGTGGCAGGTATTCTAGATTCGGCAGCGATTACCGAGGCTGACATCATGGCAGGAATTTATGATTTCGCCGAGATCGAAATCTTCATGGTGAATGTAACTGATCTAGCGCAGGGCATTATCATCCACCGCCGTGGCTGGTTGGGTGAAGTCAGCGTTAAAAACGGTCAGTTTGTGGCCGAGGTGCGAGGTCTGGCTCAGAAATTCCAGCAGAATATCGGTGAACTCTACAGCCCCACCTGCCGCGCCGTGTTTGGTGATGCGCGCTGCAAGATCAATCTGGCCAGCTATACGGCCAGTGGCACGGTCAATACCGTGACCAGCAGACAGGTGTTTATCAGCAACGCCATGACACAGGCGGCGGGCTATTTCTCAGGCGGTGAAGTGGTGTGGCTGACGGGCGCAAATGCTGGGCGGCGGATGGAGATTAAGGAGTTCTCTAACAAGCAGTTCACGCTGGTATTACCCATGCCCAATGCCGTGGCAGTCAGCGATACATTTAACGCCATCGCGGGCTGCGATAAAACCTTCAATACCTGCTTTGCCAAATTCGCCAATGCCGTGAATTTTCGGGGTGAGCCGCATGTGCCGGGAATGGACAAGGTACTCGCCACCGCTGCAACCGCGAACGATCTGCAACATTCATGACCCTAAAAAATGACATTGTCGTGCAAGCCCGCACATGGCTTGGCACG
>CAZUBB010000314.1:871-1295 GCA_964618485.1 uncultured Pirellulales bacterium
CTGAAGCGTGTGGGCTGTGACTGCTTGGGCCTAATCATCGGTGTGGTGGATGAATTGGATTTGAAAGATAAGCATGGCCAGCCACTCGCCACCTATGACGAAATCACTTATTCCAAAGAGCCAGACGGCGCGTATCTCACGCAGAAAATTGCCGCATTGCTGGATGAAGTGCCGGTAGAGGGCGCACAGGCAGGTGATCTGGCCTTGTTCAATATGGCGGGCAACCCCCAGCACCTCGCCATTCTCACCGATTATGAAAATGCGCTCGGCATGATCCATTGCTACGCACAGGCGCGACGCGTGGTGGAGCATCGTCTGGATGATGACTGGAAAAACAGGCTCGTGAAGGTATTCCGATGGCATCAATCGTCCTAGCCGCAGCGGCCAGTTCTGCCGCCACATCGCTGGGCGCAGGCACATTCTT
>CAZUBB010000314.1:1341-2475 GCA_964618485.1 uncultured Pirellulales bacterium
CGCATCAATCAGGAAGGCTCGCGTCTCACTGACCTGATGGTGCAGTTTTCTACCTACGGGAAAGCCATACCCATCATTTATGGTAACAGCCGCATTGCCGGCAACGTCATCTGGTCGCGCCCGATTAAGGAAAGCATAACCACCACCACGCAATCCTCTGGCGGCGGTAAAGGTGGTGGCGGTGGTGGCAGCGTGGAGACCACCACCACGACCTATAGCTACAGTGTCAGCATGGCGTTTGCCATTTGCGAGGGGCCGATCACCGAGGTGGTGCGCGTATGGGCGGATTCCAAACCGCTCGATCTCACGCAAGGAAGCTACAGCCTGTATCTGGGTAATGAAACTCAGCTGCCTGATACGTTCATCTCGTCGTTCCATCCTGCGGGGCAAACGCCAGCATACCGTGGCATGGCCTATGTGGTTATTAAGGATTTTCCGCTGGCCGATTATGGCAACCGCATCCCCAACTTTACCTTCGAGGTACGGCGCACGCTGAAAAAGCCCTTCGATCTGGAAGATAAAATCAAGGAAATCTCACTGATCCCTGGCGCGGGCGAATATGTCTATGACACGGTGGTGCAGGAAAAAACCTTCGGTCAGCAGGATGTAGCGGGCAATTTCGTGCAGGGCGGTAAGGTCATCAAACTGAACCTGAACAATCTCAGTAACAAAGCCGATAGCCTCGTGGCGCTGGACAACCTGAAAGCGACGCTGCCGAATGTCGAATATGTCTCGGTAATTTTAAACTGGTTTGCGGATTCCGCTGATCCTGCGGTGTGCGTCATTAAACCGGGTGTCGAGTTTGATAGTCAGGGCGCGCGCGTGGCACCCGATGATTGGGTGGTGGCGGGATTCACGCGCAATACGGGCCACCCCATTCTCGAATTCCCCGATGGTTCGCCAACTTACGGCGGCACGCCAACCGATAAAAGCATCGTTCGGCTGTGCCAAGAATTGAAGGTGCGCGGCTATAAGGTGCTGTTTTATCCGATGCTGCAAGTGGATACGATCACCCCGCAAAGCAAGCCGTGGCGGGGGCGCATCACCCCCACCAACGCCACCGATGCCAATAATTTCTTCACGCGCAGTAATGGCTACAACGCATTCATTAACCATTACGCCAATCTGAATGTC
>CAZUBB010000315.1:0-288 GCA_964618485.1 uncultured Pirellulales bacterium
TGGTGTTGCGCGTCGATCCCGCGACGGGCGAGGCCGCGATCCAGAATTTCTCGCCGAACGTCGACTTCGACATCAAGGGCTACGACATCACGTCGGCGTCGGGCTCGTTGAGCGTCGCTGGCTGGACGAGCTTTCAGGATTCGGGAGACGCCGGACCGAATTGGTTTGAGGCCAATCCCTCGGCGAACAATCTTTCGGAGCTGAACCTGCTGAGCTCGACCTCGTTCACCACCGGCGTGCAGATTCTGCTGGGAGACATCCTGGCAAACCTGAGCTCGCGCGACCTGG
>CAZUBB010000315.1:298-2411 GCA_964618485.1 uncultured Pirellulales bacterium
AGTTCGCGACCTCGGACGGCGAAGTCCTCGAAGGAACCGTCGAGTACGGAACGATTGTTGACGGCCAGCAGGGCGACACCGATAACGACGGCGACGTCGACCTCGACGACCTCAACGCCGTGCGGAACAATTTCGGCGCCGTCGGCCCGGTGGGCGGTACGCCGGGAGATGCGGTTCCGTTCGACGGCACGGTCGACCTCGACGACTTGAACGGCGTGCGTAACAATTTCGGCGCTGTCCCGTCGCAAGCGGTACCTGAACCGAGCGCCGCGATGCTGGGGTTGGTGGCACTGGCGGTCGTTGGAGGATGGCAACGCCGCCGCGTGTTGTCGAGCCGGCGTTAACGTTGATTGCGATCATGCGGTAGTACAGGGCGCAGCGTCCGGCGTGTTCACACACGCCGGTCGAGGCGCCCTTGCTACGTGTGGAGTGCGGAAAGGAGGGGGGCCTTGGGGCGGAATAGGAGACGGGCCAACCGATTCGTCAGGCCGCGCGTCGGCCGGCGCGCGGCGGTGGAATACCTCGAACGCCGCGACCTGATGGCGGCGAGCGTGCTGATCACGGAGTTCGTCGCCGACAATGCCGATGGTCTGCGTGATGTTGACGGCGATCGCTCCGACTGGATCGAGCTGTTTAACGCCAGCGACGCCGCCGTGTCGCTGGCGGGCTGGCGACTGACCGACGACAGCGCGGATACCAGTCTATGGACCTTCCCGGATCTCACGCTCGACTCGGGCGAGCGGCTGATTGTGTTTGCTTCGGGCAAAAACCGCGTCGACCCCGCCGCGGAACTGCACACGAATTTTCGCCTGTCAGCCGACGGCGAGTATCTCGCACTCGTTGAACCCGACGGCGATGTCGCTCAGCAGTTCAGCCCGGCGTTTCCGGCGCAATCTCCGCGCGCGTCGTTTGGCTTCTCGCAATCGGCGCAGGCCACGGTGCTGTTAACGAAGGGCAGCGAAGCACGCACGTTCGTGCCGACAACTGACAACGGCGGCGATACACTTGGCACGGCCTGGACCAGCATCGGGTTCAACGACTCGGCCTGGGACGACGGAACGTTAGGACTGGGGTTTGAACGGCAGTCGGGCTACGAGGACCTGATCGGGGCGAACGTCGAACTGGCCATGTATGGCATCAATTCCTCGGCCTACGTTCGCGTCCATTTCGATTCCACGGGCCCGGCGGCCGTGAGCGCGCTCACCCTGCGGATGAAGTACGACGATGGCTTCGCCGCCTATTTGAATGGCGAACTGATCGCGACGCGCAACACGCCCGATCCGCTATCGTGGGACTCGAGCGCCACGGGGCAGCATCCCGACATCGAGAACCAGAACTTCGAGGACATCGACGTCACCGCCTACAAGTCCTGGTTGCTCGAAGGCGACAACGTGCTGGCGATTCACGGCCTGAACACGAGCCCGACCAACGGCGATTTCGTCATTCTTCCGGAGCTCGTGTCAGAACAATTAGCGCCGCTCGGCGACGCGCCGCCGCGTTACTTCTTAACGCCCACGCCCGGCGCCGCGAACGTCGGGGAGTCGTTTGAAGGCGTCGCGGCGGACCCGGTGTTCAGCGCGGAGCGCGGCTTCTATTTCGCCGCGCAATCGGTGACGCTCACCACGGCCACGCCGGGCGCGGAAATTCGCTACACCACCGACGGCACCGCGCCGACCGCAGCCCGCGGCATCGTCTACTCGGGGCCGATCAACGTCTCGACGACCGCCACGCTGCGCGCGGCGGCGTTCAAATCGGGTTACGCTGATTCCCTCGTGGAAACGCACACGCTGCTCTTTCCGGAAAGCGTCATCCGGCAGCCGGCTCTGCCCGCGGGGCTGCCTTCGAGTTGGGCGGGCACGCCGGCCGACTACCAGATGGACCCGGACGTCGTGAACGCGGCCGCCTATCGCGATCAGATCGTGGCGGGCTTGCAGAGCATCCCCACGATGTCGATCGTCACCGCGCAAGACAATCTGTTCGGCCAAACCAACGGCATCTACGTCAACTCCACGATGGAAGGCGACGCCTGGGAACGCCCGATCTCCGTCGAGCTGATCCTGCCGGACGGTTCGACCGGGTTCCAAGAGGACGCCGGATTGCGCATCTGGGGAAC
>CAZUBB010000316.1:0-2349 GCA_964618485.1 uncultured Pirellulales bacterium
AAGGAAAATTCCCGTTTCCCTGTTACTTTAGTGTCGCCTTTCGTTGCGATCGCGGCAGGCACTATTATGCGATGCAACTGATCCGCGGCCGCAGCCTGGAGGAGCTGCTGCGCGAGGGGCGCGATCTTTCCTCTGAGCCGGCGCGGCGCGTTGAGCGTGCTCCCCAAGCGGAGATGGAGACCGTGAATGCACTGTTGGACGACACGCTGCGTCCCCAGGAGCGTTTCGCGCGGATCGCTCGGCTCGGCATTCAAGCGGCGGAAGCGTTGCACTGTGCGCATGAGCATGGCGTTATTCACCGCGACGTGAAACCGTCGAATCTGCTGATCGACACATCCGGAAAGCTGTGGGTCGCCGATTTCGGTCTCGCGCGATTTGGCGGCGACGTCGGCGTGACGCTCACGGGCGATTTGCTCGGCACGCTGCGCTACATGAGCCCCGAACAGGCGGCGGGCATGCCGGCGGCGGTCGATCACCGTACCGACATTTACTCTCTTGGCGCGACGTTGTACGAACTGGCCGCGGGTCGGGCCGTCGTGCAGGGGCAGGATCGCGCCGGGATGTTGCGGGAGATCGCCGAGACGGACCCGGCGCCCCCGCGGAAACACGCGCCAGCCATGCCGGCAGACTTGGAAACGATTCTGCTGAAATGCCTGGCCAAAGAACCGTCCGCCCGGTATGAGACGGCCCAGGCCCTGGCCGACGACCTGCGGCGGTTCTTGGAACAGAAGCCGATCGCGGCGCGGCGGCCGCGGCTGATCGACGCGCTGGCTAAGACCGCGCGGCGGCACCGGGGCATTGTCGTGGCGACGTCACTGGCGTTTATCGCGCTCGCCGCTGGCCTCGTTGGTACGACGTGGCAGGCGATTCGGGCGACGGAAGCGGAGCGCATCGCCGAACTCGACCGTGAGAAAGCGATCGAGCACGCGCGCGTGGCTGAAGAAGAGGCGGCTATTTCGCTGGCGATCGGCGAGTTCCTTGTCAATGACTTGCTGAGCCAGGCCGCGCCGGAACTTAACCCTCGCCATCACAAAGTCACGGTCGAAGAGCTCCTCGATCGCGCCGCGAAGTCCATCGATGACCGATTCGCCGATCAGCGCCAGGTCGAGGCCGCGCTCCGCAAGACGATGGGCAAGGCCTACGCCAGGCTGGGAAACTACGCCGCCGCTCAGCGACAGTTGGAAGTCGCGATGGCGCTATTTCGCCAGGAATTTGGGGAACGGAACGAAGAGACGATCGATACGATGTCGAACCTGGCGGACCTGTTTCGCCTGCAAGGTCAACCGAAGCGAGGAGAGCCGCTGGCGGTCCAGGCGCTGAAATTGAGCCGCGAAGTGTACGGGAACACGCACCCGGACACGATGTTGTCCCTCAATAATCTGGCGGCGATCTACGGTTCTCAAGCGAAGTACGATCAGGCGGAGCCGCTGTTTGAAGAGGCCTTCGAGACGCTTCGCAAACAACTGGGACCTGAGGATCCCGGCACGCTGACGGCGATGAACAATGTCGCCATGGTGTATTCCTGGCAAGGGAAGTACGCCCAGGCCGAGGAGTTGCTCGTCGATGCGCTCGATAAAGTGGAACGCGTCTTGGGTCCTGAACACCCTGAGACGTTGTCGTCGATGAACAATCTCGCGGCTTGCTTGAAAGACCAAGGGAAGTATGACGAGGCCGAGCCGTTGTTTCAACGCGCGCTCGACGCCGCTCCGAGCGTACTCGGTCCCGAGTCGCCCGGGGCGATGATGGCCTTGAATAACATGGCGTCACTGCGATTCGACCAGCGCCGGTACGATGAGGCGGAACCGCTGTTTCTCCAGACGCTGGACATCACGCGGCGTGTGCAAGGACCCGTGCATCCGCACACGTTGATTACAACGGAGAGCCTGGCAGAGTTGTACATCGCTCAGGCGAAGTACGATCAAGCCGAAGCGGTGCTGCAGTCGGGATTAGCGGCCGTGCGGCAGCACGCCGGCGATGATGCGCCGATCGCCGCGGCGCAATTTCCCACTCTGGGCGAAGTTCGGCTCCGACAAGGGCGCTTTGCGGAGGCCGAGGCGCTCTTTCGCGAAGCGTTGGCCGCTGGCGACGCGCACGGCGTCAAGGACTGGCCTTGGTGGAACGTCAAGTCGCTGTACGGCGAGGCGCTGATGCGGCAAGAGAAATATGCCGAGGCCGAGCCGCAACTGTTGGCCGCGTTTGCCGGACTCGCGTCGCTAAGAAGCAAGATGCCGGCGCGCAAGCCTTGCCGCGAGACGCTGCCAAGCGTCTTGTCGAGCTGTACACGGAAATGGGGAGTGTCCTGCCTCAGTCAAATCTGGAGTTTTCCTTGGCTGGCGTTAGCATAACGTC
>CAZUBB010000317.1:0-2275 GCA_964618485.1 uncultured Pirellulales bacterium
CCGATCCGCCGCGTTTCCGTGGCAAAATAGTCGTCGAGCGAATACGTCGGGACTTCGATCGTCTGGCACTGCTTCGTTTCCCGAATTACTGGCTCAAACGACGCGCCATGTGAAATCCCAGTTCCCGGAATCGCCAGCGTCAGTCGGCCGGAGAATTGGGAAGCGCCCGCGTTCTCGACCACCACATTCTGCAGGCCCCACGCCGCGCAGGCATTGCGGACCTGCTCCGCCAGCGACGGCTGCGGCTCAAAGGCAACCACCTTGCCCTGCGGCACCGCCCAGCTCAGACCCCAAATGAAACTCCCCTTGTGCGAACCCACGTCAACGGCGATCTCGTCCGGCGCGAGCGCGCCCTGGAGGGCTCTGAGCTCGCAGCGATGGTCGTAAAACCAGGTCTTCAGTCCTCGCCACAAAAAACGCAGTTGCATGTCCGTCGCTCAATTCTGCCGGCCTCTTCGCCAGCGATTCCTGCCGAACAATCACGTTCCAGCCTGCGGTATAACAAAATGCCGCGGCGGCGGGAAAGACCGAAAAGAAGCCCGAGGCGCAAGCGGGTGCACGTCAGTCTTTGCTGGAGTCGGCCTGGTATTCAAAACGTCAATAGGAGAAGTGAGTGGTTTGGGTTTAAGCTGGGGATGGCGTGGGGTTTGGGTTGAGGAGTTGGTATCAAGGGAGGGGCTGCCATGGAAGGTGAAGCCGAGCGGTTGCGGGAGAGATTGGATCGGCAGATGCGGGAGTTGGCGGAGACGGCTGCGGCGCTCGCGCGGGCGGAGCGGGCCGCGGCGGGGGAGCCGAAGGTGCCGCATTATTCGCGGATTGAGCTGGCGGCTCACGAGGTGGGGCGAGCGCTCAGCCGCGAGATTCAGACGCGTGAAGCGCGGGAGTTGGTGGCGGAGAGTTCGCAGCACGCCCTGTGTCCTGAGTGTCAGCGGCGTTGTCCGGTGGAGGGAGCGACGCGGGAGGTCAAGTCGGTCGATGGGCCACTTGATCTGTTCGAAGCTCAGGCTTATTGCACTCGCTGTCGGCGAGCTTTTTTTCCCTCAGCGTAAAGCATTGGGTCTGACCGCGCGGCAGTTGACGCCGGGGTTGCTCGCGCGGGTGGTGCATGCGGCGGCGGAGACACGTTCGTTCGAGCGGGCGGCGATCGCGCTCGACAAGATCGCCGGGAACAAGCTTTCGGCGAAGACGATCGAACGTGTCGCGGGTGACATTGGTAAAGAACTCGCGGCGCAGCGCAATGGGACGCTCGGCGATGAAGAAGAGCAACTCGCGATAGAGCCGCCGGCCCTCGCGGTCGTCGAATGTGACGGGGGTCGGATTCACACGCGTGCCGCCGCTCACGGTCCCGGCGTGCACGAGCCCAGTTGGCGTGAAACCAAAAATGCCTGCCTCGTGCGAATGACCTCCCAGACCTTTGCCGACGATCCGCATCCTGAGCTGCCGTCCGCGTTTCTCGATCCGCAAAAAGTGGCGGAATTAGCTGAAAAAGAGCCACTTTCGGAAATTGTGGCCAATGCCCAACCGACTTCCTCTGCGACGGCGAATGAGGAAGCCGGCCGCAGCGACTGGCGACCGAAACGACTGCTCCGCACCTGCTTGAGCAGCATGGTCTGTTCCGACGAGTTCGGTCTGCAAATGGAACGCGAAGCGCGGCGGCGACGATTCTTCGCCGCGCCCAAGCGGGCCTTCCTCGGCGACGGACAAGCCTGGAACTGGACTCTGCAACAAACCCACTTCGCCGACTTCGTGCCGGTCCTCGACTTCATTCACGCGCTCGGCTATCTGTATCCCACGGCGCTGGCCCTTCACAGCGAACCCGCCGAGGCCTGGTCCTGCTACCGCCGCCTGGCCACCGCTTGCTGGCAAGGCCGCACGCAGGAAGTGATCGACGCGCTCCGAGCTTGGTTGCACGAGCAGGGGCTCGCGGACGTCGAACTCGATGACTCCGATCCGCGCCAGGCCGTGATCGACGCCGCCCGCTACCTGGCCAATAACCTCGCCCGCATGAACTATCCCGACTACCGCCGCGCCGGCCTGCCCACCACCAGCGCCTTGATGGAATCGCTCGTCAAGGAAGTCAACTACCGCGTGAAGGGAACCGAGATGTTCTGGAACGACCCCGCCGGCGCAGAAGCCATCCTCCAAATCCGCGCCGCAGTCCTCAGCGAAGACGACCGACTCTCCCTCTACCTCGCCACCCGCCCCGGCTCCCCCTTCACCCGCACCTCTCAAGTCGAAACCGCCGCCTAATAAGTACAATCACTGACGTGCACCC
>CAZUBB010000318.1:0-2241 GCA_964618485.1 uncultured Pirellulales bacterium
GGCCGCGCGCACGGCCGGCGAGGATCAGCGTTGCACCATCACCGTGAAAGCGCCGGGGCAATAGATTGCTGCCCCGGCGTGAAGTTCAGAAGGCGAACTTGGCCTGGCCTTTGTCTTCGACAGGGCGCAGCCGGGCATAGGCAAGAAGATCAGCGATCGAGCCGCCCTTGTCCCGCCAGCCATAGAAGGTGTCTTCCCCGAGAAGGACATAGTGCCATTCGGAATCGCTACGCTGTTCCGGAGGAAGGGCGTTGATCCGGTCGCACCATGAAACGGCGGCCTTGCGCTTGCGCAGCACGTTCGGGCTGGTGAGCTGGCCTTGTGCCTTTGTTTCCACCAGATAAATCGCGCCGCCTGCTCTCACGAAGAAATCCGGCGAATAGAACGCCGGAAGCCCATCTTCCTTGATGTATCGCAGGCGCGCGAAGGTGTGTTTCTGCTCGTTGATCTTGCAGAAGGCTTCAACGCTGGCGTCACGCTCGCAGGTTTCCATAAATGCCAGTTCAAGGCCGCCGTTCCGCGAGGGATAGGGAAGGCGCAGATAGATAGCTTTCTCGACGGCCAGCGATGATCCTTCCCGCATGGCGAGCTTGGGCACTTCCGAAAGACGCCGATGCGCGACCTCGGCATTGGCGACAATCACGCTGTCTTCCGCTTCGAGAATGGCGCGCGCCCACACCTTGATAATGTGCTCCGTCACCGGGTCGATCAGCAGGACGCGCCAGTTCTCATCCGTGAGAGGGTCCAGCTCCTGGCCGAACAGGTGCCGACGAATGAAGGTGTCGATGCCCTCGGCCATCTCGGCCCGGTTTATCTGGATGTAGGGGAACTTGCTGGCGTTGGCGAAAGCCTTCGAGCTGTTTGTGGTATCCGTCAGGGTGACGGCTTCCGTGATCCGGCGCGTGATCCGGGCCAGGTAGTCATTATATCCCGTCGCGGTCATCACGCCGCCATGCACGCGATAGTCGCCAAAGCGCGTTTTCGCCTGCACGTCTTCGGAATGGAACTTCTCGCCCTGGCCGATCTGCCCCTTGAGTTGTTGGAGCGAAAACGATCCGAACGGCGCGAGGCTCGAAGGGTCGATATGGGTATCTTCCAGCGCCTCGACCTGTTCCCGCAGGATGAAGGGTATGGCGAAATCGTATTCCTCGAAGCCCGGCCGGAGGCCAACCGAGATCAGGTCGCCGGTCGAGCTGCCATTCGCCTCGTCGTCGTTGTCATCTGCTTCAGCCGCCAAGCCTTCCTGAATCAGCTCGTCATAGAAGCCCTGGAACGCCGGATGCTCCACGATCGAAAGAATGTCGATCATGTTGGAGGGTGTCTTTCCGCCGCGAATGAGCTGGCGGTTCTCCCGCTTTATGTCGTCGTATTCATTGCCGCGCCACATCAGACGCAAGCCGCGCCCGATCGTCTGTTCCAGCAAGATGCCGGCGCTCGATGCGCGCAGCGGGACAATGACGCAGATGTTGTTCACGTCGAAGCCTTCGCGCAGCATGAGCACGCTCACTATGACGCGCGGGGATTTGTGACGGTCCACGTCGAACAGGCGTTCGCGCAGCACCTTCCATTCGTCGGGCTTCAGCTCGCCCTTGCGGTTGGAATCGACGCGCAAAACCTCGTCATCGGCCAGCCCTTCGAGCTGCATGAAATCAGCGACGAGCGGCGTAACCGTGGTGTCTTCGCAGACCACCAGCATTTTCGGATGCTTGTCCGGATCGAGGGCGGCGAAATCGGTTTCCAGCTTCCGGAGCTTGGTCAGGCCGGCGCGCAACATGATGCGCTGCCCTTCGGACAGCATGGGGTTGCCGTTCTCATCCCGATCGGCCTTGAAATCCAATTCCTCATGGCTCAGCGCGCCGATTTCGGAGCGTTTGTCGAGAACAAGGGATTTGACCAGGCCGGTGCGCATGGCCGTCTTCAGGTCGAAATCAACTGCGATGTGCGGGAAGTAGGATTTCCGGCTGTTCCGGCCGGTCCCGACCTCGTTATAGGGCGTGGCCGAAAAGTCCACCTGGACGAAGCGGCGGCCCTTGGGTTCTGCGATCAGGTTGAGGCTCTTTTGCCATTCAACTTCCGTCACCTCACCTTCCCGCTTGAACTCGTGAATATGGTGGGCTTCGTCATTGAAGACCATGAGCGCGGGCAGGTCTTTCAGGTAGGAGAGGATGCCGCCGCGCTCATAACGACGGTTCAGCACATTCAAATCGTTGCCTTGGCTGGTGCCGGGCGTCAGGGGAAGGA
>CAZUBB010000319.1:0-2238 GCA_964618485.1 uncultured Pirellulales bacterium
TTCGGCGGGCAGTTCAATAGCACCGACCTTGGTGAGACTTGGGTCCTGACCGAGTACCAAGCGTCTCATCTTGTCGTAACGCCGGACAGCGAATTGAGCGCCTCGGGATTCGTTGGAGGGCCCTTCTCGCCCTTGTCGAAGGTTTACGAATTGACGAACGATGGAGGTCTCCCGCTGAATTGGACGGCAGCCAACTCGCAGAGTTGGGTGACGATATCAGCCGAAAGCGGGACGCTCGCTCCAGGCTCCACCATCAGCGTTACGTTGACGATCAACTCCGGTGCCAATTTGTTACCGCCGGGCAATTTTAGTGACACAGTGACATTTACGAATTCGACGAACGGCGCCGGAACCACAACGCGCGCGGTAGATCTGTCGGTTCTCATGCCGGGAACTCTCGCTGTAACTCCGCTCAGTGGGCTGACGTCATCTGGCTCAGAGGGCGGACCATTCACTCCTGATTCAAGGGACTATGTTCTGACGAACATCGGCGACGCGGCAATGGACTGGAGCGTTTCAAGGGCACAGGACTGGGTTACCTTGACCCCTTCCAGCGGTTCGCTCGCCGCAGGCGCGTTCGTCAGCGTGAATGTTTCCATCAATCCGGCTGCAAACATCCTAGCGACAGGAAACTATGCTGATATGGTCATGTTTGTGAACACAACAAATGGCCTTGGACATACTACGCGAACGGTGCTTCTGACCGTCCTGCCCTGCCTGGGGGATATCGCGGGCGATGGTGACGGGCAAGTCGGACTAGATGACCTGTCGCTCCTGTTGTCGAATTTCGGCTGTATCGCACCACCCGCATCGATCTGCCACGGCGACTTGGACGGGGATCACGACGTCGATATCGGCGACCTGGGAATCATCCTGTCTCGGTTCGGGACAACGTGCCCATGACCCGCTGCCGCCGACGGGACTTGTTGAATCGTTGTTAATAGTCGGTAGGGTCTGCTGCACGGACCAATTCCATGTGGACGAATAATCTCCGAGCCGCGGAGC
Source organism: uncultured Pirellulales bacterium (assembly GCA_964618485.1). Lineage (GTDB taxonomy): Bacteria > Planctomycetota > Planctomycetia > Pirellulales > JALHLM01 > JALHLM01. The sequence goes on from CAZUBB010000319.1 coordinate 1,006, forward strand.
GATCGAACGGGGCCGGAGAATGGTCCGCATGGCGAACCTTACCGACCGAATTTATCCCTGCTCGCGCTTCGGGATCAGATCAGATCGCCCAGTTCCCGCCGAAGGTCCCGCCGTTCGTCGTATCCGGTGACTGGACGGAGACCGCCGGCGGGATGAGCTCGTAAAGCGGACCGATACCGATGGGACGAATAACCTGGGCGCAATGGAGCGATCGAAATGGCCTGAAGAATGATCCGCTCAGCGAACACCGCGAATTGCTTGCGCCTGGCGGCGAAGAGTGCGAAATCGGAATCCCGTACCAACTCGATGTATTTATTCGACTGAGCGGCCGCGCCGGTGTGGGCTTCCTCTGCCCCTCCGGGGCAGGATCGAGAAAACGACCTTGTCCACGGGTTTCGCTCCGCCCGCGAGGACGCGGGCTGCGCTTCACCCGTGGCTACATTCCGTCGCCCCGCTGGGGCGAGGAGTGGCACCAGCGAAGAATTCCTCAGCGAGCGGCCGGACGCGTCGCGCTCGGCTCCAAAATGATCCGCCAAGCAAGCCCGTACGAGACTGGGGGACTGGCCGCGCCGGCGTGGGCTTCCTCTGCCCCTCCGGGGCAGGATCGAGAGAACGGACCTCGTCCACGGATTTCGCTCCGCCCGCGTGGACGCGGGCTGCGCTTTGCCGACAGGGAACTCGTGGATGCGTCGTTCTCTTATCCTCTTGCCGACTGGATCACGGCCGACATCGCGGAACGGCTGTACCCCTACATGGGCGGCATCGTGCGGGCGGAGAAGGGTGTGCTATACGACATCGGCGGCGTCGAGGACCACGTCCACATGTATTTTCGGTGGCGGCCGGACGCGACGGTGTCGGACTTGATGCGCACCGTCAAGGCGCGGTCGTCTAAATGGGTGCATGACATGTTTCCGGCGCTCGGAGCGTTCGCGTGGCAGGAGGGGTATTCCGTATTCTCCGTCAGCAAGTCGCAGGAAGCAGCCGTGAAGAAATACATCGCCGGTCAGTACGAGCATCACAGGAAGGAGGACTTCAAATCCGAACTCCTGCGGATGCTCCGCGTGCACGAAATCGAGTTCGACGAGAGGTATGTGTTCGACTGAGCGGGCTCGCGGGCGTGGGCTTCCTCTGCCCCTTCGGGGCAGGATTGGGAAAAAGGGGACCTTGTCCACGGGTTGCGCTCCGCCCGCGAGGACGCGGGCTGCGCTTCACCCGTGGCTACATTCCGTCGCC
>CAZUBB010000320.1:0-2237 GCA_964618485.1 uncultured Pirellulales bacterium
GCGTGCCAGTGACGGCTCGCTGGCGGAGCCTCCCGGGCGGCATCGCTGATTCATTTTCTGGCCGCGCCCCTGTCTCAAAGGCGACAACGTCAGACCCTTGCGATTGCACGCCATGCCACACGATCCGCGCTCCGCCTCTTCCTCGTCTTCCGCCGCTCGCGAACGCATTCGTCGGCGGACACGCCCCCTCGGAGAGCCGTTGCACAGACGATCGCGCCGTCCCGCGCCCGAGCAACTCGAAGAGCGTTGCGTGTTCGCGGCTCCGACGTTGGCGACGATCTCGAACGTCACGCTGCTGGCGGGCGCGCCGTTGAATATCGCGCTGGATGGTTTCGACGCGGACGGCGACGCGCTCACCTTTTCTGCACAATCGGATAACGGCAATCTGGGTTTGACCATCCCGACTGGCAACCGCAGCATGAAGATCTCGGTGGTACACGCCAGTTCGGGCGAGGGGGACCCGGCGATCACCGGTGACATGATATTCCAGTTGTTCGACGACCTTGCGCCGACCACGGCTGGGCGGATCGCAGAACTCGCGCAGTCGGGCTTTTATAACGGCCTCACGTTTCACCGCGTTGCTTCGCCGAACAATCCGTTTGTGATCCAAGGCGGCGATCCGTCGGGCAACGGCACGGGGGGCAGCGGTGTCAAGTTCGACGACGAATTCAATGTCCAGCTCCAGCACACGAGCAAGGGCATTCTGTCGATGGCCAAGTCGACCGACGACACGAACGACTCGCAATTTTTCATTACGGCTACGTCGACGCGCTTTCTCGACTTCAACCACTCGGTGTTTGGTTTTATGACGGAAGGCGAGAGCATTCGCTCGGCGATCCAAAACGTACCCGTCAACACGGGGGACGTGCCGAAGTCGCCCGTCTTCATGCAGAACGTATCGGTCTTTGTCGATCACGAGAACGGTGTGCTGCTGACTGTCGGCGCCGCAGGGCACGACGGGCACGGCCAATGTGACCGTGACAGTGAGCGACGGGAACGGTGGCGTGGCGACGCGCACCTTCCAGGTGACGATCGTGGCGGATACGGAGAACAACCGACCCTTCCTCAATCCGACGCCGGCGGTGGTCAACATTCCGCGCGGTGGCTCGACCACCTTCACGGTGAGCGCGACGGATGTCGAAGGGGGCCAGATGATTCTGGGCACGCTGAGCCAGCTCAGCGGCTTCAACATCGAAGTCACGCCCGCCACCGTCACACCGAATGGACAGATCGGCACGGCGGCCTACAAGATTACGAACACCACGGCGGCAGCCGGCACGTACACCGTGCGGCTGGCCGTTCGCGATGGCGATCAGGCCTCGAACGCTACGACTTCGGACAGCCAGTTGCTGACGATCAACGTCGTCGACTTCCAGATGCTGACCGACAATGGCGCCAGCTCGAGCGACCTGGTGACAGATCGCAATAACACACCCTCGAAGCTGATGCAGTTCCGCGTCGGAACGACGGCGAATGCCACGGTCGTGCTCAAGCGCGGCGACGATGTTATCGGCACGGGCACGGCGGGCGCCGACGGCATCGCCACGATTGCCACGAACGGTACGGTGCCCTTGTCCGATGGCGCGCACGCGATTACGACCTTCCGTGACGAAAACGGCACACTGGTTCAATTCGGCGAACCGGTGAACATCACCGTCGACACCACCGCGCCGAGCTTTACCAGTACCGCGCCGTTGACGGCCGTTGCCGGACTAACCTACAGCTACAACGCGCAGACGAACGAAGAAGGCCAGTTGGGGCACGTCTACGAGTTGCAGCAACGCCCTGCTGGAATGACGATTGATCCGAACACGGGACAAATCACGTGGGTGCCGACGATCGGGCAGCCGAACGGCAGTGCCGTCGTCGTTCGCGCTCGCGATCAATTCGGTGCCATTACGGATCAGGCGTTTGAAGTCTATGTCGAAGTTCCCCCGACGATTTCCGCGATCGCGAATCAGTCTTTGACCGAAGGGGAGGCTTTTTCTCTCACGGTGACGGGCAGCGATGCGAACACGCCGCCGGGGCAACTCCTCTATTCGTTCGTGGGTTCTGTCCCCGCAGGTGCGGCCATCGATCAGACGACGGGCCTATTTACCTGGACTCCTGCAGAGAGCCAGGGACCCGGAACGTACGACATCACGGTTCGCGCCACCGATGACACGGGATTAGCTGGCAATCGCACGATCCGTTTCACGGTTGGCGAAGTGAACACGCCTCCCACGCTTCCGCAATTA
>CAZUBB010000321.1:0-2223 GCA_964618485.1 uncultured Pirellulales bacterium
ATCGTTGGAACTTTCTATGTCAAGGAGAAGCTGGGGCTTTCAGCCGAATTCCTGGCCATGCTCGGTTTCTGGATGATGTTGCCCTGGGCGCTGAAAATGCCACTGGGCCACCTTGTCGATTTGATGTGGCGCTGGAAAGGTTTGCTGGTCTATCTCGGCGCAAGTCTCATCATGCTCAGTCTGCTGATTATGATCGGTTTGCTGGGACATACTGAAACCATGACTGAAGTCGCTTCGGTAGAGTTCTGGTATGTGACTTCCGCGTTGCTGGCGCCGATTGGTTATGTTTTGCAGGATGTCGTTGCGGACGCCATGACTGTGGAAGCTGTGCCGCAAGTTGACGAGAACGGGCAGAAAATGGATGCAGGGAAACGCAAATTCATGCATGTCACCATGCAAACGCTGGGGCGCGTGGCTATCGTCGGTGGCGGCATACTGGTATCCGTGGTCAATGTTTTTCTATTGCGCGATGCCGCGGCACTGCCCGAGGCCGAAAAGGAAGCACTTTATTTGCTGGTTTATGAACTCGCGCTGATTATTCCACTGATTTCAATATGTGGCGTGATGCTGGCTTCATGGCTGCAGCGCAGAGAGATCAACCGGTTTGTTCGGCAGGGTTACAGTAAACGTGATGCAGTCAATCTGCTTGCCGTTCATGCGGAGCCGCCGCCGGTCAACTGGTGGATTCTCGGTGGTGGACTGGTTTTTACAGTCGTGTCGCTCACGGTGGGCTTGAGCCGCATTCCGGGGGGTGAAGAAATTATCTTTCTGATTTCGATGGCGATTGTATTGTTTCTGATGCGGCAATTGGTCGGCGAACTCGAGCCGGAAGCGCGCAATGTGCTGGTCGGTACCGCATTTCTGGTATTTATTTTTCGCGCCATTCCCGGCCCGGGGGCCGGTTCCACCTGGTGGATGATCGATGAGCTGGGTTTTGATCAGCAATTCCTTGCGGTATTGTCGCTGGTCGGTGCGAGTCTTACGTTACTGGGGATGTTTATCTTCCGGCGTTTCATGGCCGAGCGCTCGATTGCGTACATCATTGGTTTTCTGACGATTGTCGGCACTATTTTGTCATTGCCGATTATCGGCATGTTCTATGATTTTCATGTGTGGACGGCTTCGATAACCGGCGGCGTGGTGGATGCTCGTTTTATTGCCTTGATCGATACTGCGCTGGAATCGCCGCTGGGGCAGATTGCGATGATTCCGATGCTGGCATGGATTGCCAATTCCGCGCCGGACAAACTCAAGGCGACATTTTTTGCGGTCATGGCTTCGTTTACCAATCTGGCGCTTTCCGCCTCGCAGCTGGGCACTAAATACTTGAATCAGTTTTACGTGGTTACGCGTGAAGTTAAAGATAATACAACCGGAGAAATTAGCATACCGGCCGATTACGGTGATCTTGGGCATCTGCTGATCACGGTCACGGTGATTGGGCTGGTGTTGCCGATTGTCTCCATCATTCTGATTAAGCATTCGCGCTTTAGAAATGCGTGATTCTGTTTGAGCGATTCTCATTATGCGCGCCGCCCGACTGCCTGACACTCCCATGCGCTACATGCTGGCCCTTTTTCTGGGTATGCTGACCGTTTCCGGTTTTGCGCCTTTTTACTGGTTTCCGGTGCCGCTGTTTACGCTGGCATTGCTTTTTCTATTCTGGCGCCGATGCGCGACCTGGCTGGGGTTCGCGTATGGCATGGGCCTGTTTGGCGCCGGTGTGACCTGGCTGTATGTGAGTCTGCATGATTTCGGCGCTATGCCGCCTGCGCTGGCGGCTTTTGCTTTGATTCTGCTCTGTGCCTATCTTTCGTTGTATCCGGCATTATGCGGCTGGCTGGCTTTCCGCATGCGGGCGGCTTCACCCTATATTTGGGCACTGGCGCTCGCGGCCGCCTGGATGCTCACCGAATGGTTGCGCGGCACTCTGTTTACCGGCTTTCCATGGCTAGCGCTTGGTTATTCCCAGGCGCCTGATAGCCCATTAGCGGGGTATGCGCCGGTATTCGGTGTGTATGGCGTTTCGTTGATTCTGGTGCTGAGTGCGGCGCTGCTGGGCTTGTGGTTCGCAAATGTTGCTGCGGCGGGACGGATGGGTCTGCTTCTTGGTGTCATCTGGCTGGGAGGATGGGGGCTGCAGTCGATCAACTGGGTCGAACCGGTTGGCGAGCCGCTAACAGTCAGTCTCCTGCAGGGCAATATCGAACAGGATCTGAAATG
>CAZUBB010000322.1:0-2202 GCA_964618485.1 uncultured Pirellulales bacterium
CTTTACCAAGTTTCTGCCAGAATATGCGATAAGCTCCGCTGCTTGCCTCTTCCTCATCGATAAAAATGCGGTGATGCAAGTTCTTGATTTCTTCTAATGTATAACCTGTCAGTTTAAGAAAATTATCATTGGCGTGCAGAATGTTTCCCGCGAGATCAAATTCGATAATACCCTGCGAGCGCGAAATAGCAGCAACCTTGCCTTCATTCTCAAGTGCGGCTGATTTGATCTTCGTGATGTCACTGGCGAATTGGATAATTTTGTAAACTTTGCCTTCAGCATTCAAAACGGGCGTATAAGTAGCCAATAACCAGACTGGATGCCCTTGCCGGTTCAGACGCACGAATTCACCCTGTTTTAATTCGCCGGCTTGCAGGGCTTTCCAGAATTCCTGATATTCTTCACTGTCAACCGAATCGGGGGCACAAAGTTGGCTGTGGTTCTGTCCGATTAACTCTTGAGAATAGCCAAAAAGCCTTAAAAAATTCATATTGGCAAACAGAATAGTGCCGTCGAGATTGTATTCAATCGCGGCGAGACTATGATCTATCGCATTAAGCATGTTAAGGGATTGATCCTGATTGTTCTCAGTTAAAGTATGAATATGTGCTTCGGTAATAGGTAGAGCCGACATGTTGCAAAAATCTCCTCGAGTAGCGGTGCAAGTTATCACTTGATTCGTTTTATTTCGGCTGCGATCGGTGTTGGGTTGAGCCCGATTTGAAGAGAATAGTTTGTCCTGATTGCACTGGATATTGGCCGGCTATGCTTTTATCAATTCTCCTGGTGTTGTTTTCTCTATAACACAATGAATAATATGCAAAGTTTAATTATTTATTGTGCTATAGAGTCCTTATTGAAATTTCGTGGAATCAGAACCTTGATAGCATTCGGACTGATACTGAAATCGAGTGTACTGTCAGCGGCAATGTCTCGGTTGCGGAAATAATCACCATCGACCTGCAAGGGATAGGCGCTTTCATGTACCGTACATGAAATCATTTTTCCTGAAAAATATTGCAGGGGCAGATTGGCCGGTTTGTGTTGCAGAATGCGCATGGCTTTAATGAGTTCATGTTGATGCTTTGCACCCGGCAGAAAACCGGCAGTCAGTTCATGCTTCGACGGACTGGCGCAGGGCACCAGTTGCAGGTCTTTTGCATAGGCCTGGCTATTTGCGACGATGATGTATCCCGATTTTCGATCGACAACCGTTTCACCGTCTATACAGATAGATACGGTGGGATGATGCAACGAGCATAGCGCTTTTAAGCCGTGCCAGACGTAAATGGCATCATTGAGCGGCCCTTTGCGTTTGCCGATATTTTTGACCGTCAGCGAATCAAGGCCCATCGACGCCATATTGAAAAAAGGTTTTTTTCCTCTGATATCCGAACCGCTGATCACGCCGTAATACTGTTGCAGGCAGGTGCTGTCGGCAATGGCTTGCAGTAAGTCCTCGCTGTTGGCGCTCATGTTATACGTGCGCGCAAAAAGCGATTCGTTTCCGCCGGGAATCACATAGACCGGAGTACCGGTTTTTTCAATAATGTTCAGCAGTTTCCTGACCGTACCATCGCCGCCGACAATAACCACCAAATCGCAGTCAGTAATTGCGCTGCGCATTTGTTTGTAGCCTTTCATTTTTTTTTCGGAAGGGTGCACATGGACATTTTTTCCGTGCGCCTGAAGTACAGCCTCCAGTTGTTTCGCTGTTTGTTCCGTATTTCCGGCGCTCGAAATGGGATTGTAAAATATCAGGATATTCTGCGGTGATGGTATTTTGATCAGTACGGCGCCGGTCTGATCCTGATTAGCATTCGTCAAGGCTGGTGTATTCATTTATGCTGTTTTTGCGTTATTTTCCGGCATCAGTGAAAGATCAACGGGAATGACCTGGACAGTCGACCAGACCTGATCACACCAGCCCTGGTCAATGGGTTGCATCCCGTTTTTGATCCATTCAACCAGATATCTGGCGGTATTCGGATAGGTGATACGCACGGCTTTGGTTTCATGCAGCCATTGTTCAATGATCACCTGATCCAGCTTTTTCATCGCCTGACCGTAGCCGAGTTCGACCAATGCAGCTGCATTCGAAGTTTGCTCCATCTGAGCGTGCACCGGTTTTACCAGCAGTTTTTTGCCGAGATACAAAGCTTCGCTGGCCAACTCAAAACCGGCATTGCACATGATGCCGCT
>CAZUBB010000323.1:0-1709 GCA_964618485.1 uncultured Pirellulales bacterium
ACCTGAGCACGGTGCATGCGGCCAGCGGAGCCATCACCATCCTGGGCACAGGCGGCTCCGGCACCAGCGACAACCGCGGCGTGGCGATGCTGGACACCGCCTTCGTGCGGGTGCTGGGCGGCGCAGGCGCGATCAACGTCACCGGCACGGGCGGCGCAGGCAGCACAACGGGCAACATCGGCGTCACGCTGAACAACAACGCGACGATCAGCAGCGCAGGCGGCCTGATCAACGTGCTGGGTGATTCGCGCAGCACGGCAGCCAGCACCAACCTGAACTCGGGCGTCACGGTGCTGAGCGGCGCAGCAGGCACCAGCGGCATTGAAGCGGGCACCAGCGTCACGGTGACGGGCCTGGCCTCTGCGCTGGCCACTGGAAGCGACAACGCCGGTGTGAGCGTGGAAGGCGGCAACGCCCACATCACGGCCGGCACCGGCAGCGCAGTGGTCACCGGCATCGGCGGCACGCTGGCTCAGGGCAGCAACAACTACGGCGTGAACGTCGAAGGCGACTTGGCGCGCATCACGGCCGGCACCAGCCTGGCCATCACCGGCACGGCCGGCGCATTCACAGCCGCTGGCGTGACCGGCAACGACAACACCGGCGTGCGCGTCGATGGTCTCACCGGAACGGCCACGCTGCAGGCGGGCACGGGCGCACTGGGCGTCACGGGCCTGGGCGGCGGCGCAGCCGGCGCAGTGGGCAACAGCGACGGCGTGCGGGTAACCAACGCCATCACCAACAGCGGCACTGACTACACCGTCATCGGAACGGCACTGAACAGCGCAGAGACCAGCGGCAGCGACAACGATGGTGTGAGCTATACCAACGTGACGGGCACCGTCGGCGACGGCAGCATCGCCATCACCGGCACGGCGCCAGGCGCGCTGGCCGTAGGCGCGACGGACAGCAACGACGGTGTGAACTTCACAGACGTGAGCCTGACCAGCAACGCCACGGTGGGCAAGACCACCGTTATCAGCGGCACGGCAGGGGCAAGCGCCACAGGCGGCGACAACCGCGGCGTGGCCCTGAGCAACGCCACGCTGGCTCACGCGGCAGCCGGCAACACCAGCGTCACCATCTTCGGCAACTCCGGCAGCGCGCTGGCAGCCGGCGGCAACAACGACGGCGTTGAAATGCTGCGCTCCACCGTGACCAACGGCACGGGCGCCATCCTGGTCACCGGCACGGCCGGCGGCACAGGCAACGACAACGACGGCGTGGCCATCCTGGCAGCGGCGGGCTCGCCAAGCGTCATCACCAGCGTGGGTGGCGACATCACCATCCGCGGCACGGGCACCACCAGTGCGGCCGGCAGCGACAACGACGGCGTGGCCATCATCGGAGCGGACACGGCCGTCACCACCGGCACGGGCAGCATCGCCATCACCGGCAAGTCCAGCCTCACGGCCACGGCCGGCGGCAACGACGGCGTGATCATCCAGGGCGCAAACACCACAGACCGCGCCACAGTGGCCATCACCGGCAACGGTGGCACCATCATCGTGACCGGCCTGGGCGGCGGCACGGCAGGCAACGCCAACACGGGCGTGACCCTGCAGTTCGCAGATCTCACCAATGCCGGCACCGATGCTGCAGACAACGTCACCGTCACAGGTCTGGCCAACGTTGGCCAGGCCGTGGTGGACAGCAACTACGGCGTCCTGGTAGACAACGGCACGGTCGCAGCCGCAGGCGGCAGCGTG
>CAZUBB010000323.1:1719-2194 GCA_964618485.1 uncultured Pirellulales bacterium
ATCCGTGGCGAAGGTGCGGGCACGGGCAGCAACAACACCGGCGTGGCCGTGCAGGCCAACGGCGTGAACCCGAGTGTGGTCAGCGCAGGCGTGAATGTGGACATCACCGGCATTGGCAGCGCAGCGGCCACAGGCAGCACCAATCGTGGCGTCTTCGTGCAGGGTCCGCAGACGAAGGTCACGGCAACCGCCGGCTACGTGGACATCACGGGTGTGGCCGGCGCACTGACGGCAGCGGCCGCAGGCACCGACAACTCGGGCGTCGTCATTGAAGGCACGGCCCTGGCAGCGGCCAACCGCGCCACACTGACGGCCGGCACTACAGTGACCATCACCGGCTCGGGCGGCGCGTCAACGCCCGCGGAACACCGCCTCGCGCTTCTCCAGGAACGCCGCGATCCCCTCCTTGCGGTCCTCGGTCCCGTAGACCGCGGTGACGAGGAAGCGCTCGTACTCGATCGCGGACGCGAGGTCC
>CAZUBB010000324.1:0-2184 GCA_964618485.1 uncultured Pirellulales bacterium
TCCACTTCAAATTCACAGGCGCGGAAGCAGGCGACTGGAACGCGAAGATCGCGGACGGCAAATGCGATGTGGCGCAAGGCGCTCCCGCCGACAAAGCGACGATGACCCTCACTGCCGACTCGGAAGATTACGTCAAACTCTTCACGGGCGAATTGGATGGGATGCAAGCGTTCATGCAGGGAAAACTCAAATTGGGCGGGGATTTGAATCTCGCGATGAAACTGATGCAGATGTTCAAGATCAAGTAAGTAGAAGCGCTCCTGAAACGGAGCGCTTTTTTATTTTCCAAGAACAGCTTTCAAGTTTTCGATCAGTCGCTCTGTGCGGACCTCGCGCCCTTGCTCGTTGAGATGGTAAGGAGTATCGTAGAAATAATCATCAGGCAGGCAGAGTTGGTCAAGATCTGTAAGCAAGGGGATCGTTGTCCTTGTTTTGAGGCGGTTAAAGAATTTGTCGAGATTATTCTTTCCCGTCTTTTCGCAATTCGTCTGGCGATGAGCCTGCGCTTCGTAGAATACCATCGCTCCCTTGGATAGCGCATATTGATTGAAATCTTCGAGGTAGACATAGGCGTCCTTGATCAAGTTTATAGGATAGGCTGAGTCGTCGATCTCGAAATGCTTGTTCGCATTTTCACCAAGGTGGCCAATGAAATCGCCATGTTTGTTGAAAAGATTGCCTGTATAAAAACCTCGTTCTGCTTCGTGTGAGAAGCCGTAGAGATAATAATTCAACTGACGATTGATTTTACGCTCCAGCATGATCGTGAAAATAGATGCGGCTTGCTTGTAAGGTTCGTGCAAATACCAAATTCGTTCTGGTGAAAACTCGACCCAGTCTGCCAGATATTGGGGTTGTCCGTAGAAGGATTGCTCATCGGTAAAGTTGTAGTATTCAAGGCTGATAATGACGATGTCGCCTGCTCGAAGGTAGTGTTTTATTTCGTTCAGGGGGGCAATGCCAAGCGCAACATGCAAACCATCGTTGATGACGGGTATCCCGAGCTCTTGTTCCATCCGTTCGCTGTCAATGCCAAATGCGACATTCGAGCCGCCCACGATGATAATGCGCGGTGAGGGGATTGAACGCAACAAGTCGGATTTTAGCAGGCTGGCTTGATAGAAATGCTTTTCGTCTGGCGGCGTGGCGATGAAGATCGCGCTGATCGTCAGTGCAACTAAAACGACCACCACGGTTGTATTTTTCAGGAATTTCAACAAGTCGTTGTTTTCGATCATTTTAGAATTGGAAGTAGATGAATGCTTGTTCAACGCCAGTGTATGAAGTTCCCAGCGCTAGAATTATGACGATCAACAGGGAATAGCCGACATAACGAACCGCTGGATGTTTGAGGTTGAGCTGCGCCATGAAATCTCCGCTATGTTGCTTGATTTCAATGTAAATCAAGAGGACTAGCGCGAGAACCGATAACATAATTTCCGAACGTGTTAGATCAGTGATGCCGTTCAGGGAGGCAAAAAGTCCGTTTACCAATCCCCAAAAGCCAGAGTGGAAGCTTTCTTGTGCCAAACTGGAAGTTTGGCGTACGAAGTCGGGCCATCCGCTGAAGAGGTGGGTAACGATGTAGAACGCGTCAGGAAGGGTCGAAGCGCGGAAAAAGATCCAGGCAAAGCAAACCAGCCCGAAGGTAGAGAGAAGCGAGGCTCCGCTTAGTGTGGAGCCGAATCGTTTTGTGAATCCTGAATCGCGCAGGCGAGTCCAGCGGGGTTCCATCCAATGATTCAAAATGATGTACGCGCCATGCAGCGCGCCCCAGATGACGAACGTCCAGTTGGCGCCGTGCCAGAGACCGCTGAGGAGGAAGGTAATGAAGAGGTTGATCGCGGTGCGGCGCGCGCCTGCGCGGTTGCCGCCGAGCGGAATGTAGACGTAATCGCGGAACCATGTGGAGAGGGAAACATGCCAGCGGCGCCAAAATTCTGAAATTGATTTGGCGAAGTATGGATGCTGAAAATTTTTCATCAACTTGATACCCATCACTTGCGCTGAGCCGAGAGCGATGTCGGAGTAGCCTGAGAAGTCGCAATAAATTTGGATTGCGAACGCGAGTGTTGCAAAGACGAGCGCGGGACCTCCGTGACCTGTAGGCGAGTCGTAGATCGGGTTGACGAACAATGCCATGCGGTCGGCGATAACCACTTTTTTGAACATGCCCCATGCCAT
>CAZUBB010000325.1:0-2132 GCA_964618485.1 uncultured Pirellulales bacterium
CGCCGCGCGAGCGACTGCTGACGTTCCTGTGCGCGCTATTGGTCGCCTCCGCCCTGCCTGCCGGTTACGCGAAGCACTTGTTTCGGCGGGAGACGATCGTCTTAGAGACGAACCTCAGCGAAGGGCGGTTCGCAGGCACAGTGGAGCTCGCGGCGCGTTTGATCGCGGCGGGGAGCGAACAGCCGGTCGGCGAGATCGCTCTCGTGCGCGTGCACAACGATCTGGCTCGGATGATCGAACAATATCGCGAGCAGCTCTCGATTCCGTTGGCCGCGAAGGCCGGCGAGGAGCAAATCGTCCAGCGGGCGGCGCTGCACGCTGCGCTCGGCGAGTACGACGCGGCGCTGCGGTTGGTCGAATCGATTGCTGGCGAGAGCCACTCGGCCGGTTTACTCAAGGCGAGCGTCCTGGATGACATGGCACGGAATGACGAGGCGGCGCAGCAATTTCGCGCGGTGATCGCGCTCGCCACCACAAAAAAAACGCCCGCGGCGGAGCAGGCGATGGTGCAAGCCTATGACGGCCTGGCGGAAACGCTCCGGGATCGACGACACATTGCGGACGCCGAGGCAGCGTATTTTGAGGCGATCACGTCGATCCCGGCTGCCGAACCACACTTTCGGTTTCAGCTTGGACGTCACTACGCGCTCGGCGGTCGGTCGCAAGCGGCATTGACGGCCTTCCAGCGCGCAGCCGAGCTTGACCCCGAAAACTTCGGATTCGACCGCCCCGAAGTGCAGCAGCAAATCCGCCCGCTCCAGGAAGGAACGCCGAGTTGCTTGCTGCCGCTGCCGACAGCGCGTACGCCGGAATGAACGAGCCCTAACCCGCCGCCGTTTTCACCGGCGTTTCGTGCGGTTCCTTGTACGTGATCACCGGGCAGTTGGCCTTGCGAACCACTGCTTCGGCGACGCTCCCCATCAGCAGGCGCTTCAGTCCCGTGCGTCCGTGGGTCCCCATCACGATCAGGTCGGCGCCGACCTCGTTGGCCACGGCGACGATTTCGCTCGCTGGATCGCCAATCACGAGCCGGTGTTCGTAAGGAACCGCCGGGTCGGTCGGCAGTACCGCGGCGAGCATGCGGCGCAGCGTGGGGTTATCCGGATCTGGGACGCCGTAGTACATCTCCCCTGCACCGTAGGCGGGGGGCGGTTCCTCGACGTGAAGAATGACCAGCTTGGCAGCCGACTCCTTCGCCAACGTCGTGGCGTGCCTTAGTCCGGCGTCGCTGCACGTGGAAAAGTCCGTGGGGAACACAATCGTTTTGGCGTACATGATCACACCTCCTCCGCAAAGCGTTCTCACCGATCGATTTGGCTTGCCTAGCCTTTCACCACGATATTCTATGCAATTCTGGGGCCGGATTGCGATCCATTCGGGGGGAATTCCGCGTTCGGTTTCACATCGGGCGCTCGCTGTCGGAACGGTCGAGGAATTGCTAGAGTCTCGCCAACCAAACGCCCGGTGAAATAGGGACTTTGACCATGCCGACGGCCAGCTCAGGAAAGCTCTACGATTACCCCGCTTACTACGATCTGATCTTCGGGGCCGATTGGCGCGAAGAATTTGAGTTCCTGCGTGCGGCTTTCGACCGGTATGCGGCGCGCGAAGCGCGCCATGTGTTCGAACCAGCGTGCGGAACCGCTCGGTTGCTCATCCGCCTGGCGAAGGCGGGCTACCGAGTTTCGGGGCTCGACCTGAACGCGGCGGCCGTGAAGTACGCGCAGGCCCGGTTTCGACGCGCGGGGCGCCCGGCGCACCTGGTCGTGGCGGACATGGCCGATTTCCGACTCCCACGCCCGGCCGATGCGGCCTTCAACCTGATTAACAGCTTCCGCCATCTGCCCGACGAGCGAGCGGCGTCGGGACACCTGCGATGTATGGCCGAGGCGCTTGCCCCGGGCGCAATTTATCTGCTGGGGCTGCACCTGACTCCGGCCAGCACGCCGACGTGTACCAAGGAGACCTGGGCGGCGAAGCGGAGCCGCGTGAGCGCGAAATCGACGATGTGGACCATCGACATCGACCGCCGCCGCCGCCGGGAGCGCGTCGGCATGAAGGTCTCGGTCACCGCCGGCGAAAAACGGCTGCGGTTTACCGATGAGTTCGTATTCCGCACGTATTCCGCCCGG
>CAZUBB010000326.1:0-959 GCA_964618485.1 uncultured Pirellulales bacterium
TTTCGATCGTTCGAACGGCATCACGTTCGGGCAGGTCGATTTCGAGGCGACGGCCCTGCACGAGATCGGCCATTCGCTCGGCTTCTCGAGTAGCGTCGATCGGGTGGATGTCGGGCAGACGGGCAACATTCGTCCGACGGTGCTCGATTTGTATCGGCTGGCACCAGGTCAGGGGGGCTCGTTCTCGACGGCGCCGCGCATCTTGAACAAGGGCTCGGCCGTGCCGGTGCAGGTGCTCCACGATGGGGAGTTCGACGTCTCGCCGTTCACGGGCATCATCGCGGGGTTGAGCACGGGCGACATACCCATGTCGACCGGCGTCGTGTCGGGGGATGGGTACCAGGCAGGGCATTTCAAAGAAAGCACCCAGACTGGCGTGTTTATCGGCATCCTGGATCCGGTGATTACGACCGGGACGCTCACCAACCCTTCGCAGACCGATCTGCGGATGCTGGGTTTGATCGGCTGGGATCGCGTAGATATCACGGGTTACGGCACGCCGCCGGTGGTGGCAGTTGATCCGCTGACGACGAGCGACAACACGCCCCCACTCGCCGGCACGGTGAACGAAACGACCACCGACATCTACGTGCGGCTGCCGAGCGTGTTTGGCACGAATTCGGTGACGTTTACTGTCGATGGGAACTCGGCGACTTCGAATGCGTTTACGGTGACGAATGGGGCGGGCTCGGCGACGAGAATCGCGAGCGTCGAGCTGGTGCTGCCAGACGCGGGTTCGACGATGGGGAATCCGCCGCAAGTGTTCACGCCGTTTTTCAACACCGAAGGGAGCGCAGCGCAGGATTTTCTGGCGGTGGCGGCCCAGGCAACGGCCGTCGGTCTGCTGACTCCGCAATCGGATGCGTCGAACGATGGCGACGTGCGCGACAACTCGAAGACGTTGACGCTCGCGTTCAACAACTTCGATCCGGGGGAATCGATGTCGTGGCGACTGGCCA
>CAZUBB010000326.1:1007-2081 GCA_964618485.1 uncultured Pirellulales bacterium
TGCGCGCGACCAACAACGGCAACGGGACGTGGACGCTGGCCGACAACAGTCTCGCGGCACTGGCCGACGGCACGTACGAAGTGCTCGTCACGGCGGTCGACGCGTCGGGCGCTATGGCGGTCGATGCCACGGCGAACGAACTGGTGATCGACAACATGCCGCCGGTGGCCGAGGCCGGCGGACCGTACACCGTCGGAGAAATGAGCGTGCTTGTGCTCACCGGGGCCGGCACGGGAACGATCACGCTTTACGAGTGGGACCTCGACAACAACGGTAGCTACGAGACGGCGGGCCAGATCGTGAATTTCTCGCGCAACGATCAGGGCTTATTCACCGTCGGCCTGCGCGTGACGGGCCCGAACGGATCGACGACCGATACGGCGACCGTGACGGTCGAGAACGTGGTGCCGACGGCCGGTGCCACGGGGGCGGTTGTGTCGCGCGTGAATGTGTCGCAGAACTTCACGTTCACGGGCAGCGATGTTTCGCCGGTCGATCAGGGAGCTGGATTCACTTACAGCATCGATTGGGATGGAGACGGCACGTTCGATCAGACCACAAGTGGCGGCACCAGCGTGCAACTGAGCCACAGCTTCGCGACGGCTCGTTCGTACCCGGTGACGGTGAAGGTCACCGACAAGGATGGAGGCGAAAGTCTCCTTGCGACGCACACGATTCACGTCTGGAGCTTGGACCCGGCGGGGGCCAACGTCGAGTGGCGCGGCTCAGATGGCGACGATGTGGTGGAGATCGAGCAAACGGGCGCCAGCAGCGTGCAGGTGCGGACGGTCCGTGTTGGCGGCGTGCTGCTGAACGTGGTGGAAAACTTCAATGGCGTGACGGGACGCGTGCTGGCCTTTGGCAATGGGGGCCATGATTCGCTCGACGCGAGCACGCTCACGACCATTGCGGCGACGATCGAAGGGGGGCGCCACAACGACACGATCGTGGGTGGCGCCGCCGATGACATTTTGCGCGGCGAGTTCGCCGGCGCCGCGGGTGATGGCGCGGAGGGAGACGACTCGATCACTGGAGGCGCCGGCCACGATCTGATCGAGGGAGACGGGTCGGAAG
>CAZUBB010000327.1:0-1523 GCA_964618485.1 uncultured Pirellulales bacterium
ATGTTCGCGCACCTTCGCGGAGTCGTCCTCGAAGTTCTTCAACCGCAGCAATTGATAATGGTTGAGCGGCCGCGCAGCATCCTTGATTCCCAGCCAGTCACGGTAAACGTCAAGGGTCGGCATCGGGGGGCGGAGGAGAGAAGGATGGAGTATGGAGAACGGAGTACGGAGTACGGAGGCAGAAGTACGAGTGGTGGCGAGTGAGTGAATTAAAGGCAGCGACTCTGGCGGTCACTTTATTCAATTCAACTTGCAGCGCAGTCGTTGCGCCATGAAATCATTCATCGTTCATACTTCCACCGTCACTCGACCTTATAGTCGTGCGCCAGTTTCGAGTAGGCGTCGATCTGCGCTTCGTTGAGTCCGCCGCCGCGTTCGATTTCAATCTTGGCTTCGCGGCCGCCGGTCAGGTCTTTGGCGCGGACCGTGACGCGGCCGTTGGCGTCGAACGCGTACGTGACTTCGATCGGCGAACCCTTCTTGAGGTTGCTCGGCAGATCGGTCACGCGGCACTTGCCGATCAGCGAGCACGCCGCCGGATCGGGCGCGTCCCCTTCGACGACTTTCACCGAAACGCGCTGCTGATTTTCTTGAATCGTGTGAAACGTCTGCTTCTTCTCGGCGGGCAGCGGCGTGTTGCGCGGGATCATGATGTGGTTGAGCGGCTTGCCGCTGCGCGGATTCACCGCCACCACGCCCAGGCCGTGCGAGTTCACGTCGTCCTGCTGGACGTTCTTCAAGCGGCGGCGAATGATGTCCGCCATCTCGCTTTTCTCGCCGCGGAACTTGGCCTCCAGAATCGCGGCGTGAATCGCCGCGCCTTGCGCGACCGACGTGTGCGGCGAAATCCCCTTGTACGGTTTGACGCCGGTCACTTGTTCCAGCAGCGTCGACACGCGCGGCATCAACGTCGATCCGCCCACCAGCACGATGGCGTCGAGTTCCTTGGGATTTATCTTGGCCGTGGTCAGCACCAGTTCCGTGGTGTCGATCGTGCGTTGCAGCAGGTCCGCGGTCATTTGCTCGAATTGATCGCGCGTGATCTGCACGGAGACCGCTTTGCCGCCGTGGCGGAACGTGATCGACGTCTTTTGGGCTTCCGCGAGCGCAATCTTGGCCTGATCGCAATCGTTGCGCAGCACGTGCACCGCGGCCGGAATTTCGTGCAGGTCGACTCCGTGCTTGGCCTTGAACTCGTCCGAAACGAGATCCAGTAGTCGATCGTTCCAATCGACGCCTCCCAAGTGAACGTCACCGTCCGTGGCCAACACCTGGAAGTGCGTGGGAGTGTACCGCACGAGCGTCACGTCGAAGGTGCCGCCGCCCAGGTCGTAAACCACGACCTGGCGAGGGCGATCGAGCTCCTTGCCGGCGCCGAGTTCCCCTTTGTGCCAGGCGTAGGTCAGCGTGGCGGCGGTCGGTTCGTTGATGATGTCGATGACATTGATGCCGGCGATGGCGCCGGCGTCTTGCGTCGCCTTGCGCCGGGCGTCATTGAAGTAGTACGGTACCGTGATGACCGC
>CAZUBB010000327.1:1533-2065 GCA_964618485.1 uncultured Pirellulales bacterium
TTCTGCACGTAGGCGTTGCCGATCTTGCCGATCCGCTTCTCCGCGTCCTGGCGGAGCTTCTTGAGAATCAGGGCGGAGACGAATTCCGGCGTGATCTCGCGGCCGTCGAACGTGCGTTTGTAGGCCGTCTCCCCCATCTCGCGTTTGACCCGCTCGACGACCTTGTCGGGGTCTTCCATCGCCGCCCGCATCCGGCTGGCGCCGACGATGACGTGGCCCTTGTCGGCCAGCAGAATCAGGCTGGGGGTCTCGTCCTCGTCGTCGGCATTGAGGACCGTGATCGGCTCCCCTTCGTCATTGACGTAAGAAAGGGCGGAAAAGGTCGTCCCCAGGTCGATTCCCACCGTCCGACCGGGCTGAAATTCCAGAGCACACATCTGCGGCCACACACGGGGGAAAGAGAGCGGTTCGGCGACATTCGCGAACCATTCAGGCTAATTGGTCGATCTACGCGGCGTCAAGCATGCGACGTGCGCAGGCAGGACAACTGCGTTCTCGAATTTCCGAACCGGGCTCGGGTTGGGTTGCGTAG
>CAZUBB010000328.1:0-1351 GCA_964618485.1 uncultured Pirellulales bacterium
CGCTGGCGTGGGCAAGACGGTGGTCATCCAGGAACTCATCCACAACGTGGCCGAGTTCCACAGCGGCTACTCGGTCTTCGCCGGCGTGGGCGAACGCAGCCGTGAGGGCAATGACCTCATGCGCGAGATGATCGAGTCCGGCGTCATCAACTCGACGGTGATGGTCTTCGGCCAGATGAACGAGCCGCCCGGCGCACGCCTGCGCGTCGGGCTGACCGGCGTCACCATGGCTGAATACTTCCGCGACGAAGGCCGCGATGTGCTGCTCTTCATCGACAACATCTTCCGCTTCGTGCAGGCTGGCTCCGAAGTGTCTTCGCTGCTTGGCCGCCTGCCCAGTGCGGTGGGTTATGCACCGACCCTGGGCACCGACATGGGTGACTTGCAGGAGCGCATCACTTCGACCAAAGTCGGTTCGATCACGTCGATGCAGGCGGTGTACGTGCCCGCCGACGACTACACCGACCCGGCGCCGGCCACGACCTTCGCCCACATCGACGCCACGATCACGCTGCAGCGTTCGCTGGCTGACCAGGGCCTCTTCCCGGCCGTGGATCCGCTGGGGTCCACCAGCCGCATTCTCGACCCGCTGATTGTGGGTGTGGAGCATTACAACGTCGCCCGCCAGGTGCAGCAGACGCTCCAGCGCTACAAGGATTTGCAGGACATCATCGCCATTCTGGGTGTGGAAGAGCTGAGCGAAGACGACAAGTTGATCGTCGCCCGCTCGCGCAAGATTCAGCGCTTCCTGACGCAGCCGATGTACGTGGCGGCCCAGTTCACGGGTCGCGATGGCCGCTACGTCAAGATCGAGGATACGGTGCGCGGCTTCCGCGAGATTCTGGACGGCAAGCACGACGACCTGCCCGAACAGGCCTTCTACATGGTCGGCGGGATCGAGGAAGTGGTCGAGACCGCAGCCAAGATGCGCGCCGGCGGCTAAACAATTATCAATTGTCGATTGCCAACGCGGTCAATGCAACCTGACGGCGGGCGAGCGACGGTTGAAAGGAGTGTCAGCGAATGGCCAATACCATAGTCGTGGATATTGTCACGCCGGAGCGCCTGCTGTTGAGCGACACGGTGGACATGGTGACGTTGCCCGGCGCGTTGGGGCAGATGGGCATCTTGCACGGCCATGCACCGTTGCTGTCGACGTTGGACATCGGCGAGATTATCTTGCACAAGGGCAGCGAAACGCAGTTCATCGCCGTGAGCGGCGGCGTGGTCGAGGTGCGCCCGGACAAAGTCACGATCCTGGCGGACACGGCCGAGGCTGGCGACGAGATCGATGCTGAGCGCGCCCAGGCCGCTCTGGCCCGCACCGAGAAGATGCTGGCCGAAAACCCCC
>CAZUBB010000328.1:1438-2035 GCA_964618485.1 uncultured Pirellulales bacterium
AGGGGCTGTCTTACGAGGGGAAGCAGTAGCGCTTCGCACACTAGGCTCGGACAGGGCGCTGGCGATGACCGGCGCCCTGTTTTTTTGTTTGCCCGACAAGCCGCGCGCAGAGCGCCGTCGATCCGGTCGACTGACCAGTGATGATTTGGGGCGAACTTGCGCGCCAAGTATAATGGCAATGTTGTCGACTCGTTATGTCACACAAATAGCTCAGTACGCAGGATTGAATGTTCGGAAAACACATTGGCATTGACCTGGGGACGGTGAACGTCCTCGTACACGTCAAGGGACGCGGCATCGTCATGCACGAGCCGTCGGTCGTCGCCATCCGCGTGCGCGACAACACGATGGTGGCAGTGGGCCATGAAGCCTATGACATGCTGGGGCGCACCCCCGAGAGCATCGAAGTGGCCCGCCCCATCCGCGACGGCGTCATCGCCGACTTCGTGGTGACAGAGGCGATGCTGCGCTACCTGATCGAAACGGTTTCTGGCAGCTCCAGCCCGCTCTTTCGCCCGCTCTTTCGCCCCAAGGTGATGATCTCCACCCCGCGCGGCGTGACCAGCGCGGAAGAGCGCGCCGTGCACGATGCGGCCA
>CAZUBB010000329.1:0-2006 GCA_964618485.1 uncultured Pirellulales bacterium
TGCAACCGGGGCCGATATACTCCGATCTCGCCATGGTCAGCGCTGGCGAATTGATGCTGGAGAAATCGGGCGTTCGCTCGCCGGTTTACAATTCGCTGGAATTCCAGACGCCGATCTCGGAACTGTTGATCGAAAAGGTCACGCCCGAGGAAGCAGCCGCCTACGGGCGTTGGCGCGACGGTTATCAACGCAATTGGCGTTGGGCGTTCGATCCCATCGGCGCCAAGCTTACGCTGCGCGACGACACGCTCGGCGCCGACTTGACCGTGATGCCGCTGATCGCCGCGACAGACTACGCGCAACTGATTTCCGTGACGCGCGGCGGCAAGATCCCGGCCGGCGCCGGCGATCCGCACGACGCGCTCGCGCACCTGGTCCTGGCGATCAATCGCGATGCGCTGCCGGTGCGGCAATACGCCGGCCTGGCGACGGCGATGTCCCCTGGCGCGAAGATCGACGTACTGAGCTGGCTGGGCGACACCGTCGGTGTGTATCTCGACAAAGATCCGTTCTGGGCGGAACTGACGGACCCGAAGCTCACGAACCAGGATCGCGAAAAGTTTCTCCGCGACAAAGGATTCAACATTCCGTTGGCGATTCACGTCGATTCCAAGAGCAACCTCAAACTGGCGGCGTTCCTGACCGGGTTGCGGGCGTTCGTCGAACAAACCGCGCCCGGAATGACCGCGTGGGAGTCGAAGACTCACAAAGAGCAACCTTATGTGCGGATCGGTTCGACGCAACGCGCCGGGCAATCGGGCGTGCCGGACAACGCCGTGGCGTTCTACGCGGTGATCGGCGACATGCTCGTCCTGACGCCGAACGAAGGCGTGTTACAGCGGGCGATCGATCGCCAACTGGAACGCGAAGCCGCCGCGAAGAAAGGAGCGACGATTGCTCGGGACCAGCCATGGATCGGCGACAACGTGGCGCTGCAAGTCGATCGCGGCGCGGCCGACGCGGCCTTTGCGATCGGCGGCCAACAGTACCGCATGCAGATGCAGCAGCTCTCTTGGGCCAACCTGCCGATCCTCAACGTTTGGAAATCGATGTTCCCAGACCAGGATCCGGTGAAGGTGCACGAGACGTATTGGCAAGCGCGGCTGATCTGCCCCGGCGGCGGCGAGTACGTCTGGAACGACGAGTATCAGACGATGGAGTCGACCGTTTTCGGCAGCCCGGCGAATCCGAAACACGGAGCGGAGCTCGTGTCGCCGCTCGATCAACTGAAAAGCGGCAACTTCGGGCTCACGTTCGAAGAGCAAGGGTTACGGGCGCGCGTTGAATTGCAGCGCAACGTGAAGAGCGCGAAGTAACGACCTCGCGGATCGGCGTCAGCTATCGACGTCGATCCGCGAGCCAAGGTTGGCGAGTTCGCTGACGGCGTGACGCCACTCGGCGTGATCCTGATCGACGCGAAGATGCAGCACGAACCTTGCCTGATGTTCGCAGGCCTCGCGGCGGCGCTCGCCTTTGCTGCGGAGCCAGCCGATGAATTTGCGTTTCAAATGCCGGCGCAGGCTGATGCGTTCTTCCACCTCGCGGAGCCATTCCTGGTAGGCCGTCATAAAGCGTTGCGCGCCGTGCGGAAAACCGGCGGGCAACGGATGCTTTGCGCCGATCGCGAACACGGTGTGCGGATAGCTATCGACCCCTTGCCAGCCGACGAGTGTCGCGTCGAGCGGCGCCAGCAGCCGCTCCAGGCAGCTTGGAGTCAACCGCCAGTAGTCGCTCGGGTAATCGTGAATGCGAAAATCCATCGGCGCAGCGATGAAAATCAAGCCGCCGGGGGCCAGCACGCGGATCATTTCTTCGGCGGCGCGGCGGACTTCGAATACATGTTCCAGCGTGTCGACGCAGACGATGGTCCGGGCCGTGCCGTCGGGGATGTTCAGCGCCGCGAGGTCCTCGACGCGATCGACGCCGAGGCGTTCGCGCATGTCGCAGCCGATGTATTCCTGTCCCGCGAAACAGGGACGCAAGTCGCCGCGGCTTCCCTGGCCCGC
>CAZUBB010000330.1:0-277 GCA_964618485.1 uncultured Pirellulales bacterium
CACCACGATGCCGGTCGGCAGGTGGGTGATGCGCACCGCGGACTCGGTCTTGTTGACGTGCTGGCCGCCCGCGCCCTGCGCGCGCATGGTCTCGATGCGCAGGTCGTCGTTCTTGTTGTAGAAGGCAAAGAGGAGCGCGTCGAGGGTCTTGGTCATGTGGTAGATGCTGCCGGGATTGGGCGGGTAGGGAATTTGCAGCGGGATGTCGGCGTCGTTCACCGCCACCTTGATGTCGAGATAGCCCTCAGGCACCGCCATGCCCGCCGTGCCATAGCCA
>CAZUBB010000330.1:287-1990 GCA_964618485.1 uncultured Pirellulales bacterium
TTGATTACGGGTGCCCGCCGCCACCACCCAAAGCGCCCATCGTGCCCAGGTGCACCAGGTGGACGTCCACCCCGCTTTCGACGATGGCGCAGAGCACGTTGTGGGTGGCGTTGATATTGTTGTCCACCGTGTAGCGTTTGTGGCGCGGGGACTTCATCGAGTAGGGCGCGGCCCGCTGCTCGGCAAAGTGGATGATGGCCCGCGGCGCCACCCGGGCGATCAGCCGCACCAGTTCATCATACTCCCTGGCTACATCCAGCTCGACGAACTCGATGCCGCCGCTGGTCAGTTCCTGCCACGCAGTCAGCCGCGCCGCCATCGGCTGGATTGGGGTGAGCGACTGGCAGCCCAGTTCGTCGTCGATCCTGCGCCGCGACAAGTTGTCGACAATCACCACCTCGTAGCCCGCCTGGGAGAGATAGAGGCTCGTCGGCCAGCCACAAAAGCCGTCGCCGCCCAAAACAATGATGCGTTCGCCACCCGGCATGATAGAATCCACTTTCCAAGCGTGTATTTTGTCGGTTGCAGGAGGCTCCGCGGTCGAGCCGCTGCCTGCGCAGAGCATACCTGACCGGTCGCAACGCGGCAAGTCCGCCCGCAATCACGGTTCAATTGCCCTGACAAACAGACAATTCACACAAAGACTGCCGCCGGCTGAACTTGTCGAAGCCGGCGGCAGTCCTATCACAATTCACAATTCACAATTCGCAATTCACAATTCACAATTCAACACTTCCCACACCCAGCCATGCCCACACCATCCACCCCACTCCGCATCGCCATCTTCACCGAAACCTTTCTCCCCAATGTCGACGGCGTGGTGACGATTCTTTGCCTCATGCTCCAGCGCCTGGCCGAGTTGGGCCACTCTGTCATGTTGTTCGGACCTCCGGGCGGACCCGCCAGCTACGCCGGCGCCGAGATCGTGGGCGTAGGCGGCCCGCGCCTGCCCTTCTACCCGGAGTTGCGCCTCAACCTCGCGCGCCGCGCCACCTGGGAGAAGGTGCGCGCCTTCCAGCCCGATCTCGTGCACGCGGTCAACCCGGTGGCGCTAGGAGCGGCGGGCATGGCCTTTGCCCGCCGGTTGCATACGCCGGTGCTCGCCTCCTTCCACACCCATCTGCCCCAGTACGTCGCCCACTACGGCGCGGGTCTGCTGGCGCCGCTGGTCTGGCGCTATCTGCGCGGCCTGCACAACCGCGCCGCAGTCAACCTCTGCTCCTCCTCCACCCTGCGCGACGAGCTGCGCAGCCAGGGCTTCCGCCGTGTGCGCTGGTGGCAGCGCGGCGTAGACACTGCGCTTTTCGCACCGGGGCCGGCGGATGCGACCATGCGCGCCCGGCTGACGGACGGCCACCCCGAGGACTTTCTGCTGCTCAACGTGGGACGCCAGGCGCCGGAGAAGCGGCTGGACTTGCTGCGCGACCATCTCTTCCCCAACGCCGGCCTGCGCCTGGCGCTGATCGGCGGCGGGCCGGGGCATGACGCGCTCGCACGCCACTTCCGCGACACGCCCACCGTGCTGCCGGGCTATCTGCGCGGCGAGGAACTGGTGACCGCCTACCGCAGCGCCGACGCCTTCATCTTTCCGTCAACGACCGAAACCTTTGGCCTGGTGGCGCTGGAGGCCATGGCTTGTGGCCTGCCCGTGATCGCGGCCCGCACCGGCGGCGTGCTCGACACGGTCGTCGACGGCGTCAACG
>CAZUBB010000331.1:0-1987 GCA_964618485.1 uncultured Pirellulales bacterium
ATAATGCCGCTTCTCCACATTGCTTCCCCAAAAGAAAGCAACAATTAGCATCCCGGCAAAAAAGAGTATATCAAACATTATATTACCTTCACTGCCGTTCCATATACATAAATCTCCGCCGCGCCCGCTGCCACGGAAGAAGTGGAAAAGCGGATATTAAGGATGGCATTAGCGCCCACCCCTTCGGCCTGCTTCACCATACGTTCTATCGCCTCCAGACGGGTTTCTTCCAGCAATTCCGTGTAACCTACCAGTTCACCGCCAAAGAAATTCTTAACTCCCGCCATCATATCGCGGCCAATATGTTTAGAACGCACACAACTGCCATTCACAATCCCATAATGTTCAGTGATAGTTTTATTGGGAAGATAATCTATAGTAGTAAGGATCATAGGGTGCCCTGGTTTTAAGGTTTATTTTACCAGGTTAGGAAAACAGGCGGGAAAATGCAAATAGTTTCTTATTAGGACATTTCTATCGAAACATTACCTACGTGGTGCCATCCTACTGGCTCTCCAACTCCAGCAAAATCGGCTCTGCGCCTCCTGCATCGTCCACATCCACCTCCGGCTCTTCCTGCTTCTGCGGCTCATGCTCGCCTAGCTCGATCAGGCGTTCATTGACGCGCGGGATGTTAAGGGCGCGCATGAAGGAGCGGAGTTCCTGACGAGCGGCTATATGGGACATGTTCATCATGATGGTGTCTTTGACATCCATCACATCCAGCAGCGTCATGCCTTTGAGGAATAATTCGCGGAAAATCACCCGCTCGCCAAAGCCGGGCACGACACGGCAGCCGATGCGTTTGGATAATTTATTCAACACTTCCGCAATATTGCGCTTGTTTTTAGCATCCAGGAAGGATAAGCGGTTGCGCAGGATGATCCAGTCCTCCTCGCCTTTATCGCGCTTGGCGCGGGCAAGTTTTTGCTCCCAGACCATCTGGCTGTAAATACCGGGGCGCTCTACATCCAGCTTGCCATGCTCGATTTTCGCCAGCACATCCAAATCCAGGAAGCTGTCATTGATCGGGGTGATAATCGTATCGGCGAAGGAATGGGCTAAACGCGAGAGGAAACAGTCGCTTCCGGGCGTATCTACCACCACAAAATCATTATTTACAGAGGTTTTGTTCAGCGCCTCAATAAACCGGAACTGCTCATCCTCATTCGATTCGTCCATATTGTTAAACGGACTTTTCTTAATGATCTTATGGTCGGGGAAATCCAGGGCGGTGTCGGTGCGCAGCACCGTCAAGCGGCGGTTTTCCAGATAGCGTGATAAGGATAACTGGCGGGAATCTACGTCAATACTTCCCACATTAAAACCCAGTTTCATCAGACTAACCAGGAGGTGCATAGAGGTCGTCGTTTTCCCCGCTCCCCCTTTTTCATTTCCTACTACAATAATATACGCTTGGTTCGACATAATACACCGGTTTTACTATATAATCGCCTTGTTTTACTTTCCCATAAAGTGGGGTGGAATGCAAGACAGAAGACAGAGGACAGAGGACAGAGGACGGAGGGCGGTCATGAGGATATACTGTCCTCCGTCCTCCGTCCTCCGTCATCTGACAAAATAACACACCACATACACTCCTAACAACCCCGTAGCCCACAGGGTAGTAGTGCCTATCGACCAGTTGCGGGAAAATATGCCGGTGCGGCCATGGGTTCGTATGATGATATTAGACGCTTTGATGAGTATAGCCCGGCTGATGAAATAGAGGATGGCTTGGATAACCTCGGATAGCCGGTCTAATAGTTTCAGGAAATGCACCAGCAATTTGCGGTAGAGCCAATCGAAATCCAAGGTTTGCATATCACGCCCTTTGAGCAAGCCAGCGAACAGGAAGAAGGCAAGGCCGGCGAAGAGTACTAATTGCAGTTGGATAATTACATGGCCATCATCGCTTATATTCACCGTCTGCATTTCCTCCGGCAGCAAATGGAGTATATCCTCAGGGAAGAAGCCGATATAGAGG
>CAZUBB010000332.1:0-838 GCA_964618485.1 uncultured Pirellulales bacterium
TCGCTGGTGACATAGGGCAGGTTGGCGACGATCACATCCACCGGCGCGGGCAGCGGCGCCAGCAGGTCGCCGTGGAGCAGCGTCACCTGGCCGTGCAGGTCGTGGCGCGCGGTGTTGGCGCCGGCCACGGCCAGCGCATCCACGCTCACGTCGAGGGCATAGACGCGCGCGCCCGGCGTGTTGAGCGCCACGGCCAGCGCGATCGCGCCGCTGCCGGTGCCGACGTCGGCGACGACCAGCGGCTGCGGCGCCTTGATCGCCGCCACGTCGAGCACGGCATCGACCAGCATCTCGGTCTCTGGGCGCGGAATGAGCACGCGGCGATCCACCAGCAGTTCGATGCCGTAGAATTCCTTGCGCCCCACCAGGTAGGTGACAGGTTCATAGGCGATGCGGCGGGCAATGAGTTCGGTGAAATAGTCGGCCTGGCCGGCGGTCAGGACATGCTCGAAGTGGGCGAAGAGCCAACTGCGGTCGACGCCCAGCGCGTGGGCCAGGATCACCTGCGCGTCCAACCGGGCCGTGTCGATGCCTGCCTCTTCCAGGCGTTGCGCGCCCGTGTTGATGGCGCGGCCTACATTCGTTTGCGGCGAAAGCCGCCAGACGATTGTGCGGTCGCTGGGCAACATGGCCACTTCTATCTCCGACAGGCTACGCGGCGTTTTCGTCGCTCATGGCCTGCAGCCGCTCGGCCTGGTCGAAGGCAGCCAGTTCTTCGATGAAATCATCCAGGTCGCCGTTCATCACCGTGTCGAGCTGGTGGACCGTCTTGTTGATGCGGTGGTCGGTGACGCGGCTCTGGGGGAAGTTGTAGGTGCGAATCTTCTCGGAGCGATCG
>CAZUBB010000332.1:859-1628 GCA_964618485.1 uncultured Pirellulales bacterium
TGCGCCTTGCTCCTGCTGGCGCTTCAGCTCTTCCATCTCCAGCAGGCGCGAGCGGAGAATCCGCATCGCCTTGAGCTTGTTCTGCAACTGGCTCTTTTCGTCCTGGCAGGAGATAACGATGCCGGTGGGCAAGTGGGTCAGACGCACGGCAGAGTCGGTGGTGTTGACGCTCTGCCCGCCCGGCCCGCTGCTGCGAAAGATGTCGATGCGGATGTCCTTCTCCTCGATCTGCACGTCGATCTCGTCGGCCTCGGGCAGCACCGCCACGGTGGCGGCGCTGGTGTGGATGCGCCCCTGCGACTCCGTCTGCGGCACGCGGTGCACGCCCGACTCGTACTTGAGCTTGCTGTAGGCGCCCTTGCCCTTGACGGCGAAGACCACTTCCTTGAGACCGCCCAGCCCGGTCTCACTCAGGCTGAGGATCTCGGTCTTGTAGCCGTGCGCCTCGGCCCAGCGCACGTACATGCGGTAGAGCTCGGCGGCGAAGAGACCGGCTTCCTCGCCGCCCGTGCCGGCGCGCACCTCGACGATCACGTGGCGGTCGTCTTTGGGGTCTTTGGGCAGCAGCATCACGCGCAGCGCGTTTTCCAGCGCAGCCATTTCGGCTTCCAGTTGCTCGATCTCCAGCTCGGCCAACATGCGAATCTCGTCGTCGCCGTCGGCCAGGAGCAGTTGGTTGTCCGCCAACTGGCGCGCCGCTTCCTGATAGCGCCGATAGGTCTGCGCGATCTCCTCAATTTCGTTGCGCTCGCGATCCAGTTCGTTGAGG
>CAZUBB010000332.1:1638-1981 GCA_964618485.1 uncultured Pirellulales bacterium
ACCGCGGGGTCGGCCATCTGGTTGGTCAGTTCGTCGAAGCGCGCGGCGAGGCGTGCGACTTGCGTCAAAATCATGGACATAACAGTTCAGTGACTCGGTTCTTCAATCGGTGAACACAGGCAGGTTGCCCAGGGCGATGATTTCGGGCCAGTCGCCCGGCTTGCCCTCGGTAAAGACAGCCATTTCCCCCACGATGGTGGCGTCGGCGCGCTGCATCAGTTGGCGCATCCCGCGCAGCGTGTTGCCGGTGCTGATGACATCGTCGAGCAGCAGGACAGGCTTGCCCTGCACCAACGCCAGGTCTTTGCCATCCAGGTGGAGCTGTTGAGGAACGCCGGTGGTG
>CAZUBB010000333.1:0-1893 GCA_964618485.1 uncultured Pirellulales bacterium
GGTCGACGGCATAGTGTTTCTGGACAGCCTCCAGCGCCTCCAGACAGTCGATCTCGCCGGCGAACTTGTTGGCGTTGCAGTAGCGACCGTAAGGATGGAGTACGAAGGCGCCGCGCGGCGTAAATTCGCCGGCGTTACGGCTGCGCTCGGCAAGAAAGTTCACTTCGCTCAGTTTTTCGCCGCGACCGTGAAACCACAGGTCGAGTCGATGCGGCGCCGCGCCGTGGGCATCGTAGTTGTCGGGCACGACGAGCCCGTACGGCTGCACGGAACCGTCGATGCGCGAGACATATCCGCGGACGACGAGGCCGGTCGCTTCGTTCCACGGTGCGCGGCGTTGCTCCAAGTCCTGAGCTCGCGATCGCCCCGCGGCGAGAAGTTCCATCGCGCGCTCGACGTCTTTCTCGTCGTAGAACGTATTCAACGTCAGCGACATCCGCACTGCGCTGGCGAAGACTTGTGCGTCGGGAAGGTACTCGCGTACGAAGGGGTCATCGAGCTTCCCGAGTCGCTCTAATTCTTCCTCGAACTCCGCGAGCGCCTTATCGAGCGAAGCGCGTGATTCGCTCGAAATCTCGATACCAGGCGGGGGGACCGGACGCACGTGCTCGGCGAGGTTGTCTTCGGGGCCGTCGGCGAGCGCGTGCGAGGCGATGGCGAGTGGAAGGCAGAATGCGGCGACGCGAATCAGTAAGGAACGGGGGCGCATGACGGCTCCGACAAGTACACTCTGGCACTGCAAGAGGCTCCGCCCCCTTGCGAAACCGAGAATAATGAGCCCCCGCCTGGTTTGCAAGGAAAGCGGCGGAGCAGGTTGGGACTTGTTGGGGGAGCGGGCCGTGCGACAATAGGAAGGAAACAAGCACCGATTCGACGGGAATGAATCGCTCCACAATGACGTTGTTACAGATTACGCGAATCGACGCGCGGGCCGAGGGTTGGCGTGGGAAACTCGATGAACTCCGCGCGCGGTTGAGTCCGGCGGGGAATGTCGTCAGCGAGGCGGGACGCCAGCGGACGATTGAGGTCTTCGGCGAGCCGCTCACGCCCGGCCAGGTCGTGGAGCGCATTTGCAACGACGTGCGCGCCGGCGGCCGCGGCACGGTGCTCGACTATGCGCGGCGGATTGATCGCGCGGATCTCACCGCCGAAACAATGCGCGTGACGGAGCGCGAGTTGGCGGAGGCGCATGCCGCGGCGCGTCCGGCCTTGCTCAACGCCGTGCGCCGGATCCGCACGAACATTGAAACATTTCAGCGCGCGATTCTGCATCGCGACGTGCGCATCGAGCGTCCGCACGATGGTTATCTTCGCCAACGGTACTTGCCTCTGAATCGTGTGGGATTGTGCGTGCCGGGAGGCGCGGCGGCGTATCCCTCGACGGTGCTAATGACGGCCGTCCCGGCGCAGGTCGCGGGGGTTAAGGAGTTAGCCGTCGTCGCACCGCCGACGAAGTTCGGCGCGTATAACGATGAATTGTTGGCGACTTGCCATGAGTTGGGCATCCGCGAGGTCTATCGCCTTGGCGGCGCGCAGGCCGTGGCGGCGCTGGCGTATGGCATCGAAGGGATCCCGCGCGTCGACAAGATTGTCGGACCGGGAAACTTGTTCGTCGCGCTGGCGAAGCGTCATGTCTATGGAACGGTGGACATCGATTCGATCGCAGGGCCGAGCGAGGTGGTGGTCATCGCCGACGGTTCGACGCGCGCGGATTTCACCGCCGCGGACATGCTCGCACAGGCGGAGCATGCGCCGGGCGCGAGCATCTTGATTACGTGGAGTCCCGCGGTGCTGGAAGCGACCGCCGCGGAATTGACGCGGCAAACGAAAGACTTATCGCGCGGCGACTTGGCGCTGGCGAGCCTGAACGATTTCGGCGCCTTGATTCTCGTG
>CAZUBB010000334.1:0-1892 GCA_964618485.1 uncultured Pirellulales bacterium
AGTTATCGTGCAGACAAGGAGAGAACCATGAACACTTCGAATCGCAAGGGCATTCTGATCGGCCTCATTCTGGGTGTCGCCGCCACCGGTTTCGTCGGCACGCTCATGGCCCAGCAGGCAGCGCAGCCGGTCAAGAGCGAAACGCAGTACTTCGTCACTGGGGAGGGCGACGACGCCCACCTGTGGGTGCGCGAGGGCACCAACTTGCGCTGCGTCGGCTACGGCGAGTGCAAGGCACACGGCGATCACAAGGATCACGATCATGGCAAGGAGAAGTCCAAGCCATAGGCGGCGCGAACGCGGCCGCGGCGGACGGAAGCCTCCTCCAGGCGTCGGGAATCTGCTCGCCTACTTGCTTCCGTTCGCCGCGCTCGCGGTGCTCTCCGATTGGATGGTGTGTTACGAGATGCTCTCGCACTATCGCAAGTACGGGCACACTTACTTGCCGGGGATCGGTATGGCAATGGCGCTGTCGCTGACCATCGCCGCGATTTCCGTCCCGTTCTTCTGGGTTCAGGCCAGGCGGAGGGCCAACGGGGCTTCCCGAAAGCATCCCTGAAGTTATTTTCCACAGTTCGGACAGCCATTGCCCCCCTTGCGCGGGGGTAGCGTAGGCGCGCGGGGCACGTACTGGATGAGGACGCATGCGCCGGAGTATGCGGCCGCGGACAGAAGGCAATCAGTTGGATTGTCTAGGCCGCGCGTGAAGGCGTGGACCGCAAGCGCCGTCCAAAACGCCTGGCAAGCGAAGCAGCCCATGAAGTGCGTGAACGCTCGCCAGGCCAGCGAAGAACGCGCGAGGTGCTGCAGCTCAAGACGCCGCGACTCGATTTCGGCGTCCCCCAGCGGCTGTTTCGCCGCGTGCGGCGATCGACGGGCGACGTCCTCGTCCCATTTGGCGCGGTTGTTAATCTCCCAGTTCAGCCGATTCATGCGCTGGCGCCGGGGGGCGTCGCGTAGCGAGAGCCGGTACTGCAGCTCGGCCGCCGGGAGTGAGCCGAACAATGCCTTGGCGATGGTGCATACCGCCAGGGTCCAGACGAAGAACGACGCCACGTGCTGCCAATCCGTGATCTCGAAGACACTCGTCATGAAGGCCTCCGTGCCTTGATGTTTCTCGTTTCACAGCGCGCGGCGTCGGCCGGCGCTTCCGCATTGTTCCAGCCGCTCACGAAGCAGATGCCGGATGATCCGCGCCTCGGTCGGCGCGTTGCTGGGGTCCACGGTGAAGTCGTCGTTCTTCGGCAACTTCCAGCCAGCGTCAAGCTTGGCGAACAGCTCGGCGGTTTCGGAGTCGCGTTCGATTAGCCAGCGCCGCAGCTCCGATTCGCTTGTACCGTCGAGCAGCGCCGCGGCGCGGGCGAGCACGTAGTCGCAGGCTAGCAGGCCCAGCTCATCGTCCGGGCAGTACGCCGTCAGATGAACGCGCTTCGGGCCGACGTTGATCGATACAACCGGCATAGCTGCTACTCCTTCGCGCCGCCCGTGAACACGAGGCGGCGCTCCCACATCCAGCGGATCTCCGTCTGCCAGGACGCCGACGCAAAGGCAACCAGCGCCTCCAACTCATCGAAACGCGTCGCGCCGGGATCACGATTCTCGACGCCGATATTGATCGAGCCGACGTTCGGCGCACCCGCCGCGAGCGCGAGCTGCTCGGCCAGCCGGCGGCAGCGGCCGTACACGTTGGCGTCGAGCATCGTGTAGACCATGCGGAACAGCGGGATCGCGGCCGTGATGTACGCGAGCTGCGCCGCGGTCGGCAGCGAACCGAAGAACGCGGTCGCGACTAGGTCGGTTCCGGGCTGCATCGTCGCCGTGACCATTAACGCATCGAACGGTCCCTCGACGATGAACAACGTGTCGCCGCCGGCCAGGACGCGGTCCGGCTC
>CAZUBB010000335.1:0-1883 GCA_964618485.1 uncultured Pirellulales bacterium
GCTGTCGTAGGTGACGACCACGGTGATCAGGTCTGCCACCGGATGCTCTACAGCCACATGCAGTTCGGCCGGGTTCAATCCTGTGATCATTCCCGTAGCGACTGTTTTCACATGAGCGTCAAGACATGCCTGGTCACACAGTTCGTTTGGCATCACAATGCCAGCGCGGGCGCCCTCGCGGGCGGCATTGGCAATGGTGCTGTACTGGAAATAGAGTAGGCTAAATTCGATAATGCCAAGCGTCAAAAAAAGGAAGAAGGGCAGAACCAGAGCGTATTCAACGAGGTCCTGACCTGCTTCCTTGTCAGTATGCGATGACACGGTTACCTCCAAGGTTAAGCCCCACCGATCAACTGACCAGCGGGGCATTCGTGCAACGCTATACCGGAATCAACGGATTACGTATTGAAGGGAATCGACAATCAACTTCCACCGGCACCGCCAAGCTGGGCACCGATGTTGTCCCACAACCCCTGCAGCGGCTCATTCAGTGCCGCCAAGGCACCGACCGCAACGAGAACAATCAAGGCAATGATCAGCGCGTACTCGATCAAGTCCTGACCTTCCTCGACCTCAAACATGCTCTTCACATACACATACAGGGACAACAGGGCGTTCATCTTGCTCCTCCTATTTGAAAAAAAGTGAACTGTAGCACACGATTTTGGTTATCTGTCCACACCCTTGCGGGTGCATCCATTCGGTTCTTTTGCTGCGGTGGTTTCCCCTCGTTGGGGCGGCTTTCTACTTAATATGATAGCGATTTTCCGAGTTTTGCCATCGGTCAAGGGAACGATTCTTACCAGACCAATGCGCGCATAATTTGACAGACGGCGATACGTCAATTGGCGCATAGACCGAAGGGGTTCGTCCCGTAACTTCTCAATACTCCGGGGTACGGGCACGATATATCGTGCCCCTTCGACTGGGCGCCCCAACTTATTGAGAAGATACTTCGCCTCAACCTGAAAGGAACCCGTTACCACCGCCGCGGTTAATCGGCTGGGACTGGGGTGGGTGTATAATGGCGTTGGAGGTTTACAGATGCTTCAGTCTACAGATTTGCCAACCATGTGGATCGCTTTCTCTCGATTTTTTCTGCGTTGCTCTGCATCTCTGCGCCTCTGCGTCAAATCAGGTGACATTACAAACAGGTTCTCATGACCAGAGAAGGAGTCGCGTGATGGTCAATCGTCGCTATGCCCGCTTTGCCTGGGGGACGCTGGGCCTGAATCTATTCGTGATCGTTTGGGGTGCGTTCGTGCGCGCCAGCGGGTCGGGCGCAGGATGCGGCAGCCACTGGCCACTCTGCAACGGCGAGGTGATCCCCCAGGCGGATAACATCGCCACGCTGATCGAATTTTTCCACCGCATCACCAGCGGTCTGGCGCTGATTGCGGTGCTGATCATGGTGATCTGGGCCTTCCGCGCCTATCCGAAAGGCAGCCTGGTGCGCCCGGGGGCGCTGGCCTCGTTTGTCTTTATCATCATCGAGTCGCTGATCGGCGCGGGGCTGGTGCTGCTGCAATATGTGGAATTCAACGTCTCCGTGGGGCGCGCGATCTGGATGGGTGCGCACCTGACCAACACGCTCCTCCTCACCGCCGCGCTGACGCTCACCGCGTGGTGGGCGAGCGGCGGCAAGGGCTTTCGTCTCCGCGGCCACGGCGCCACCGGTGCTACCTGGTTCGCCGCCATCGCCGGCATGTTTGTCCTGGGCGTCAGCGGCGCCATCACCGCGCTGGGCGACACGCTGACCATTGCCGGCGGGATTTCACCCGAAGAGAACGCGCTGGTGGCAACCTTTGTGCAGTTGCGCGTCTTCCATCCGCTCATCGCCTTCGTCGTCGCCCAGACCTGGCTTGACCAGCTGTGCCCGCTCA
>CAZUBB010000336.1:0-1836 GCA_964618485.1 uncultured Pirellulales bacterium
GCTCGATTCTCGGTTTGACGAACTCGACACCCCACTCGTGCATCTCGGTGGTCTCCCCGAGGTCGGCGACAACATGGAGCAAGGCCTTGGAAGGAATGCACCCGCGCAGGAGGCAGGTCCCCCCCAAGCGAGGATCCTGTTCCACGAGTGTGACCTGCATTCCCAGGTCGGCCGCAAGGAAGGCCGCGGCATAACCCCCCGGGCCACCCCCGAGAACTGCTAATTTCGTGCGAATCGTCGCCATCAAGACCCTTTCCAGGCGCACCCTCAGCCCGGTTCAATCGGGCGGCGAAGTCCGCATTGTAACTACAACCGTCCCGGGCGGTAGCGGCGGGATCGCTCAACGCGCGACTTCCCCGCACGGTGAATCATAGGTCGGAGGGGGCAGTTCGTCACCGGCAGGGGCGATTTGAGAGGATGCGTCGCGGGGAATTGACGCCGATTTCGATAGTGATGCCCTATCAGAAAAATCGACCTAGGCCGGGTGCCCTGGGGATTGGGCGGAGTCCAGTGACTGCGGTTCTGGGCGGAAACCGCCAGGAAGTCGGATTGTATGCCGGGCTGGTCGTGCTACCTGGGCTCTTGCTGGCGAATGATTTCGGCTTCTGGGAACAAAAGTTGTGCTTCCGCCAGATCCGCTTCACTCATTTCACTTGCCAACCAAGCCAGTACCGGGCGCTCTCCAAAAAGCCAAAGGAATCGAGGAGCGCTCGTTCCGTGGTTCGAGATGCCGCGCACCCGAGCGTCGTCGTGCGTTGCACGGAATTCTCCTCGCTGTTCGATCCAACGAAGGGAATAGGCGCACCACGCAAAGACGAACGCGCACGCTACGATCGCAGCGAGCAGCGTCCTCAGCCCGAACCGGAACCGCCATTTCTTGGGTACGTCCATCCACTGAATGTAGCAAGGCGAGGGGAGCGAATCTTTCCCGATTTTTTTTGACATTTGCTATCGCAATTCAAAAACGCGAGAATGAAGCGGTTTGCGGTGCGAACTACCAGGGGCCGTCCGGCCCGACAACTCGGCGGCGCGAATTCCCAGGGCGAGGAGGGCGTCATGCGTGCAGTGTTTCGCTGGTGCGGCGTGATTGTGTGCCTGTGGACCGTCACCGGTCGGGCGGCCACGATCGGCGAGGAACTCGGCGGCCCCGACCGTGCCAGAACCATTTCCCGCATTGACGAGCTGATCGCGGCCAAATGGCAGGAGGCCGGCGTCATGCCGGCCGCTCCGGCCAGCGACGCGGAGTTCCTGCGCCGGGCGTATCTCGATCTCGCGGGAACGATCCCGACGGCCGCTGAGGCCCGGGCGTATTTTGCGGACACTGATCCGGACAAGCGCAACGCGCTCATCGACCGGCTGACGAACAGCCCCGCGTACGCTTCGCACCTGGCCAACGTCTGGCGGCACATGCTGTTGCCGGGCGATATGGAAATCCAGCAGTTCGGCGGCGTGATCGGCTTCGAACGCTGGCTCCGCAGCCACTTCGCGGAAAATACCCGTTACGACAACGTCGTCGCCGATTTGCTCGTCACCACGGGGGCGGGCAACGAGACCGGCCCGGCGCTCTTCTACACGGCGTTGGAGCTGAAGCCGGAGAACCTGGCGTCACGCACGGCGAGAATCTTCCTCGGCGTGCAGATTGAATGTGCGCAGTGCCACGACCACCCGTTCG
Source organism: uncultured Pirellulales bacterium (assembly GCA_964618485.1). GTDB lineage: Bacteria > Planctomycetota > Planctomycetia > Pirellulales > JALHLM01 > JALHLM01. Next base: position 1,673 of record CAZUBB010000336.1, read on the forward strand.
ATAAGTGGAAGCAAAAGGATTTCTGGGGCTACGCGGCGTTTTTCGCTCGGCTTCGCCAAGGTCAGAGTCAGCGGCGGCTGGCCTCGCAGGTGGTGGATACCGATTCCGGCGAGGTCATGCTCCCCGAAACGACCGAAGCAGTGGCACCGAAGTTCCTCGATGGC
>CAZUBB010000337.1:0-388 GCA_964618485.1 uncultured Pirellulales bacterium
TTTCCGTGTATTCCGTGGACCATCCTCCCCAATTCTAGCTCCGTACTCCGTGCTCCTTCTCCCTTTCGCGCGTTTCGCGGGCCAATATCCTTACTTGACCACGATCTCCGCGGAATACATCGACGCCGGGTCGCCGCGTTCTGCGAGGGTCTTCGCGAGCGTGGCAATCGTGCGCGGGGCGACGGCGCTCGAGGCTTTTTCGCCCTTAAAGAACACCTGCACCGGTTGGTCGAGGTCCAGCATCTCGTCGTTGAGCCGGACGAAGATCTTGCGGCGGCCGTCGGTTTCGAGGACGACTTCCTGCCCCTTGAGCGTGGCGATAATTTCATCGCCCGCTTTTTGCGCGTCGGATGGAATCGCCAGCCAGTAGAAGCGGTCGTGCGTGACG
>CAZUBB010000337.1:398-1817 GCA_964618485.1 uncultured Pirellulales bacterium
GCATCTTGCAGCAGTTCGACGCCAAGCCGGGCGACACGATCCGCTTGGGGAACGGATTGCGCGTGAACTTCGCCATCCAGGGGACCGCGACAGCGTCTTCTCGCTCCATCCAATGCCCCTTTCCTTCGTGGATCTTCACGAGATGCTCGTATCCTTCCGGATCGGCGGCGCGGAGGTCGGCGAGTTTCTTTTCCCATTCGGCGGCCACCTGGTTGCGGTTATACGCGCCGTCGTTTCCGCCCATGTGGAGCGTGAAGCCGATGTTGCGCAGGCCCAGCGGCACGGTCTCGTTGGGATGCCCGGCCATCATCGCGGCCGCTGCGAGGCGGTCCGCCATCCGCGGCGCGAGCTGAAACACGCCGTCGCCGCCGGCCGAGTAGCCCATGATGTAAACACGGTTCGGATTCACGTCTTCCAGCACGACCAGGTCTTCGATCAACCGGTCGAACATCCGATCGATGTGCCCTTCGTGCCAGAGGTTCCAGGTGTTCGTCGGCGCTCGCGGGGCGAGGTATACGCCCTCCTCGGGCCGATAGAGCTTCTTCTGGTTTTCCCATTGCTGATCGTTCACGCGCGACGGGGCGTTGCCGCCGCCGTGCATCGAAATGTATAAGCTCCGCCCGCCTTCAGGCTTGTCGCCAAAAACCTCGTAGTAGAACGGCATTTGAAGTTCGCCATCGGTGATGACTCGCTTTTCCAGTTCCTCCGCACGGTTCTTCCGAATGTTCGCCGCGTGATCATCCGCGAGCAATTTCGCCGCGGCGTCGGCATCTTCGCGCTTCAACGGCACTTTGACGAACGGTTGCTCGTCGAGCGTCGGACGCGCCTTAAGCGCGAGGTAGGCCTTCAACATTTCGACGGCGCCGCGCGAAGCGATCGCTTCCAGTTCCGGCGCAGCCGGCGCTGGTGAGTCAGTGTCGAGCACGAGCGCCACGAGTTGATCGTTCTTCTCGACCTTCACTTCTTGAGTAGCGCGGGCCTCGTGGCGATCCGCGGCGAATGCCGTGACGGTGACCGTAGCGTCGAGCGGCAGTGCGAATTCGAGGTGATCGTTGGCATCCGCGTTCTCGCCTTTCGTCACGCCGACGAACAGGGACGCGCCGTTCGCATCGGCGACGTGCACTACGGCCGGGACGCGCTGCTCCGAGTCCTTCGCGACCGTTTTGAAAAAGACCCGGGCGGTTCCTTCGGCAAGGGCCGACGGCTTCTTGGTGTAGTGATCGGTGACGTTGACGCCGGAGACGTAGTCCGCGCGGCGGTCCCAAATGAGCGGGAACTTCTGGTCGGTCTTCCGATAGCTGACGGCGAAAATCGCGTGCCGCGGGTCGTCGCGGAGGGCCTGCGAGGCGCGGCCAATGAACCAGGCGTCGTCCAGCTTGTCGCCGTTCGCTTCGCACGCGCCGGTGAAGTGCCAGCCGT
>CAZUBB010000338.1:0-1771 GCA_964618485.1 uncultured Pirellulales bacterium
CTCGGCCTTTCCGGCACCGGCTGGCTGTTGCTGCTGTTTCCCGGCGCGTTGATTGTGCTCGGGAGCGTCGGCCTTGCGTTTCGCGTGACGTCGATCGGCAAATCGGCGGAGCGCCGCGCGGCGATCGACGCCCAGCGCAAAAACGTGGAACTGTTCGACGAATCGCCCGCGGGTCCGCCCGAGTGGCCGGCGATCCCGAGCGATCATGAAATCACGAACAGCCCGGGAACGAAACTCGCGTTTCGCCTGCCGATTGACACTTCGCCTGGCTGGAAACTGGCGGGCACCGTCATCGCGTGCGCCGTGTGGAACGTGGCCACGGCGCTCCTGGGTTCCGTTGCACTGCGCGACCATCTCGATGGCAACCCCAACTGGCTGCTCTCGGCCCTGACGTTGCCGTTTATCGCCACCGGCGTCTGGCTGGTGATCCACGTCATCCGGCTCTGGATCAACACCACCGGCGTGGGACCGCCGCGCGTCGAGATTTCCGCGCACCCCTTGTCGCCGGGCAAGAAGTACTCGCTCTACCTATGGTTGCCGCAGTCGGGGCAGCTCCGTTTCGACGCCTTTACCATGTCGCTGGTGTGCGACGAACGGGCCGTGTACCGCCTGGGGACCGATACGCAGACAATGACGCAACGCGTATTTGAGCGCCTGATCCTCGGCGCCGACGAGACCACGGTGCGGCATACCGAGGCTTACGAGGCCGAAGGATCGTTCACCATCCCTGAGTCCGCCATGCACTCGTTCCGCGGCAAGCACAACGGCATCGAGTGGAAGCTCCTGCTGCGCGGCCGCATCAAAGGCTGGGCCGATTACGAACGGGCGTACACGATCGTCGTTTATCCACGATGCCCTCGGGGAGCAAGTCCATGAGACGCGCGGCGATTGTGATTCGCGTCGACGGCCTCAAACGCGTCTACGAGCCTGGGGACGAGGTTCAAGGCGATTACGCCATCGACGGCGTCACGCCGGAGCAGGTGCGCGCCGCGGAATTATCCGTGCTATGGCACACCGAAGGGAAAGGGGACGAAGACCTGGCGGTCCATCACTTCGACCGCATGTCGCGCGACACGAATCCCGATTGGGATCCTCGCCTGCCGCGCCGCTTTGCGACCATTCTCCCCAACAGCCCGCTCAGCTATGACGGCGTCATCGTGAAAATCCGCTGGCGGATTCGCGTGCGGGCGTTTCTGGCCGGCGGCCGCGAGCTTGTGGAAGAACAACGCCTGCAATTGGGCCACGTCCCCACGGCTGCGCCTGTGACGGCAACGCCGTAATTACTTCCCGTGGACTACGAGCGCTGCGGACGGGCCTTGCCGCACTCGCAGATCAGCCGCAACACGCCGCGACGCAGGCTCGTGGAATCCGCGGCGGTCTTGGCATCGCTCGCCACGGCCATGGCGCGAGCCGCCAACTCCGGGCAGTCGCAGGCCTCGCCGGACATGGCGAGGTATTCGCTCATCCTTCGCACGGAGTCCCAATCGCCGTCGAGCGCGGCCTCGACCAGCCGGTCGATGCGGCTCGGCAGGCTGTTGAGAAACGCGTCGACGCGGGCGTTGTTCGCGGCCAGCCGCGCGGACAGTTTCGCGAGATCGGGTCCAGGGGAAGTCTTGGACATGTATCGGCCCTTGTTCAAGTCGACGGACGCGCGCGACGCAACGGGCGCTTCGCCGCGGTCCTTCCAAGGGTAGGTCGCATTTTCGCATCCCGGCGGTGGCAACCGGGAACAACGGAGCGCCGCTGGCATCATTCCGCCGGCCGCGCAACC
>CAZUBB010000339.1:0-1716 GCA_964618485.1 uncultured Pirellulales bacterium
CGCGCCACGCAGGCGCGGCCTGAAACTCCGGGAACAACAGCCCCAGCGTCCAAAGCAGCGCCGCCTCGCTGAACACATGGTTATTCTGCTGGCTGAGCGCGTAACCAATGTTGAACGCCACCTGCCGCCCGGTGTACCACGCCAATTGTGTCAGCCGATGCAACCGCTCCGGCGTCGTGGCGGGCGCATCGAGCATCGCGCACGCGGCGAAGATCCACGCCATCACGCGAAGCGACGACTCCTGGCTGCAATTCCAATTCACGGAGAGCCCGTACGGATTCTGCGCTTCCCAGGCCTCGAAGTGCTTCCAATAAAGCTCCGGTGCCTCCGGCGCATCGTTGCGCACATATTCCCGCGCCAGCGCAAAGGCGACCGAGAACCGCGAGGCCTCCCAGACGCACTTGATGTCCTTGCGGCGCGCATCGAGCGAGTCAATCTCTGTCGCCGAGCTACCGCTCGTGCAATCGACGTCGTGAATCGGATCGTAAAGAAACCGCGCCGGCGAACCCACCTGATAGTAGCGGTGGCCGAAATATTTGAGCTCACCGCGCTGCAGCCGCGCGACCTGCTCAGTCACGTGCTCGCGCCAGCAATCGTCCGGCACGAGCGCCGTGAGCGATTGGCGCATGGCCGGAGCGCGCTCGGGATCGATCAAGAATGTCCCCGCCCGTTGTCGCCACTGGTCGGCCGCCGCCTCCGCTCGATATTCGGGCACAAGCGCCTTGCGCCACGTCTCGGACGACGCTTCGCCAGGCGGCAACGCCCGGCGCTCGGCGCCCAACTTGCGCAGCGCCAGAAACCCCGCCCGTCGCGGCACATTCCGCCAGCCCATCCCGCGACCAATCCAGTACCAGCGGTAGATGGGGTTCATGTGAGGAGTCGGAGACTTTGGATTTGCGTCAGCGGCGGCACTTACTCATTTTAGCTGGCCCAGCCCATTCGCCAACGCAAAGTGGGATTACGCAGGTCCTGCTGAATGCAAGGATCGAAGGCGCTGGGCGGGTAGGCCACGCGCGATCGCGGGCAAGAGAACGGCTTATTGCTCCCAATGGCTCACGATCAAAAAGAATGTCGCGAACAAGGCGATCCACAACAGCAACATGACGGCGGCGATCGACGTCTTCGTCCGCCACCACTTCGTATCCATGTCCACAACTGGCGTATAGATCGCGGCAACTAACGATACGATCGGCCAAGCTACAAGAACCCAAAAACTGACTGCATGGGCGGCATACTCGACGGCATTTCCCAGAAACGGAAACCCGCCATTCCTGAGGCGACCCGATACCTCTTCCATGCCGATGGCAACGGGGATCGAAAGAATGTTTACGATCAACCCAACTGTAAGCAAACGGGTGAGCCGCGGCCGCACCGGCATGCGCACGACCGCCGCCCGCGCTTCCGCTGGCGTCCGTGGCGAAGCGTAAGGATTCAATTCGTCGCTCATTACCGCCCCCCAATTCGCTCGCATCCTCCCTCCTCCCTCCGTGTCCTCCGTGCCTCTGTGGTGAATCTCCCCCACCGCAAGGTATCACCAAAACCTGACGTAACTCTCATACTCCCCCGGCGTGGAAAAGTCGTAGAATTATACTGGACAACCTGTCGCAAAGGCCGATGGCGGGAGTCGCACAACCCAGCCGGCAGCCGATGTCCCAAGGCCGTCTCCCGGGCGGCCTTGTTTTATTGGCGGAACGAGGGTTCCCCGGCTGGCTCGAT
>CAZUBB010000340.1:0-1708 GCA_964618485.1 uncultured Pirellulales bacterium
TTCTTTTGTAGTTTTGTTGCTGGTTATTGCTGTTTCAATTTACTGGCTCACGCGTGACAGCGATGAAAACAAAGCTAATGTTTATCAGACGCGCATGCTGGATCGCGGCGATATTATTCAAACCATATCCGCTAACGGGACACTGACGCCTGTTGTATTGGTCAATGTCGGTACGCAGATTTCCGGTACTGTCGTTCGGTTGCACGCCGATTTCAACGACGAAGTGAAAACCGGGCAGATTCTTGCAGAACTTGATCCCGCGCTGCTGCAGGCGCAGTTGCAGCAGTCCGGCGCCAATCTGTTGAGTGCGCAGACACAGCATAACATCACAAAAAGCAAGCTCGATCGCCACCAAAAACTGCATGAACAGGGGTTCATTTCAGCGGAAGGACTCGACATTGTCAGGCAGGAGTTGGACGCCGCGCGCGCCCAATTGGCGGTCAGCCGGGCGCAGGTTGAACGGGATCGCGCCAATCTGAACTACAGTATTATCAAGTCGCCGATTTCAGGTGTGGTTATTGCGCGTGATGTCGATATCGGCCAGACCGTTGCGGCAAATTTTCAGACGCCTGTATTGTTCCAGATTGCCAAGGATTTGCGTGAAATGCAGATCAATATCAGTGTTTCCGAAGCGGATATTGGTCTTCTGCACATTGGTCAGCCGATTAATTTTACCGTGGATGCTTATCAGAATCGCACATTTTTCGGCACGGTTAGACAGGTCCGGCTCAATCCGACAATTCAGGAAAACGTGGTTACCTATAATGTCGTCGCCATGGTCAGCAATGATGACGGCGCGCTTTTGCCGGGCATGACGGCGAATATTCATTTTGTCGTCGATCAGCGGCGGAATGTGCTGCGCATACCCAATGCAGCGTTACGTTACCAACCTGATGATGCCGAATCCGCCGGTTCGGCGGGAGTCCGGATAAAAAAGAAATCCGATGATCAGATGACGGTGTACCAGCTGATTGACGGGATACGCGCGGTCGCTTATGTGGCGACAGGAATTACCGATGGTAATTACACTGAAATTGCGGCGGGTGAGCTAAAAGAGGGTGATGCCGTCATCATTCGCGATAAAAGCGGTAAAAAAGATTCAGCAAGTCAGTTTCGTTTCCGGATGTTTTGAGCGACTTATAATTCACCCATCATGACAACTGAATTAATCCGCATGCGGCAGCTGCAAAAAAGCTACAGTCTCTGCGATGCGGAGGGCAACACGATTGAGACGCCGGTGCTGCACGATATCAATCTTGATATCGACAAAGGCGAATTTGTCGCCATTATGGGGCATTCCGGCTCAGGTAAATCGACACTCATGAATATACTGGGCTGTCTTGACACACCTACAAGCGGCGACTACTGGCTGGCCGGCCAGAACGTGGCTGCATTGTCCAACGATGCGCTGGCGCGTATTCGTAATCGTTATATTGGTTTTGTTTTTCAGGGATTTAATTTGTTGCGGCGTATGACCGCGCTGGACAATGTCGCAACGCCTTTGCTATATGCTGGAGAAAAGCGTTCTGAGAGTCGTGTAAAAGCACTTGAGCAGTTGCGCCGCACCGGACTGGAGAAGTTCGCGTTGCACCACCCCAATCAATTATCCGGCGGTCAGCAGCAGCGTGTCGCAATCAGTCGCGCACTGATCAATCAACCGCCGTTGATTCTCGCTGATGAGCCCACTGGTAATCTGGATACGCAGACC
>CAZUBB010000341.1:0-274 GCA_964618485.1 uncultured Pirellulales bacterium
GCCGACCCAGTGGTCGGGACGAACTTCGACGAGGCAGGAGGAGGGGCCTTGGTCGGAGGCGAGGTCGGGTGGGGCGTCGTGCCAGGGCCACCAGGGTCTGACGGACTTGTGCTGTCCGACCTCGTGGAGTCGTGTGAACTGTGATTGGTCGTCGACGATCTGGGTGATGGTGACGAGGCGGTCGAGTCGTTCGTGCATTTTGGGGATGGAGGCGAGCAGGCCGCGGGTGTAGGGGTGGAGGGGGTTCTCGAAGAGTTCGTAGACGGTGGCGTAC
>CAZUBB010000341.1:370-1694 GCA_964618485.1 uncultured Pirellulales bacterium
GTTCTCGGCGACGACGCCCAGGTCGTGCGTGATGAGCATGATGGCCATGGAGCGAGTGCGCTGGAGTTCGCGGAGGAGTTCGAGGATCTGGGCCTGGATGGTGACGTCGAGGGCGGTGGTGGGCTCGTCGGCGAGGAGGAGGCGTGGCCTGCAGGAGAGTGCCATGGCGATCATGACGCGTTGGCGCATGCCGCCGGAGAACTGGTGGGGGTACTGTCGGATGCGTTTGGCGGGCTCTGGGATTCCGACGTCGGCCATGGACTTGAGTGCGATGTCGAGCGCGTCCTTGGGCTGGACGTTCTGGTGGAGGAGGATGGCCTCGATGATCTGGTCTCCGACGGTGTAGACGGGGTTGAGCGAGGTCATGGGCTCCTGGAAGATCATGGCGATGTCGTTGCCGCGGATCTGTCGCATCTGGCGGTCGTTGAGGGTGAGGAGATCGACGGGCCGTTCGGGCGCGGGCGCTTCGCGCTGGAACCAGATGTTTCCGCGGTCGAACTGCCCCGGGGGCCTGGGGATGAGCTGGAGCGCGGACATGGCGGTGACGGACTTTCCGCAGCCGGACTCTCCGACGACGGCGACGGTGTGTCCGGGGTAGATGGCCATGCGGACGCCGTCGACGGCCTGGACGCGGGGTCCGCGTCCGGACTGGAAGGAGACGGCGAGATTCTCGACGCGCAGGAGGGGTGAGAGCGCGGCGCGGTCGGACTGGGGCGCTGGGGCTTTGGAGGTCGCGGTGGTCATGGTGAGGGCGGGTGTGGCGTGGGGCGTGTTCAGACGCGAGCCTTCTTGAGTTTGGGGTCGATGGCGTCGCGGAGGGACTCTCCGATCATGGTGAGGGAGAGGACGGTGAGGAAGATGGCGGCGCCGGGGAAGACGCCGAGCCACCAGTTGAATGTTCCGTCCTCTCCGGCGGCGTCGGAGAGGACCCGTCCCCAGGAGGGCTGGTCGGGCGGGCCGAGGCCGAGGTAGGAGAGGACGGCTTCGAAGAGGATGGCGGCGGCGATTCCGAAGGAGGCGTCGACGAGGACGGGCGTGACGCCGTTGGGGAGCATGTGCTTGAAGAGGATGGAGGGGAGGGGGAGTCCGACGGCGCGTGCGGACTGGACGAAGTCCTGGGATCTGAGTTTCATGAACTCGGCGCGGGTGAAGCGCGCGGCGCCGTGCCAGGTGACGCACCCGATGATGGCCATCATGACGTAGGTGTTTCTGGGGAGGACTCCGGCGGCGACGATGAGGAGGAAGAGGACGGGGATGGCCATGAACATCTCGACGACGCGGTAGAGGAGCATGTCGATGAGGCCCCCGAAGTAGCCCATGATCG
>CAZUBB010000342.1:0-1674 GCA_964618485.1 uncultured Pirellulales bacterium
GACCTTCATACTGCCTGATGCTTCTGTCATCACCGGCAACAAAAAACCGCGTAAGCCCGATACGCATTGCGTAATCAAGCGCTTTATTTGTTTTTCTGCCTTGCTTCAATGTGCGGCGTCAACGTGACGTTGCTTGCCTTTTGCCGGTATGTGTTATTGCAAGACCTGGTACCTTCATGCTTTCCGATTATCGTCTGTACGTTGAAATCGCCGGTGGCTGGAAAGGAATTGAGATGTCACGCCATGTGTCTTGATGCTAAAAACAACTCAACCGGAAACTGTCATCCAGATCAAGCGGCAGAACCAGTGTTCTAAACTGGGCATTATTGGTTGAGTTGCACAGTGCCTGGCGCTCGCCGGCATCATCGCTGAATTTTTGCAGGTATTCCGTATTTAGTACGGGTTTTCCGGCTTGAATGAAAGGTTCCAGCGTATCGCATTCATCAAACTCATGGCATTGTTCGTTCACGCTGAAATCAAAAAAATCCACCAATTCCGGGATCTGTTCCAGATCGTTTTTAAGCCCGACCGACAAGCCTCTTTTATGCGCTTCGTTGGCAATAAATTTATTGAAAGCCAACTGATCCCTTGCGGTCAGTTCAAAGCCACTGTCATTCAAATAACCGTCCATATTATCCGGTTCCACGCCATCACAACCTTTTTGCAAAGCCAGATTAAGCCTTTCAACCATAATTTCAGCCACATTAAGTGAACGGATATCCAGCCATTGCTCATCCGGCCAGCCATCCAACAGATTGCCAAGCGCCGCGGGATCGAATCTGTCTTTGTCTTCTCTGAAGTTCTCATAAGAACCGGCGGAGAAATAGCAAATGACTTTTTTACCTGAAGCCTTGAGTGAATTGATTAACGTTGCGGACGAATCGAACAGATCGATATCATATAACGCAACTGGATAATCCGGATTAACTTCACCGTTCAGTTGCCATTGCCAGGAAACGGATACCGGTGGTTTGTACCAATCCATGCTGGTGACAACAGGCAGGGCGTCCGGATCAAGTGCCGGCGCGGCAGACAGAAAAAACAGCGCTATGTTTGAATAATTGCTGCTGGTACTGCTATCATAAGCCGTCACCGCAACATAAAACGATGCGCCATCCCACAGCGCTGCCGACAAAGCCGTTTTATCCCCGACATCGATTGATTGAACACTGTCCGCGCCGGTATACGGATAGGGCGCATACAGCAGCCGATAACCGAGCGCATCCGGAACCGGTGACCAAGTGACCGTGACAGCCGTGCGCTGCTGCGTGACTTCAATCACAGGCGGCTCCAGCACCTGCGCGCTTGCAAAACCGGAATAAAATAGAAAAAGAATCGTCAATAAAATCGTGTTGTTTGTTTTCATGATTGGGTGAGTCATCTGGAGCACGTTTTCTGTGCGATAACATACAAATGTTTTTCCGGATATTGATCGTATTCAAGGTGCCGACAGATGCACCCCAGACTTCCCAGCACTGATAGCAATTGAGGAATTCCCAGTGCGCTGTAATACATTTCCGGCCCCATGAACGAATCAGTTTTTTCTTCCGGCGCATCCACGCCGCCGGTAGAAAAGATGAATATTCCTCGCGGTTCCAGGTTTTGAATGATTTTTTCGAGAACCTGTTTTTGTGACGAGAGCGGGATGTGCCAGATACTGTCCCAGGCGGAAAT
>CAZUBB010000343.1:0-1130 GCA_964618485.1 uncultured Pirellulales bacterium
CGCGCCGGTCCCCCAGGTGATCGAATGCCCTGGCGTGCGATTCGCGATCGCATCGAAGGCGACTTGTTCCAGCTTGTCGGTCAACTCGGCCGTGTATTGATCGACGTGCTGTTGATGGAGCGGCGGCAGGGGCGCCCCGAACAAATTATCGAGGTAGCCGTCGACGCAGGGACCACTATGGGTGTGGGTTGAACTGATGACAACTCTCTCCTGGGCGATGCCCAACTGACCGCTCAACGAAGCCGCGACGACGTCGGCGACATTGTCCGGCACGCCGGTGCAGTCGACCGCAATCAGGACTGCCGTCTCCGCTGCCAAAGACGGCCGCCGTGGCAAACAGGCGTTGTTGAACGTTGGTCGCTTCGGTCGTGCGGTTCCCGAATCCGCTGAGCCGAATTGGCAGTGACGGCGTAATGTCGATTGTCGCAGTGCCAAAGTGGCCATCGTCCGCGTGTGCCGGCAACCGGTGAAACAACAGCATCCACACCGACAGCGCAGTGATCGCTGCCAAAACGCCTCTTCGCCCAACCTTCGCCATTATCGTCCCCCGCGCACGCGTGCCTGAGTGTGCGGGATGCGCGAAGCGAAAACGACCCCCACGATCAGTGTCAGATAGAGCATCGTGTTCGGCTCGGGCACGGGCGACATACCGAGCGTGGCTCCCGAGCCAGCACCTGGAATACTGCCGAACTCGACAATGCCGCGAATCGTCCTCGATCCCGAATTGCCGAAATTCGCCTTCCAGCGAACGTAGTCGTCATGACCGACTCCGGCCGTGTTGTCGTTCGGAAGCGAAGTTCCACTTCCCAGGTGGTCGCGCCAGACGGTGTAGTCGGCGGCGTCGACGGCGCCATCGTCGTTGTAGTCGCCGCCGAGCGGTTCGAAGATTGCCGCGTCGAACGTGAAATCTTCGAGCTGGATGCCACCGGTAACATTGATTGGCGTTCCGAGGTTAAGAATCGTCCCGCCGCCCGCCATCGCCGTTTCACCCGTCCGGTTGAACTCGGTGAGCCGGAAGGTGTTGGAATTGTCGGCTTCCTCCCAGCCGCCCAGATTCTGGTCGTCCAGGCTGTTCCAGTTGGCGTTGGCCGTTCTCAAACGCCCGGAGGCCGACTGAATCGTGTATCCGT
>CAZUBB010000343.1:1140-1640 GCA_964618485.1 uncultured Pirellulales bacterium
AGTACGGGGATTGATTTTGAAGCCTGGCGCGACCATTCGAGGGATCGATGGTGAGAACCAGGTTGTTGTGCGCCCCGACGTACTCGACGATGCCGTCAATCGTCCCCAGCCCGGGAACCGCGTATTGGAACGAGAGATTTTCCCCAACCGCCTCGCCGAACACGGTCGGCGCCGCCGGGGAGTAGGGCGTCCCGATCGCCCGCGGCGCCCCCACGCTCACGGCCGTCGTCGCCGACCGATTGAACTCCGTGCGACGAAAAGCGCTCACATTGTCCGCTTCTTCCCAGGCGCTCAGATTTTGATCGTCGAGGCTGTTCCAGGCGCCGTCCAAATCGCCGGTCGGTGAGGCAATCGTGTACCCGTCAAAGACGATCGGGCTGCCGACTGCGTTTTGGATCGACGTCGCGCCCGTCCCGCGATGCACCGACAGGATCAGCTTGTTCATGTAGCGCAATGTGGCCGTCGTGTCGGTTTGCGTAATCTCATAGGCCGCCCCGCGC
>CAZUBB010000344.1:0-1640 GCA_964618485.1 uncultured Pirellulales bacterium
AAGATCGATTACGAGCGCATCCGCGCCATCCGCGCCCGCACGCCCGTCCATCTGGTGCTGCACGGCGGCTCCGGCGTCCCCGCTGAGATGATGCTGCAAGCGATCCGGCTGGAAGGGGGCGGGGTCAGCAAAGTCAACGTCGCCACCGATCTAGAGATCGCGCTGCTGGTGGCGCTGCGGCGGGGCGAACGGATGACCAATGCCGAGTGCAAGGCATTATCCCCCGATGATCTGCAACGTGGGCGTGAAGCCGTACAAGCACTGGTGGAAGACAAAATGCTTAACTTCGTGGACAGCGCCAACCGCGCCGCCGCTTTTTTCCAGCATAGCGTCGGGTGATCTTCCTCCGTATTTCCCCTCTCCAATAGAAGTATCCATTAGGAGAGGGGGCAAGGGAGTGAGGCTTAACTCAAACTAAGGATGAACAATGACCGAATTACTGTATCAAACGGATAGTTATCTGCAAACCTTCGCCGCCACCGTCACCAGCGCCGATCCCGCTACGCGGATCGTCACGCTAGATCGCAGCGCGTTTTATCCCGGCGGCGGCGGGCAGCCGCACGATCTCGGCACGTTGAGCGATGGCACGACGACATGGGAAGTCAACGCCGTTAAAAAGGCGGGCGCGGAGGTCAATCACACGCTCGGCGGCGATGTCCCGCTACCCGCCATCGGTGCGCAAGTGACGGGACAGCTCGATTGGGATCGCCGTCACAAACTGATGCGCACCCATACCGCCATGCACATCCTGTGCGGCGTGATCTTCCGTGACTATGGCGCACACGTCACGGGCGGCAACATGGAACCGTTGCAAGGACGGATGGACTTCGAGTTCGAGACGTTGGCAGGCGATTTCGTGCGTGAAGTTGAAGCTGCGATCAACAAGGAAGTGCAGGTGGGACACGAGCTACGCGTGAACATACTGCCGCGCGAGGAAGCCTTCCAGATTCCCGACCTGATCCGCACCAAGATCAACCTGCTGCCGGAAGGGATCAGCGAAGTGCGCACGGTAGAGATCGTCGGACTGGACTTGCAGGCAGATGGCGGTACGCACGTCCACAATACAGCGGAAGTCGGCACAATCCGCGTCACTGATTACAAGAGTAAGGGCAAGATCAACAAGCGCATTTACATCGAGTTGGGATGATGTTTTGCCGACAGGGCAGTGGAGATTTACGTGCGACTGCTGCTCCGCTGTGGCAGCCCTATTGTGTGTCTGGAGCGCAGGTACTAGTCGGCGCACGTGCAGCCGTATTTCAGTGGGTTGGCGGAATTCGATGTTCGCCTACCCACACTTGCACTTATGAATCTCGTAAAAAACGGTTCTTTTGGCTTCGCAAAATCTAGAAGTACACAGAGTATCGTATAATAAACACACTGAACACGCTAACTCATCATCACTGACATCCACCTCCAAGAAGCTAGTTCAGCCCCATCTAAGAAGTGCTAACGACACAATTTGCAGCGGTTTTTATGAAAATGAAAGGTCGCTGTGGAAAATTCATATAGATATTAAGGGATCACCGACGATACATTTAGTGGAGGAGGATATCAACGTCCGTCAAGTGTGAAATCGGTATTCAAGTGGTCTAACTCTCATTGTTTTGGTGGCAAAGCGGCAACGGCTACTTCTTCTTGGC
>CAZUBB010000345.1:0-1618 GCA_964618485.1 uncultured Pirellulales bacterium
TTGAAGTCGCCCGGCTCATTGGGGCTGACTTCGTCCATCAGCGGTGCGGGCGGCAGGAGCTTCGGGTCGTAAAGCCCGCTGCCGTCCGCGCGGTTGAGGAACATGCGCATGTCGGCGGAGACTTCGTTGATCGTGGCGATGTCGACCCAGCCGTCGGAGTCGAAATCAGTGGTGATGCCGCCGTAGATCCGCGTCTGCGCGCCGTTGACGCGGTTGGACATCGACGCGATCTGCTGGAATTCGAGGCCGGCGCAGCGCGTCCGCGTGGTGAACTGCCACGAGTAGCCCGACGCCCGCAGCGACGAGCCATCGGCTCCGCGCAGCGTGTTCGCGACGAAGACCGTCACGGTCTCGCCGACCTGGAGCCGCCGGTCCGGCGTAAGCGTCGCGGTCTGATCGCCGTTCGAGAAGCTGATCACGCCGACGGCCGGGCCGCTGATCCGGCCGAACGCCCAGAACGACTGGCTGGTCACGGTCGCGGTGTCGAGCGGCCGGTCGAAGTTGATGCTGATCGACGTGAAGAGGTCGACGTTGCTGGCGTTGCGAGTGGGCGAGATCGAAACCACGGAGAGCTGTGCGACCGCGCCGGGCGCGATCAGAACGACGACCAGACAAACGAGCGTGCGCAACGAGCGCGCAAATCGAGCGGCCATGACACCCTCCCTCGGATGAACAAGTATGAACGTACAACCGACAGCGGACCTCCGGCCCGCTGCCCAGCCCAGATGTGAATTCTAATCGGCCGCGGCGGCCGAACCGCTACGGAATCTCGAAGTTCTGCGGGACGAGCGTCATGCCCTCGCTGGGCGTGTTGACGATCGAGCCCTTGGGGTACCAGTACTCGATCTCGCGTGACTGGCGATCGGTCATGCGCCGAACGGAGCCGTCGAAGAACGCACCGTTCAGCGTACCTCGGTTGCTGTGAGCGTCGACGGGCGTGTCGCTCCGGGCGCCGGCGCCGTGGCGGTATGTGAGGGCGAGGTTAAGACCGTTCGATTCCGAGCCGCGCGTAACGGTTTGCCCATCCCAATTGCGCGAATTCGCCCTTACGCCGTGCGATATGCAGCCGGACCACCAGCCGCTGTTCGACGTGAACGACCCGAAGTACTGCGGATCCGGATGCGGATCGAAGTCAAGGAGGGGCGTGTCGTCGAGATAGCGGGTGCCGTCGGTCGCCATCAGTTTTCGACCGGCGTTACCGATCTTCTCGATTTTTGAACGATAGTTTTGGATGCGCGTCTCGAAACCTGGCGGAAGCCCCCGTGCACGAACCGGGCCGTTCGGCCCAAAACCTAATACATGTGCCAGATATGGAGGATCTGTATCTGAGAGCCCCCAATATTGAAAGCGGGACGGCATTAGATAGCTTAGGGGGCGAAAGCCGCCCTGAAGCGCCCGAAAATCATCGGCGTCTGCGTTCGAGCTTAGCTGGTAAATCGCGATGTCGGTATCGAAAACCTGGCTCGGGCAGGAGTAGCGGTTAATAATTGTCCGATACCTCTCGGCCCGGTTCTGGCCGAGTTCGGTGTCGTAACGGAGGATCGGCGACATCCAGTCAAAAGTCTGGACCGGCATGCTACCGTTGCGAAGGGTCGCCAGCACGTTCCCCGGATTCGAC
>CAZUBB010000346.1:0-1310 GCA_964618485.1 uncultured Pirellulales bacterium
TGTGGCAAGCGTGTTGTTGCCCAGGATCCCTTCGAGACCATCGGGATTGATCGTCGCACCAACGAAACGCTGTCCAAAGACTTCCGTGGTCCCGCCGGAACCAAGCCCTGACCAAGTGATGACAAAGTTGCCAAGGGCGTCCATGGCCAACGCAGGCGAGTACTGTGCACCAGCCACGAACGAGTTGATGCGAAACTCGCTGGAAAGCGGCGCGGTGGTGGACAGAAACCGCCGCGCAAAGATACCCAGCGAACTGCCGTCCTGGCCGTCTGCCTGCCACAACACGGTGAAGTTGCCCTGAACATCGCGCACCACACGTGGCTGCAGCGCCGTTCCCGGCACATTCAGCAGCGACGACGAGTTGATCTGAAACGCAGGTCCGTCTGGCAGTCCGCTAGCACCGTCGAAGGTACGGCCGACGACGCTTTCGCCGCCGTGGCTACTGTGCCACACGATCAGATAGTTTCCTGTCGCATCGACGGCCACATCGGGCTCGCTCTGATCCGCCACGGTCGAGCCGGTGACTTCGAATTGGAGAGCATCGACAGGAGCTGCCGCGGCGTCGAATCGTCGTGCGTAGACGCCTCGTCCATCGCCGTCGGCGCCCGCTTCGTCGGTCCAAGCCACGAGAAACGCGCCGCTCAAGTCGAGTGCCATGCGCGGCGAAGTCTGATTGCCCGAAGTCGTGGTGTTGACGGCCACATCACCGGTGAGCGGAGTCCCCGCCGAGTTGAACTTGCGCAGCCAGATTCCTCGGTCACTGGCATCGCCGCCGGCCCAGGTGACGACAAAATTGCCGTTCGCGTCGATCGCGACGGCCGGCTGCGATTGATCGCCCGCCGTGCCGGAATTGACGCCGATCTCGCCGGTTAGCGGCATGCCGTTGTTGCCGTAGAGGCGCGCACGGATGCCCAATCCCTGGCCGTCGACATCGGCGGCCGTCCAGACAACGACGAACTGTCCCGCGGCGTTCATGGCCACGCTCGTCTCGCTGCGCAACGAGGAGGACGTGTCACTGATCGTAAAGTTGCTACCGACTCGATCCCCCAAGCTGTCGTACCGCTGTCCTTGAATCCGCTGATTGCTCCCCTCGGCATCCCACACCACGACGAAGTTGCCGTCGACGTCGCTGGCGGTCGCCGCGCGGCGCTCGTCAGTCGTGTCATTGCTGACAAACACGGGGCCGAGCGGTCCAAAGGACGTAATCGTGGTGGGCAAAGTCACGACCGTGCTGACGCCGCCATCCTTGTCGGTGGCCGTAACCTTGACGTCGTAGACGCCCGTCGCAGCGAACGTGTGCAACACCGGGC
>CAZUBB010000346.1:1320-1618 GCA_964618485.1 uncultured Pirellulales bacterium
TCGTGCCGACCACGACTTGATCGATCGTGCTGTCGCCGTTCCAGTCGATGTGATAAGTGAACTGGCCGGCCTGATCGACGGCGGCGTCGGTGGAAATCAAGGTGAACGTGATGGGCTGACCGTGCGCACCAAGCCCCACGCTATTGATCGCGACAGTAGGAGCGACATTCGTGGCGTTGACGGTCGCTTGAGCAAAGTGCGTGCCTTGGGAACCCGTGACGCGGACGGGAACGGTGTGGACGCCGTTGTCGGGCGGAACGTAGCCGACCGTCTGGCCTGGTGTCTCGAACGATCCGTT
>CAZUBB010000347.1:0-1597 GCA_964618485.1 uncultured Pirellulales bacterium
TCCGCAGTTGGATATCTACACGCTGGCGCAAGAGGACTTGCAGCGGCGCGTGAATCTGCTTGATCCCGCGGCGAGCCTGCTGTTGGCCAAGCCGACGATGGCGGTGGCGCATGGCGGCGGGTTGAAGCTGAAGCCGGATGATCCAGCGTATGCTCTGCTGCGCGATTGGATTGCGGAAGGATGCAAGGTCGATCCCGCGGAGCATCCGCGCTGCGTGCGCGTCGAGGTTTATCCGCGCGAGCGGACGCTGCATTATCCGGCGACGTCGCAGCGCGTCGTGGCGCTCGCGCATTTCTCGGACGGATCGGTACGGGACATTACCGACATCGCTTCGTATTCGAGTTCCGATGAGGCGGTTGCGACGGTCGACGTGCACGGACATGTGCAAGCAAAGGATCGCGGCGAGGCGGCGATTCTGGTGCGTTATCTCGATCAACTGGAAACGTGCCGGATGACGTTCTTGCGGGACGTGGAGGGTTTTGCGTGGAACTCTCCGCCAGAGAACAACTTCGTCGACCGGTATGTGTTCGACAAACTGCAGTTGATGCAGATTCTGCCGTCGGAGCTGTGCACGGACGATGAGTTCATTCGCCGCGCGTATCTGGACGTGATCGGGGAGCTGCCGAGCATTGTGGAGACGAGGACGTTTCTCGCGGACCCGAATCCTTGGAAACGGTCCAAGCTGATTGATGCGCTGCTGGAGCGGCCGGAGTACGCGACGTTCTGTGCGCTCAAATGGGGCGACCTGTTGCGGCTGGGGAATAAGCGGATCACGCCGGCCGGCGTGCATAAGTTCCATCACTGGCTGGTGAGCGCCGTGGCGCAGAACATGCCGTACGATGAGTTCGCAAGAGAATTGATTACCGCTTCCGGAAGCACCTTCGCTAACCCGGCTGCCAACTACTATCGCACGGCCGCCGATACGAATGAGTGTACGGAGACGACGTCGCAAGTGTTTCTCGGCGTTCGCATTCAATGCGCGAAGTGCCATAACCATCCGTTCGAGCGGTGGACGCAGGACAATTACTACGGCATCGGTGCCTTCTTCAATCGCATCGAACGCCAGCCCGGCGCCGCGCCGGATGAAGTGGTGGTGTTCGCTTCGCGCGAAGGAGAAATCACGCAGCCGCGCACGGGGAAACAAATGCCGCCGTGGCTGCCGCTCCAGGGGGAGGCCGCGATTCCCGCCGATGAGGACCGCCGCCGCGCGTTCGCCGAGTGGCTCGTGCAGCCGGAGAACCCGTTCTTTGCCAAGGTGGCGGTCAATCGCATCTGGGGGCATCTGATGGGGCGCGGCATCGTCGAGCCGGTGGATGACTTCCGGGACTCGAACCCGCCGGCGAACGAGCCGCTGCTCAACGCATTGGCCGCCGATTTGACTGGAAGCATACGCTGCGGACGATCCTCAACAGCCGCACGTATCAACTCAGTTCGCGTAAGAACGCCTTCAATGCGCAGGACGTCAAGTACGCTTCGCATGCCGCGACGCGGTTGCAGACCGCGGAGCAGTTGCTCGACTCGATTTGCGCGGTGACGGGCGTTGCGGAAAAGTATCAGGGGTTGCCGGCCGGCGTTCGCGCCACGCAGTTGCCGAGCC
>CAZUBB010000348.1:0-1577 GCA_964618485.1 uncultured Pirellulales bacterium
CACACGAGTAGTGCAGCATGGACCCGCTCCCTGCGGCTAGATGAACGAACGGACTGCGAATCACGGCGAAGCTTCCAAGCGCCGCCGACCAATTCATCCTAATGACGCGCGCAAAAGCGCTACAAGCCGTGTTTCGCGCTTTTTGCCAGCTTATTTTGCCATCAGCCGAGTTGCTGGCGTACCGCTTGACAGACGTGTGCCGACCTGCACTTGGCGGTCGATTGTTACGCCGCGCGCCCGCGATGGTTCGCCGCGCTGCGGCAATCACCACCCACGTTGGGCAATTCCAGCAATGACAGCACGCGCGTTAACGCACGCGCGCGGCGAGCGCGCCCGCGAATTGGCTCGCGCGACTCACCGCAATCGAGTTCCGCTACCGGGCGACTTGGCGCTGAAGGGTTTCCCCCTATTCAGCAGCCGTCAAATTCGTGCGGCAGGGGAGAGATCTGGCGAAACGATTCCGCCTGGGATAAATTGAAGGGCTGAGTCGGAAGTCTCTCCGGGGACGCCGCCGCCCAGCGAGTGCGAGTGACGGTCTGTCGCGCGAGATCCGCGCGCCGGCGCGAAGTAACATCGCGTCGCAGACCTGGCACGCGCCGCCGCCGACTTGGGCGAAGGGGAAAGAGCAACCGGACACGTCCTGGCACGGCCAGGCCGCGTCCCGCTGCTCTCGCGACTCCCCTGATCCCCCCGGAGAGAGAGTTTATGACTGCCGTGGCTCCCGCGCTTGATCCGCTTGGGACGAGTGTGTTGGTGTTGAATCGCCTTTACGTGGCGGTTCATGTGATCAACGTGCGCCGCGCGTTCTCGTTGCTGTTCCGCGAGATGGCGGAAGTCATCCACCTCGAGGATGGGCAATACGCCAACTACGACTTTGTGTCGTGGCGCGAGATCAGCGAGCTCCGCTCCGAGTTCAAAGAGCCGGACCAGGATTGGGTTCGCGCGGTGAACTTCGAGATCCAGGTGCCGCGCGTCATTCGGCTCTTTTCCTACGAGCGATTGCCGAAGCAGGTGATCCGCTTCAATCGGCGCAATATCTTCGCCCGCGACGGCAACCGCTGTCAGTACTGCGGCCGCCGTTTCCCGACGTGCGAGCTGAGCCTCGATCACGTGATGCCGCGCAGCCGCGGCGGCGAGACAAGCTGGGAGAACATCGTCTGCAGTTGCGTGAAGTGCAACGTCCGCAAGGGCGGTCGCACGCCGCACGAGGCGAACATGAAGCTGGTGAAGCCGCCGGTCAAACCGAAACGCAGCCCCATGCTCACACTCAAGCTGGGCAACCCGAAGTACGAGAGCTGGAAATCGTTCCTCGACAATGCGTACTGGTCGGTTGATTTGAAGTAGGCGCGACGCAAGCGCATACTGCGGCAAAAGTCGTCCAAGAAAAAAACGACCGTTGCGGAACTTTTGTTTCCGCAACGGTCGTCGGCTTTTGTAGCGTGCTGGGTACGTCGTGGCGCGTTCTGGAGGAACGTGCGCGAAGCGGCCTGGCTGGCTGAAGGTTTTATTCAGCGCCGGCGAGCGGCTCTTTCTTTTCGGTGATGCTCGGGCACTGGGGCGCCATCTCGGCATTCAGG
>CAZUBB010000349.1:0-1544 GCA_964618485.1 uncultured Pirellulales bacterium
GAGGCTGTGAATTTTTCGGTTGTGAATCGGAATGGTGGAACGGGTAGCTGTGCCGTCGTGACGAGTCCCATATGCCCATGCCATGATCTACTCCGCGATCGACCGTCCTTTCGACGAATTGCCGGCGTTTGCTGCCCTCAAACCACCATTGCGGGAACTGCGCACGGTCCGGTCCCTATGCCGACCCATTCCGGCGCGAGACGGGCCATGCGCATCAGGTTGTGCGCCAGTGCAAACAGCAGCGCCACGCCCTTGACCTTGGCAAGCCCGCGCACGTTCAAGCGGATCAAGCCGCGATTGCGCGCCTGCGCATTGACGCATTCGGCGGTGGCCGCCCGCTCCTTGTAGCGTTGCTTGGCCTGATCGGTGGCCATGCGCTCGCGCCATGCGGCGACCGCCAAGCTGTCGCCGGCCTTGGGCTGGTGCGCATCGACCTCCGGGTCCTTGGGCTGGGGGACTGGGGCCAGTACCACGGTGCGCTGGGACACAGCGTCGATCTGCTCGTGTGCCGGGTAACCACCATCGACCAGCCATTGGCTCGGCGTCTGCCCGCAACGCGCGCTGACCTGTTCGACCATCGGCGCCATCTGCCCTTGATCACTGCCGGAAGTGACCACCTCCACCCCGACAATGATCTGGCTCTCGGTGTCGGTGCCGTACTGAACGTTGTAGGCCGGCCGAAAGCCGCCATCGCCCATCTTCATCACGCTGGCGTGCGCGTCGGTAGTGGTGCCGCTTGCGGCTGCTTGCCTTGACGCTGCTTGATCTCGGCCAGTTCGGGCAGCCGCGCCAGAGCCGCTTCGATCCGGGCTTCGCGTTCCTGCGCCGCGCGCTGCTTGGCCGCCTGGCTGCGCCGCCGCTCGCCCCCGGGGTCCTCATCGACTTGCTGCTTGAGCGCCTCGACCCGTTGCCGGGCCGCCTCCAGGTAATCCAGGAGCTTGGCTTCGCGCCGGAACGATCCCGCCCCGGCGCTGGCGCGCACCCGCATGCCGTCCTGGGCCACCGCCTTGAGCTTGACCACGCCGGCAGCCATCAGAGCAGCCACGTTGTCGCTGAGCAACGCGTCGAGAAACGCGCCATGGAGGCTGCGGAAATCGGCCACAGTGTGGTAATTGACCTGTACCCCGCCACAGATCCAACGGTAGGCGTCGTGCTCCACCGTGAGCCGGGCAATCGCCCGCGCACTGCCCACCCCCTCCAGGGTGGCATACAGCCACAGGGCAAACAGGATCTCGGGGGCAATCGCGCAGCGTCCAACGCCGCCTTCGACGGCTTTAACCCCGGCGTACAGTCCTTCGAGATTCTGCCGCTCGACGTAGCCCCACACGATGCGTGCCCGGTGGCCCTCGGGCAGCAGCGATTCAAGATCGCGCGCATGAAACTCCATCTGGCCGCGGTTGGGAAGCAGTACCCGCGGCGCAGCCTTCGGCTTCTCAACCTCGCCGGCAACGTCCTTGCCTGCGGCGTTCCGGTCATCGGCGAATAGGGATTGCGTCGACTCCATCGTCAGAGGCCACTCAGAAAATGACTTCAGCATTATACCC
>CAZUBB010000350.1:0-255 GCA_964618485.1 uncultured Pirellulales bacterium
ACCACATAGGCGAATATTTCCTTGCCGCTTTTGATACGCTCCAGAGTAGTTTATAGACCAGTTTTGGCATATCTGGATGCCGGATAATGTTATGCGGTTTTCCGAGAATTTCCTGAAGGCTGTAATCTGCCAGTTTCAAAAAAACCTCATTGGCATAGGTGATGATGCCTTTGGTGTCAGTCTTACTGACAATCACCTCATTCTTAGCGAATGTCCGCTCAACTCCTGTCAAGCTCTGGCTTCTGGTCATAGATC
>CAZUBB010000350.1:265-1538 GCA_964618485.1 uncultured Pirellulales bacterium
GCTGACGTTTTGTTTGAAGAGAAACTCATTTTCCAATCGGATATGCTCCATCAGGTCATCGCGTAATTCGCCAACCCCTGCATAAAGCGCATGCCAGCTGTTACATGCAGCCTCTGGCAATTCAAGTTGATGGGCAAGCATCAGCATTTTCTGAAGTGCCTCCATGTGCTGAACATGCTCGGATTCCATCACGGAGATGGGGCCAACAGCCATGGTTTTCTGACCACGCAGAATCATAGGAAACAGGATGTGTTCTTCCTTCTGCATATGACTTTCCAGCTCCTGCAGCATATCCACGAGATGCACCGCTAAGCCAGCAGGTACATCTGGATGCTCGGCATGTACGCGCTCGACCTTCTCGGCCAGTGCAATCAACTCTGGCAGCTGCTGACGGTGCCTGACATGGTAACGCTCCAGCACATGGGCAATAAGTTCTTTATCGGTTGCCTTCGCCCAGTCTCGTGGGTGTTGCTGGGATCCAGGTTGATTCGATGTGTGTGCGTGCAGCATAGCCAAAACTCCCTATTGTTCATTCAAGCCTATGGAGTTCGTGGCGTTTGCGGATTGATTCAGATCAACTGTTTTCAGTGAGAATGCAACCTTTGGTTAACAAGAGGTTAAATGCGGAGAATAAATTACCCTCCGTTGATACAGATCAAGTTACCATTTGCGAATCATTATCAATATGCGCCCATGATGATTGGCCCTATATTTTTTGAAAAAGAACTTCCTTCGTTGCAACTGGCATTGGAACGGTTTTTTGTGCGCTATCGCCCTGTGCTTGGGTGGCTGCATCTGTTGATGTTCTTGTTTTTTGCAACCGTGATAATCTTGCCGCTATTGCTGCCAGAAGCATCAGAACGTGCTGGAATGTTTGATGATTTTTCAGTATTTGCGCGGGAGTTAATATGGACGCTATGGTTTCCACTGGTATTTATGTCCGTGATCTTCTCAGGACGTAGCTGGTGCGGTCTGCTGTGTCCGATGGGGGCGGCCAGCGAATGGGTCCACAATGGATAGAGTGGTCAGGCACACCGATTATCAGCTTCTTGATCATTACCATCTGGGGGCAGCTTATTGGTGTGCGCGATCATGCTGAGGGGATTGCGTGGGTGTTTGGCATCACCATGCTTGCAGCAGTTTTTGTCGGATATGTATGGGGCTATCATAAGCGTGTATGGTGTCGTCATCTCTGCCCGATTGGCTTGATGCTCGGAGTGTTTTCACGATTGGGAATGGTAACCTTTACACCTAAACGCCCCCGAGAGGGAGT
>CAZUBB010000351.1:0-1508 GCA_964618485.1 uncultured Pirellulales bacterium
GTAAGGCCAAAGGGTTAATCGTCGGACCCGGAGCCGGGAGGTGGCCAGGGGTTTCTGGAACGCCAGGAATGCGTCGCTGACCGGGCCGCCGACTAAGCGGCGCGACGGCGTGTCAAAGTCGAGCGGCGGCTTCTCGTGGGTCGTTGGCAAAGGGGACCGGCGCATGGACAGCCGCGGCCGGCGTGAGCCGGGCCGGCAAGTTGCGAACTCCAGCCTCGCCACGGACTTCCTCCGTCGGATGCGATCGTCTTGCTGGCCAGATATGCGATTCACTCTAGGGCCCTGTGAGGCAAGCCCTTACAGAATGCGCAAGATCAGGCCCTCCGGTCCGGGGTTCGACAACGCGTTCTCGGTCGTACAGAAGTGACGGGGCCGAATGCGTCGGTGTTCCGGTGCGAACCCTCGGATTGTCTGGTCCGCAAAGCATCTTCCGTCGCACGGCATCTGGATTTGTCGCCTCTCCGAATGAGGCAATCTCGTCGAAGTTAGGCGGCTCACTCTCCCAACAACTCCAAACGAAGAGTGCGGTGTTCCTCCAATCGGTAGAATACGGGAGCAGAGTCGTCTCGTCGCCAACGGCTCCGTCGAGTTGCTCCTGCGTCAATGACAACGCGCCGCTCATGTCCGTCCCGGTCAGATCGGAATTCGAAAGATCTGCGTCCCGCATGTCAGAACGCAAGAAAGTCGCGCCGCGCAGGCTGCTTCCGCAAAGCTGAGCACCGCTCAAATCGGCGTCGATGAAAACAGCGTCTATTAGGTTGGCGCCGGTCACCCGGGAATCCCGCAGGTCCGCCCAATCGAACCTTGCTCCTCGTGCCGCGATTCCCGTCAAATCTGCCTCTTGAAGCATCGCCCCCTCCAAACGTGCACTTCGAAGATCGGCCTTTCCTAAACGGGCACCTTTCATGTGAGCTCCGACGAAAGACGACAGGACCGCGAAAAGGTAGCGAAGATCCCTGCCCGCCAAATTCACCTTCGGGAGTTCTTTACGATATGCTGCGCGTTCTCTCCCCCAGTCTTCCAAGAATAATTTATGGGTCGGCTCGCCGCCTAGATCGAGCGCGGCAAACGGGCCCCTTTCGGAAAAGTAATTTCCGCCTTTCTGTGTTGCTATTGATGCGCAATCGGCATCACTGATATTCGATCGTTTGCACCAATTAATCTGGTACTCCCGGACCGCCAGTTCCGGGTCTCGCCACCCAGCCGGAAGTGCGACGAGGTCAAATCCAATGACGTTGGCCTTTGCCAGTGGAAGCTCCTGATCACGTTTCCGCCAGTGTCTGTTTATGGGAAGCCCCGCGGGAATCGTGAAGCTGACGGCATCGAGGGTCCAGCCCCAGGCAGCGTAGCGGTCGAACCCGCCCTCGGTGCGGAGCCAGCTCAGCGCGACGAGTGCGAAAGCAGTGAGCCCGGCGACCGGGACGCCGGCGCCAGTCGACCAGTGGAGCCGGCGGGGGCCGATCAGGAAGTCGGCGCGGCACCAGCTGGCGGCGCCGACGACGAGGGTG